>CALELF010000180.1 GCA_937902895.1 uncultured Synergistaceae bacterium | reverse complement strand
CTTTACTTTGATTCGTTACTTCACTCTACCATCCCACACTTTTCCGTGAAGAGCCATAAAAAAGGCAATGAGTTGTCGGTTGTGCCGATAACTCATTGCCTTTATGTTATTTAAACCTAAACTACCCCGAGTATTTTGTGTCGCAGTATACGCAACGATACTCGCGTTTTTCTTTGTCAGCAAGGCGGAAAGCTTGTTTAATTCCCTGTTCTACAGATGTTATGCAACGTGGATTTTTGCAGGTTAAAATTCCATCTATCCTTGTGGGAAGCTCTGGTTTAACCTTTTTGACAACCTTACCATCTCGCACAATGTTTATTGTTGCATCTGGGCTTACCAGCCCGACAACATCAAGATTGAAAGGAATGTGTCCGTCAACTTTTAAAATGTCTTTTTTGCCTTGCTTTTTGCTAACAACATTTTCCAAAATTGCAACGGGGCAATCAAGTTTTTCAAGGTGCATAATTTGGTATATCTTCATTGCCTTTCCGTTTTCTATGTGGTCAATCACTATTCCGTTTCTAATGGAATCTACTGTCATATTAGTCACCAACCTTTAAGCCAAGGAGTTTCATAATGAGAGCCATTCGGGCAAATTTGCCACAAGCAGCTTGACGGAAATATGCAGCTCGTGGGTCTGTGTCAATTTCTGTTGAAATTTCATTGACACGTGGCAATGGGTGCATAACTATCATTTCTTTTGATGCCAGCTCCATTTTCTCCGGAGTGAGGATTAGGCGATCCTTCAAGCGTAGGTAGTCTTCTTCGTTGAAGAAGCGCTCTCTTTGTACACGGGTCATGTAAAGCACATCAAGTCCTGCAATACCATCTTCAAGAGTTGTTGTTTCTGTAAAAGGAATGTTTTTGTCGATAATGTAGTCTTTTGAAATATAGGTTGGGAGCTTCAATTCCTGTGGAGAGATGAGGACAAATTTCACGCCTGAGTAACGTGACATTGCAGCGATGAGAGAGTGGACTGTCCTGCCGAATTTCAAGTCACCACAAAGCCCAATGGTCAGATTATTAAATCGACCGAGTTCTTTTTTAATTGTAACAAGGTCTGTAAGGGTTTGGGTTGGGTGGTTGTGTCCTCCATCTCCAGCGTTAATTATCGGTACATTTGCATGAGAGGAAGCGACTAGCGGAGCACCTTCCTTTGGGTGACGCATGGCGATAATATTTGCATAATTGCTGACGACTGTAATTGTGTCTGCCACGCTTTCGCCCTTTGCTGCGCTGGAGGACGAAGCCTCAGAAAAGCCAAGAACTCTGCCACCAAGCTCCCACATTGCTGCCTCAAAGGAAAGACGTGTGCGAGTGGAAGGTTCAAAAAAGAGTGTTGCAAGAGTCTTGTTGTGACAAACATTTGAATAGGCATCCGGACGAGCCATGATGTCTATGGCAGTTGCGACGAGTTCGTCAATTTCTTCAACAGATAGATCTAAAATATTTAATATATGACGCATGTTTTACTCCTTAAATAAATTATGGATTAGGAGTTAAAGTAGTGCAATATTAAGAGGTTTTGTTTTGTCGGCAATGCTGAGAAAAAATATTCTTTATGTTCCTTATGGCTAAAGTGTTACTTTATCCAACTTTCGTCTGAAGGGTTTTTGCGGAAAGCGATTAAACGCTCCACATCTTCTTTTTTGATGTAATTTTCTTCTGCTGCAACTTCAACGAGTGCGTCAAAGTTTGTTACGCTTGTGTTTTGCACATTTGCTTCAGCCAGTCTATCAAGTCCTTTTTGTAATCCGTAGGTAAAGATACTGACAATGCCAAGGACATTTGCTCCTGCTTCACGAAGCACATTGACAACTTCTATGACGCTTCCGCCGGTTGAAATGAGGTCTTCCACGACGACACATTTCTGTCCCTTTTCAATACGCCCTTCTATTTGATTTTTTCTGCCGTGGTCTTTTGCGCCACTTCTAACGTAGCCCATGGGAAGGTTTAGAAGATGCGCTGTGATTGCAGCGTGGGCAATGCCGGCAGTGGATGTTCCCATAAGAACTTCGACATCTGGGTAGACGCGCTTTATAGTTTCAGCTATTGCTGTTTCCACATCCAGTCTGACACGCGTGTCAGTTAGGGTTAGGCGGTTGTCACAATAGACGGGGCTTTTAATGCCACTTGCCCATGTGAATGGTTCATCTGGGCGGAGAAAGACAGCTTTAATACTCAATAAATCACTTGCAATTTTACGTTCAATTTCTGTCATGTTGCGCCTCTTTTCATAAATGTTAAGGTGATTTTACTACAAATAATCAAAAAAAAATAGCAAAAAATAAAACAAAACATTAAAAAACGAAAAGAGAGCAGAAAAATAAAAATTTTTCTGCTCTCTTGCTAAAATTGCAATTCGCTCTATGACAACTCGATATCAGTTTTTGTGGTAGAAGTCTGATATGCACTCTGTTTGACTGCCAACTCTTTTGTGTAGGGTTGGTTTGTTATCATTGCGTCCATTGCTGCATTTACAAGCGTTTTACCTGTGGCGTCGGTGAGATCCTTTACCTTGCCAAAGGAAACCCTAAATTGGTCGCCAAAATTGTCGAGAAATCCTAGTGTGATTGTCTTTGTGGTTGTAACTGCCATTGTGTTTCACCTCCTTTCTTTTAATTTTTTGCTTCCTATGCCAAATTTAGAGCATAGGATTTTTGCACCTTGTGGCCAGTGACGTCGAAGTCAAAAAGCGCATCAACTGCTTGTGCCACATTTGCTAGTACCTCTGCGCTTGCCGATTCATTTACCCTTGACATTGAAACCGTGCTAGTCTTTGGTTCAGAAACAGTTCCCGTGTTTAAGGCAAATTTCAAAGCGCTTGCTTCGTGGATTAAACTTGCTGCCATGAGCAACACCTCCCTTCATTTTATTTGAGGTGGAATTTCTCACCCCTCAATATAGGGAGAAAAAGTGCAAAAAATTTTCGGGTTATTTAGATTTTTTTTTGCTTTTTTTTGAAAAAAGTTGTAGAATACGCGGTGTTTTATTTAGCTAATACTATTCTTGATTATATTCAGCGGTTGCTATGACGAATTAAGCCACATCAGAAAATGAAAAACACTTTGAATTGAGAATGGAAAATGGAGAATTGAGAATTGCGGAGTTTTTACTTCGCAAAAACAATTTTTAGTGAGGCTACGCCTCACTCTAATTAATGCCACAAAGTGGCATACAAAAATTCTCAATTTTCAATTCTCAATTTTCAATTAATATTTTTTAGTAAAACTTGTACCATTCTAAAAAATGTTTATTGAACAATTTAAGTCAGAAATAGTATAAGATAAAAAATAGTAGCACTATAAATAGGAGGACTTACTATGCAAGAGAAACCAAAGATGGTTACAGTTGACGCAAACGAAGCTGTTGCACATGTTGCACACGCTGTCAACGAAGTTATCTCAATCTACCCAATCACTCCTTCTAGCCCAATGGGCGAATGGAGCGACACTTGGTCTGCGGCAAAACGCCCGAACATTTGGGGAACAATTCCACTAGTTCAGGAAATGCAGTCCGAGGCAGGCGCAAGCGGTGCTTATCACGGCGCCTTGACAACAGGAGCACTCTCCACAACCTTTACATCTTCACAGGGACTTCTCCTTATGATTCCTAACATGTATAAGATTGCTGGTGAGCTTACACCAACAGTTATGCACGTTACGGCAAGAACCTTGGCAACAAATACATTGTCAATTTTTGGCGAACATTCAGATATTATGGCTGTCCGTGCAACAGGCTGGGCACTCCTTGCTTCAGCAACTGTTCAGGAAGCAGAAGACAATGCACTCATCGCACAGATGGCAACATTGGAAGGCCATGTGCCAGTGCTTCACTTCTTTGACGGTTTCCGCACAAGCCATGAAGAAATGAAGATTGAAGAAATTCCATATAGTGTCATGAAAAACTGCATTAACAACGACCTCGTTCGTGAGCACCGCCTCAATGGTCTCACCCCAGAGGCACCAGTTATTCGTGGTACAGCACAGAACAGTGACGTTTGCTTCCAGAGCAGAGAATCACAGAACCTCTACTATGCTGCAATGCCAGACATTTTCCAAGAGGCAATGGACAAGTTTGCAAAGGAAACTGGCAGACAGTATCACCTCTTTGATTACTTTGGTGCAGCAGATGCAGACCGCGTAATCGTTATTATGGGTTCTGGTGCAGCAGTTGCACACGAAGCAGTTTATGAGCTCAACAAGCGTGGCGAGAAGGTCGGTGTTCTTTCCGTTCACCTCTTCCGTCCATTTGATATTTCACGTTTTGTGAATTCACTCCCAGCAACAGTCAAGAAAATTGCTGTTCTTGACCGTTATAAGGAGCCAAACGCAATTTGCGAGCCACTTTGTGCCGACGTCCGCAACGCCCTCTTCGGCAGAGACATCAAAATTGTTGGTGGTCGTTATGGTATCGCATCAAAAGACTTTACACCAGCAATGGTCAAGGGTGTCTTTGATGAACTTGCAAAGCTCGAGCCAAAGGATGACTTCACAATCGGTATCAACGATGACGTTACATTCAAGAGCCTTTCATATGATGAGAACTTTGACACAGAAGACCCAGAAACAACACGTTGCTTGTTCTATGGTTTAGGTTCAGACGGAACTGTTGGTGCAAACAAGAACTCAATCAAGATTATTGGTCAGAACACAAATCTCTATGCACAGGGTTACTATAGCTACGACTCAAAGAAGTCTGGTGGTTACACAATAAGCCACCTTCGTTTTGGTCCAAACCCAATATATGCTTCATATCTCATCAACAAGGCAAACTTCATAGCATGCCACGTTTATTCATTCCTTGAGAAACTTGACATTTTGAAGAACGCTGCTGAGGGTGGCACCTTCCTTTTGAATGCACCTTTCCGTGCAGATGAAATTTGGAACAAGTTGCCAAGAACATACCAGAAGCACATTATTGACAAGAAGTTAAAATTCTATGTAATAGACGCAGTAAAGATTGCAAAAGAGACAGGCATGGGCAACCGCACAAACACAATCATGCAGACATGCTTCTTTGCAATTTCAAACATCATTCCAAAGGACGAGGCAATCAAGGCAATTAAAGATTCCATCGTCAAGAGCTACTCAAAGAAGGGGCAGGCAGTTGTTGACAAGAACATTGCAGCAGTCGATGCCACACTTCAAAATCTCTTTGAAGTCAAGGTTCCAGGCGAAGTTACCAGCGACTTTGACATCAAGAAGCCAGTGGCAGACGATGCGCCAGAATTTGTCAAGAATGTCCTTGGACCAATGATGGTTCTTGAGGGCGACAGCCTTCCAGTTTCTGCAATGCCAGAGGACGGCACATTCCCAGCAGGAACAACACAATATGAAAAGAGAAATATTGCAATAGACATTCCAACTTGGAATCCAGAATCCTGTATCCAGTGCGGTAAATGCGTTATGGTTTGTCCACATGCAGCAATTCGCGCAAAGGTCTATGACGGAGAATTATTGAAGGATGCTCCTGCAAACTTCAAGAGCACAGATGTCAAGGGTTTTGCAAAGTTCCCAGGAAAGAAATATACAATTCAAATTGCACCAGAAGATTGCACCGGTTGCGGTCTTTGCGTTAGCACCTGCACAATGAAGGCAAAAGAGACCTTGAAGATGACAACTCAGATGCCAATTCGTGAGCAGGAAAGAGCAAACTGGAGCTTCTTTATGGATTTGCCAGATGCAGACAGAGCACTTCTTAACAACACAGTTAAAGATGTTCAGCTTATGAGACCTCTCTTTGAGTTCTCCGGCGCTTGCGCAGGCTGCGGTGAAACACCATACGTCAAGCTTGTTTCACAGCTCTTTGGTGACAGAGCGCTCATTGCGAATGCAACAGGTTGCTCCTCAATCTATGGCGGTAACTTGCCAACAACACCATGGTGCACAAACGACGAGGGCAGAGGTCCAGCATGGAGCAACTCACTCTTTGAGGATGCTGCAGAATTTGGACTCGGCTTCCGCCTTACAGTTGACAAGCATACAGAATACGCGACAGAGCTCTTGACAAAGTTGGCACCAGTCATTGGTCAAGACAGAGTTGACGATATTTTGAATGCTCCACAGACAACAACAGAAGAAATCAATGCTTTGAGAAATAAAATAGACCAACTCAAGATGGATCTTTGCGCACTCGGCACAGAGGAAGCAGAGGAACTTGAGACAGTTGCAGATTACCTTGCAAAGAAGTCTGTTTGGATTATCGGTGGTGACGGTTGGGCATACGACATTGGTTACGGTGGACTTGACCACGTCATAGCTTCCGGCAAGAACATAAACATCTTGGTTCTTGACACAGAAGTTTACTCAAACACAGGCGGTCAGGCTTCCAAGGCTACACCACGTGGTGCAGTTGCAAAGTTTGCAGCAGCAGGTAAGCCAAGTGGCAAGAAAGATCTCGCTATGATGGCAATGACCTATGGCAATGTCTATGTTGGCAGAGTTGCAATTGGTGCAAACGATGCTCACACAGTCAAGGTCTTCCAGGAAGCAGAGGCATACAATGGTCCATCCCTCATCATTGCATATTCACACTGTATCAACCATGGTATCAATATGGTCAATGGTCTTGATCAACAGAAGAAGGCAGTCGAGAGCGGTCACTGGCTCCTTATGAGATACAACCCAGACCTTGCAAAAGAAGGTAAGAACCCACTTATCGTGGATTCAAAAGAGCCAACACTTCCACTTGAAGATTACATCTACAACGAAGTTCGTTACAAATCCTTGAAGGCTGCAAACCCAGAAGCAGCAGCGGCATTCCTTGAAGAGGAAAAAGCAGCTATCGCACGCAACTGGAAATACTACAAGTATTTGGAAGCTTTCCAAGGCTAATATAAAAAATAAGAGAGAGTCAAGCATTTATTGCTTGGCTCTCTTATTTTTTGGTTCTTCACGGAAAAGTGTGGAATTAATAAAATAACCTATTGAAAAGAGAGCACGTATATCCTAAAGTTTTAGTTAC
>CALELF010000179.1 GCA_937902895.1 uncultured Synergistaceae bacterium | reverse complement strand
TCTCAATTAAAATTTACCCTTTTCCTCAAATCCCCTAAAAAAACGTGAAGAACCTTTTAATTTTATATTTCAAAAAGTTCCTGTGGCATTGACATTGTCAAACGCTCGGCATGGTCTTCATGTATAAGGTAATCATCCTCAAGCCTCATGCCGAATTTTCCCTCAAAGTAGAGCCCGGGTTCAACTGTAACTATCT
This sequence comes from uncultured Synergistaceae bacterium, assembly GCA_937902895.1. Lineage (GTDB taxonomy): Bacteria > Synergistota > Synergistia > Synergistales > Synergistaceae > CALELF01. Next base: position 10,017 of record CALELF010000179.1, on the reverse strand, counting down.
GCCCCACCTTCAAGGTATAGTCTTTTCTATAACTAAGACGAGGACTTTCGTGGATATAAAGTCCGATACCATGTCCCAAGCTATGTGTAAAAAATTCCTTCTTTTCAGCGAAAACATCACAAGCAATATTATGAATTGCCGTGCCAGAAGCATTTTGTTTCAGAGCAGTTGCAGCCGTAATGTGTGCTTTTTTTATAAGATTATGCAGTGCCTTTTGTTCCTCAGTTGCCTGTCCAATAACGAAATTTCTTGTAATGTCGCAAACGTAATTATCTAGCCTTGCACCAAAATCTACCGTAACAATTTCGCCACGCTTGATTTCCTTTTTCGTCACACCTGCATGTGGCATAGAGCTATGCACACCACTTGCCACAATTGTGCCAAATGCTGGCGTTGCACCTCTTATTGCCATTTCATATTCAAGATGTGCAGCAAAGGACGCTTCTGTCATTCCTTCTTTTACAGCTTCAAGCGTCTTAAAAAAAGACTCTGTTGCCAGTTCTGCCGCTGCCTTTATCCTTGCAATTTCAGCTTCGGTTTTTACAGAACAAATTTCTTGATACTCATCGTCAAAAGGCGTTAATGTTATGCCAACTTTTTGCAATTCTTTCTCAACAGCCAACCAATTTGTAGCAGACGTTTCGCTAGCTTGGCAAGCGATAGTTTTAGCTCCATAGCCTTTTGCTGTCTTTGCTATTACTTCAGCAAAATTGTCTTCAAAGGGCTGAACATTGCATGTGGTGATTTCTTTTTTTGCCTTTTCAAGATAACGGTTATCAAAAAATATATCTGCCTTCTTGTCTTTTTGCAAAAAATATAATCCACATGTGCCACGAAAACCTGTTTGGTGAGCTATTGCCTGCCAATTGCTTGTTTCGTCATTTATTGCGACAAAAGCATCTAGCCTTTTTTCTTTCAATGCCTTTCGCAGTGTTTCTTGTTTTAATATATATTCTTCTTGCATTCTTTACTTCCTTAGAAAAAAAGACAGGTGGAAACCACCTGTCCTAAAATTATTTTTCTTCTTCCTTTACTTCTTCTTTTTTAGTTACTTTCTTTACAGTTTTTTTTGTCTCTTTGACTTCTTCCTTAGCTTCCACTTTCATTTCTTTAATTTCTTCTTTAGCTTCCTTAACTTCTTTCTTTGTCTCTTTTACTTCCTTAGCAACTTTCGTAACTTTCTTTGCCTGAGCTTTTTCTGGGTTTTTAGCCTTCTCAACGAGCTTTGTAAAGGCTGCTGCGTCATTGATTGCAATATCAGCCAACATTTTGCGGTTCATTACGATGTTAGCCTTCTTGAGACCATTAATAAGTGCACTATAAGAAATACCATTTGCACGGGCAGCTGCATTGATACGAACAATCCAAAGTTTGCGGAAATCACGCTTCTTTAACTTTCTACCTGCAAAAGCACTCGTTAAAGCGTGCAAATAGGCTTCACGAGCTCTGCGATAGACGTTTTTCTTTCTTCCGTAAAAACCCTTTGTTATGCTATAAAGTTTCTTTAATTTGTTGCGGCTTGCGCTAGATCCTTTTACTCTCATTTCAAATACCTCCTGTCAATCCTATGCGTATGGGAGCATTTTCTTAATGTGGGCTTCCACATTTGCTGGTAAAATTCCATCTTTTCTTAAGGTACGAAGTCTCTTTGCATTCTTTGAAGAAAGAAGATGGCTTCTGCCACATTTCTTGTAAGAAACCTTACCGGTTGCTGTTAAATGAAAACGTTTTTTTGTTGCTGAGTGTGTTTTAATTTTTGGCATTTTATATTCCTCCTAAAAATTATTTGCTTAAATTTGGTCTGCATCAAAGATAATTTGTTTTTTCTTTGGTGCTGTCGGTGCTTTCTTTTCCTTAGGTGCTACCTCTTGCTGTGAAGTGGCGACACGGGTTTCCTGCTCTTTTTTCAAAAGCTGTTTGAGGTTAGCCGCGGGGCTAATCATCATTCTCATATGGGCACCTTCCATTTTTGGCTCAGTGTCCATGACACCCCATTCACCAACATCCTGCACAACACGAGCAAGGACACCCCTTCCTCTGTCCAAAAACGCCATTTCTCTACCACGGAAGAAAACGGAAACCTTAACCTTGTCTCCGTCCTTCAAGAAAGAGAGAATAGCCTTTAACTTGAAGTCATAATCGTGAACATCAATTTTTGGGCGCATTTTGATTTCCTTGATTTCCTGCACCTTTTGCTTTTTCCTTGCTTCATGTTCGCGCTTCTGCTGTTGGAAACGATATTTTCCATAATTTAAGATGCGGCAAACAGGTGGAGTTGCCATTGGTGCAACTTCCACAAGGTCAAGATCTGCTAACCTTGCAAGGTTAAGTGCTTCTAAAATCTTCATTACGCCACGTTTTTGGTTTGTTTCATCAATCAGAAGAACCTCTGGAGCCGTAATTGCTTCATTAACTCTTGGTTCATCCTGTGTAGTTACTGCTGCTATGGTGCAACACCTCCAATGTAAAATAAAAATCCACAGCGCAAAGATACGCTGTGGACGGATTAACAACATAATAAAACAAAATCAAATTTTTCCGTTTGTTGACCGAGCAGCACAATTGCCGAGCGGTGAGAGAGCGTATCTCTACTTGACTGGTGCATTGTAGCACAATTAAAATAATTTGTAAATACATAAAATTATGGAGCGGAAGACGGGATTTGAACCCGCGACCCCAACCTTGGCAAGGTTGTGCTCTACCCCTGAGCTACTTCCGCAAGTTTACAATATAACACGCCTATTTGAAAAAATGGCGGAGCTGACGAGACTTGAACTCGCGACCTTCGGCGTGACAGGCCGACGCTCTAACCAACTGAGCTACAGCTCCATGTGTAAAGGGTTATCTTATGGTGGGCGGAATAGGTTTCGAACCTACGACCCCCTGCGTGTAAAGCAGGTGCTCTCCCACTGAGCTACCCGCCCAATCGGACGCCCCCTCGCGACAACGTTCGGTAGTATATAAAATTTTTTCTCTTTTGTCAAGGGTTTAATTTCCTTTTTGTGTCTTGTGTAAAAATTTTGCTTTTTCTTTTTTTAGCCTGTCACTTTATGACAAAAAGAATGTATACTCTCAAATTTACCTTGCAAAATAATGGCTTTCTATGTAGAATAACCACGAAATTTTTTGCAGAAGGTACGAAAAAATGTATATAGATAGTCACTGTCATTTGAATAAGGAATATTTTGAAGACTCATTTTCAACTGCAAAGGACGCATTTGATGCTGGTGTGCAAAAACTTATATTTGCATCGTCAGACATTGCCTCGTCAAAAGAAGCAATAGATTTTGCCACCTCCTGCACGGAGAAGCCTGCCGTTTATGCCCTTGCAGGTGTCCACCCACACGAAGCAAAGGAAGTTTCCCCCACTTATATAGCAGAGCTTGACAATTTGCTCAATGTTCCTCGTGTTGTTGGACTTGGAGAAATTGGGCTTGACTATTTTTATGACATCTCGCCACGAAATATACAAGAAAGAGTTTTTATAGAGCAGATAGAGTTAGCTCTTGAAAAGAAATGCCCGATAATTATTCATGTTCGTGACGGAGAAAAAAGGCAAGAAGCAGATGCCACGACACAACTTTTGAAAATTTTAGAAAGTTACAAAAAAGATCTGCACAGTGGTATAATTCACTGTTTTTCGGCACAGATGGAAGATGCACTCTGGGCACTTGAGCTCGGCTTTTACATCTCCTTTTCTTGTGTTATCACGTATCCTAAAAATCAATTTATTCGTGAAGTTGCAATGTCAATTCCTCTTGACAAATTGCTTTGCGAAACTGACAGCCCATACCTTGCACCACAAAAATTACGTGGCACAACGAACGAGCCAAAAAACGTGGTAAAGGTTTATGAAACAATTGCAATGCTTCGTGGAATGGAGCAGGAAGAGTTAGCAAATCAAGTAGAAAAAAATATTTATAATTTATTTGGTATATAATAAAATTTCTTAGCCATAAGCGCCGTGCTTTGCACGGCTAACATAAAGCCGTCAAGGCAATGCCTTGACTAACATAAAGTAAAAAAAAATAAAACAGCTTGTATTTAATTCGCTTTGACTTGGTAAAGCATAGAATTTTTTTGCTGGCGTAGCCAGCCTCTATGACCTTTATGTTCTTTATGGCTAAAAAATTAAACCATAAAGGGTAAAAATGAACAATAACGAACAAAAATTCAAATTTACATTAGTTGCAGAGTGTGAAAGGACAGGAGCAAGGGCAGGAATTTTAGAAACTCCTCACGGAGTGATCGAAACGCCTGTCTTTATGCCCGTTGGAACACAAGCAACAGTCAAGACAATGACGCCTCATGAGCTAGAATCTCTCGGGGCTCAAATTATTTTGGCAAACACATATCATCTTCACATGAGACCTGGAGAAAACCTCGTGGCAGAAGCCGGTGGTCTTCACAAATTTCAAAACTGGCAACATCCAATTTTGACAGATAGTGGTGGCTTTCAAGTTTTTTCCCTCGCTGCCTTGAACAAAATCACAGATGACGGTGTGGAATTCAAAAGCCACCTTGACGGCTCAAAGCATTTTATGTCACCAGAGGACTCAATGGATATTCAGCAAAAACTTGGAGCAGATATTGCCATGGCTTTTGACGAGTGTGTTTCACTTCCTACAACAGAAAAATATTCTCGTGACGCAATGGAACGGACACTCCGTTGGGCTAACCGTTGTGCAACTCACCACACAAGAGAAGACCAAGCACTTTTTGGAATAGTGCAAGGAGCTTTGTATAAAGATCAACGCATTGAGTGCGTAAATAGGCTAGAAGAAATTTCAAAGGCTCACAACGATAAATTTTTCGGTTATGGAATTGGCGGTCTTTCCGTTGGTGAAAGTCACGCTGAAATGTATGAAATGCTTGACGTGTTGCAACCTGTAATGCCACGCCACAAGCCACATTACCTTATGGGGGTAGGTTTCCCCACGAATTTAGTTGAGGGAGTTGCTCGTGGAGTTGATATGTTTGACTGCGTTTTGCCAACACGCAACGGCAGAAACGGACAGGTTCTTACAAGCTTTGGCAAGATGAATGTAAAAAATCTCGCCCTAGCTCACGACTTTTCGCCAATTGACCCTGACTGTGACTGCTATGTTTGTCGCAATTTTACTAGAGCCTACATTCGTCACCTCTACATTGCAGGTGAAATTTTAGCAGCACGACTCTGCACATGGCACAATGTGCACTTCCTTGTGAACCTTATGAAGAAAGCACGGCGTGCAATTATTGATGGAAACTTCCCCGAATTTAAGCACGAATTTTTAAGCAAATTTGCAGATGGAGCTTACTTATGTCCAACTACAAATTAGTTAATGACAAAGTTGAAAAGCTCATTGAGAGCCTTTCGCCTGAATTGCAAGATCTTACAGACAAGGGAGCAAAAATAATTTCAGACGGTGGGCTCGTTGCTTTCCCGACAGAAACTGTCTATGGACTGGGTGCAAATGCACTTTCTGAATCTGCCGTGGCAGAAATTTATAAAACAAAAGGGCGTCCGTCTGACAACCCCTTGATTTTGCATGTGTCATCTATTGAAATGGCTAAAACACTCGTCATGTGGAATGAAAAGGCAGACAAATTAGCAGAAATTTTTTGGCCAGGTGCACTTTCCCTTGTCCTTCCTGCCCGTGACATTGTGCCAAGCAAGACACGAGGTGGGCTTGCCACAGCAGCCGTCCGAATGCCAAACAATGCGATAGCACTTGCCCTTATAAAAAAATCTTCCCTGCCTATCGCTGCCCCCTCTGCAAACATTTCTGGCAGACCAAGCCCCACAGAAGCAAGCGTTGTAACCGCTGAAATTGGGGACAAAATACCTCTCGTAATTGACGGTGGGCAAACAATTTTTGGCGTTGAATCAACCGTTATAGACATAACAACGGAACGGGTAGTGTTGCTCCGTGCCGGTGGAGTGTCAAAAGAAGAAATTGAAGCAACTCTAGGCGAAAAAGTCTTTGCTCCGCAAACAGAAAGCGAAGTAAGGCGGTCTCCTGGCACACGTTACCGCCACTATGCACCACTAGTGCCGCTTTTCCTAGTTGAGCAAGACGAAGAAATTGCAGAAAGCAAAAAATGGTTTTGGATAGGAACGAAAAATGCAAAATTTTCTTTGTCAAAACCGCTTGCAGAAAAAATCTGTCTAGATTATAATGAATACGCTCGTGAGCTTTTCAAGACCTTGCGTGAAGCAGAAAAAATTGGCTCTGAGGTGATATACGCCGAGATACCAAAAGAATTCGGCATAGGACTTGCCTTGAAGGACAGGCTAATTCGTGCCTCAAGCAAAAACAAGCAATAACGAGCAAAAACAAAAAAACAAAACTAGGAGAAAAATAACAAATGTTGACAACATTAGGCGCGCTTTTTCATGCACTTATTGCTTTTATAGTTGAAACGGTCGGTTCACTCGGCTATTTTGGAATTGTCGTTATGATGTTCCTTGAATCATCGTTCTTCCCATTCCCTAGCGAAGTGGTTATGCCACCGGCAGGTTATCTCGCAAGCCAAGGAGAGATGAGCCTTTTCCTTGTCATTTTCTTTGGAATTTGTGGCAGTATTTTGGGGGCAATCTTTAACTATTGGATTGCAGTAAAATGGGGCAGACCATTTTTTGAAAAATTTGGCAAGTATTTCTTTGTAACAAAAGAATCTCTTGACAAGGCAGAAGAATTCTTTGCCAAGCACGGACACATTAGCACCTTTACCGGTCGTTTGCTTCCTGTCATCCGCCAATACATTTCACTTCCCGCAGGACTTGCAAGAATGAATCTTGGGTCTTTCATCTTTTTCACAACACTCGGCAGTGGAATTTGGGTCATTATTCTTGCGTTGCTCGGTTACTTCCTTGGTCAAAACACAGCGCTAATAAATCAGAATTTGCATAAAATTTCAATCGGACTTATTATCTTCTGTGCAGTGCTGATTGTTGGATATTTCTTCTACCAAAAATACAAAGCTAAGAAAAACGAAAAGAAAGATTAGAAAAGAAATTTTACAGATACATTAAAGAGAGGCTACTCAAATTATTGAATAGCCTCTCTTTTACTTTCATTGTATTCCAACGGCTTATTTCAAAGGTTGTTTTTTCAAAGCCTCATCCATAATTGCATAGCCTTCGTCAAAGGCCTTTGCGTTTAGTTCTTCTGTCCCCTTTGGAACACGAGCCAAGATGGTTTGTTTTATCGCACTTGGAGCAAGGAGCTTTTTTTCTTCCAAAAATCTTGCTGCTGTGCCAAGTGCTACCATATTGACAACAATTTCTCTGCCAATTTTTTCTCTTGCTGTGCGGACTATTGGCAAATGATAAATTTGACCGTCAATTTGTGGAAGCTCCGTCACAAAGATGTCATCCAAAATTACTGTGGCACCCTTTGCAGTGTCGCCAATGTAGCTGTCACAAGCCTTTTGTGTAAGAATTAGCTGGAAATTCGGGCTCGTCGCCTTTGGATAGTCTATCGGTGCTGTGTCATAAATTACTTCAGATTTTGCCGCACCGCCACGTGCTTCAGGGCCATAGGCTTGGCTCTGCACAGAGTTTAATGTATCAGAATGAAGTGCTGCCGCTTCGCCCAAAATGACTGCTGCCAAGATAACACCTTGACCACCGGAGCCAGCAACACGAATTTCAAATCTATTGCTCATGATAGAACCTCCTATGCCTTTTGCGCACGAGCGATAACATCATTGTAACGGTCGCTGTATTCACGTGCATTTTCTATGTTGACAAATTCACCAGTGATGATTTTGTCTTTCAATTCTTCCGCTGTTAATTTTTCTGCCTGAGCAATGCTCACAGTGTGGTTTTTCAACCACTCCAAATTGTCCTGTGGCCTGCTGCGTTTGTTCTTTCTTCCAAATTGTGTGTGGCAGAAAGAAACTATTTCAACAAGGGCAAAACCCTTTTTCTGATGCTCAATGCCTTTCTTTATGAACATTGTGCATTGAGCAGGGTTTGCAACCGTTGCACGGGCAACGTATGTAGCACCAGCTCCGGCTGCCAATTTGCAAACGTCAAATGTTGGGTCAATGCTTCCATAGGGAGCAGTTGCTGCCATTGCACCTTCCGGTGTCGTTGGAGAAGCCTGTCCACCTGTCATTCCATAAATATTGTTATTCATCAAAACAGCGGTAACACCGATATTTCTTCTGCAAGCGTGAATAAAGTGGTTGCCACCGATTGCAGTTCCGTCACCGTCACCCATAACATTCACAATGGTAAGATCAGGATTTGCCATGCGGATACCCGTTGCAAAAGCAAGGGATCTGCCGTGTGCTGTGTGTAACGTGCAAGCGTCTATATAACCTGGCAAACGAGAGGAGCAACCTATACCGGAAGAAATGCAAATCTTTTCCTTTGGAATTTGTAAATCTGCCAAGGCACGGAGAATTGAGTGCATAATGATACCATGACCACAACCTGGACACCAGATGTGTGGCATAAATTGTTCTCTGATAAGATTATTTACATCTGCTCTCGGCATCTTAGCACACCTCCTTTATGTAAGACATAATCTGACTTGGTTTATAAAGCTCGCCATTTATCAGGCTATGACCGATGACCTCTGTGTATTTGCCGGCAATGCGCTCCACTTCGTGAACCATTTGCCCTGCGTTAAGCTCTGGCACAATGATTGTCTTGACACGCTTTGCAAGAGCCAAGACTTCTTTTTCTGGGAATGGCCAAACCGTAACTGGACGGAAGTGTCCAACCTTTACGCCCTCATTTCTGAGTTCAATAACAGCTCTTAATGCAGAACGTGAAACAGAACCGAAAGACAAAACGGCAATTTCTGCATCATCCAAATAATCTTCTTTATATTCAATTATTTCTGATTTATATTTTTCAACCTTGTCAATAATTCTATTTGCCTTGAGGTCTATCCACTTCGCATCATTTGTTGGGAAGCCCCATTCGTTTGATGTAAGACCTGTTACGTGCCATCTGTAGCCATCGCCGAAACCTGGCATAGGTGGCACACCGTCTTCATCAGGCTTGTATGGGATAAATTCATCAGGGGAAACTTTTGGCTTTTTGCGGTTGACGATTTTGTATGTGCCGTCCTCTGGAATTGTAATTTTTTCTCTCATGTGACCGATAACCTCGTCTGCCAAGATGAGGACAGGCTGACGAAATCTTTCCGCTGCGTTAAAGGCCTTTATAGTTAGCTCATAGCACTCCGGAATACTTGACGGTGCGTATGCAATCGTTGCGTGGTCACCGTGCGTGCCATATTTTGCCTGCATAAGGTCTGCTTGAGAAACCTTTGTGGGGAGCCCTGTTGAAGGACCACCTCTCATAACATTACAGACAACAAGCGGAATTTCTGCAATGTAGCCATAGCCCAAGAGCTCCTGCTTTAATGAAATTCCAGGGCCAGAGCTAGCAGTCATTGATTTCTTACCGGCAATGGAAGCACCAAGAGCCGCGGCAATTCCTGCAATTTCATCTTCCATCTGCATAAACTTGCCACCAAGTTTTGGAAGCTCCTCCGCCATTGTCTCCATAATTTCTGTTGATGGTGTTATTGGGTAACCGCCAAAAAATCTACAGCCAGCGGCAATAGCACCCATGGCAAGAGCCTTGTTTCCCTGCCAAAATTCATTGCGTGCCATATTACTCACGCTCCTTTACTGTGATAGCTAGGTCTGGACAAATGTTTTCACACTGGCGGCAACCAATACAATCATCTTGTTTAGTTGCAACAGCCTTGACCATTTCGCTCATTTCAATAACTTGTTTTGGGCAAACAGCGACGCAAAGGCCACAGCCTTTGCACCACTTTTCATTGACTTCTATGGAAAATTTCTTTGCCATATAAACGCCTTCTTTCTCGTATAAATTGCAAATCAACTTACTAACAATGTGTATGATACCACAAGTTTTTGAAAAAAATACAAAAAACTTTTAGCCAAAAGCAAGGGAGTAATAATATAAAAAATATTTGCAAAATATATATTTACGTGTATAATACAACTTAAAGATGAGGCATGGTGGGAATTTGCCAC
>CALELF010000178.1 GCA_937902895.1 uncultured Synergistaceae bacterium | reverse complement strand
GCAGCATAAAATTTAAAATCTTATTTTTTTTATTTCACTGTCCGTTTGACGGGGTACAGACCAGTTTTTTATGGCTAAATCCCCTTAACAAAAAAATAATTTAATTTTTCCAAGACATTACTTCTACTGTATCCATGCGGATATTTTTATAGGCAGCAATGCTAAGGGGAAGTCCCTTGGAAAGGCGAGCAAAATCAAGTTGCATTTTTTTATACACCGCACGTTTTTCTGCTATCGGCTCATGCATTAAAATTTCTGTAAAAATGGGGAAAATCTCTTTGTAAACCGAAGGAATTGGAACAAACGCAGGACCATCCTGCGTTAATGTAACCGTGTAAAGAAAAGTATAGGCTTCCCTTCCGATATACTGCCTTGCGGAATCTTGGTAAATTGGAGTGGTCGGAGAAAAATACAGCGACATTTTATCCGGAACATCCAATTTTAACGGCAAGGCGTGCCATCTGGAAGGCACAATAGGTGTTTTGCATATATAAATCTTTGAACTTTCTGTGGACATACCAATCCAAAGCGTAACACCGATTCCGTCTTTGTTTGTAAAATTCAGTCGCCAAAGTAAATCTTTTTTGTTGTCCATGTCTGCGTTAAGCAACTTTATTTCTTCTGACACCAAATTTAAGTCGTCCGTATCTTCAATGTGGCACACACCACCCGGAGTTTTTATCCATGTTGTGCCAAGACAATCTTCTTTTTTATCAAAAACAACACTGATAGGAAACCCTGGAGCCTCAAGCGACTTGACACCAACACTATCCGCAGCGCGCTCTGGAATATATGCAAAGCGTATAACTATGAGCCCCAAAATAAATACAACTGGCAAAAGAAGATGAGCTAAAGGAACCACAACAAATTTTTTTAATTTTTGAGTTCTTTTTACAAGGGCTCTTCTTTCCCGCCATGTCCTTGTCAGACTATGTTTGCTATGGGGTTTCTTTGATACTTTTTTTAGCGGTTGCTTTTGGGATAATTTTTTAAACTTTCTGCCTATTCCCGTTAGCTTTAGCTTGCCAATCGGTTCCATTATTTCGTCAGACAGCGACTCGTCTTTTTCAATATTTTGCTTTGAGCTTAATTTTTCTATATGTTGCCTTATGGTATGCTTGGTAAATTTTTTTTTCGTCATTAATGTCAACCTTCCTTCACTTACTTATACCACGGAAATTTTTCTGCCATACCAATACGCCTAGGGTAAGCGTTTGAAATGTTGTGTGCTTTATGCCAGATGCAAAAATATCTTTTCTTTTCATCATAGGAGTAAGGAAGAAGCTGAGGGGAGGCAAGTCCAAGTGTTGCCCACTTATTCCCAACTTCCTCAAGTTCCTCTGCCACGCGTGGTCCCTTAAAGGCAATTAACTGCCCCTCACGACGGACAAAGGGAGCAAGATACTCTGCCAAAGTTCCAGCAGCTGTAACGGCTCTTGCTGTCGCAATAGAAAACTTTTCTTTTTTTAACTTCGCATAATCCTCAGACCTCTGGCAAACACAGGTAACGTTTTTTAATCCCAGTAAATAACAAATCTTTTCCACTGCAGAAACTTTTTTGGCAATACTGTCAAGGAGTGTTACTGACACATCTGGTCGTGTGATGGCAATGACAACTCCAGGCAGTCCCCCTCCGGTGCCAACATCAATAAGACGACATTTTTGAGGCACGAGAGGCACAACATGGCATGAATCCACAATGTGATCTTGCCACAATGTGTCAAAATCTTTGGCGCCAGTGAGACGTGCGACCTCATTTGCCTCTATCAAAAGGTTTGTGTAGCGAATGAGTGCTTCCTTGCTACCCTCAATTATTTTGGAAATTTCTTCATTATTTATGGTTCTCATCTGTTAAGCCCTAGATTTATTAGTCCTCTTTTGGTTCATAAATGCCTTCTTCTATCAATGCATCATAGACGGCCTGTCGCACAATTGACTTAAATCTCCCTGCCGTTATGAGTCTCACGTCGTAGGTATATGAAACAATTATTGATGGTCTCAACTTTGCAACTCCAGAAATCTCTCCACTCCAAGCAGCAAAGAAGTAATTTGGCAAAAGTTCTTTTATGGAGTCTTTTTTTCTGTAGATAGCAGCAATTGCACGATTCAAATCATGCACATCTTCTATAACAACCTCAAAATCGTCACCGACAAGGCCGTCTGCACGAGTAACATTTCTCACTGTATCTTTTAACATTAGCGAATTTGGAACAACCATATGCTGATTAAAGCAGTCGTAGGCAATGATTGTGTTTTGTGCTGTTATGTTTTCGACACGACCAAGGGTGTTATCTACAATAACCCAATCTCCGACCCTGATTTTGTTGCCATAAATTAGGATTAGTCCGGAAAAGAGATTCGCAAATATTGTTTGTGCTCCAAAACCTATTGCAACTGCACCAACACCCCCCATGTAGGCAAAGGCTGTGAGAGGAATGTTAAGTTCGGTCAAAATACAAAGAAAAGCAACGACATAGACAACTATGGCAAGTGTCACTTCTATAACCAATCTCTTACCGGCTAAATAACTATCTTTGCCTTTATGACGTTTTCCAAAATAAAGCCTTCTTGTAACTCTCTTTAACAAAAACACAATAATGAAGGCATATAAGACAATGAGTAGTGTTCTGCCTATCTTGCCAAATGTAATAGACCTATGTGCTATATTAAAAAGTTCATAGTGCATAAAATCCTCAAAATGCTTTTTCCGCAATGAGCTCTTTATCGCCTTATCGCCAGCCTTGTTCTGCAAAGCTTGAATCGTAATGTCTAACATTGAAAATTCGTCTTGCAGGCGATTATGCAATTTCACATAGGTTAGATAGCGTTGCTTTAATTCCGTAGAAATTTCCTTTAATTTTAACGCTAACTGACTGTAGCGAGGATCAGATTGAAACTCCTTTTCTATTGGGTCTTCATCTATTCTTGTAATAACTGAATAGAAATCCACCAATCTATTTAACAAAATCCCATCTGCGTGTTTGTTAAAATAGTCAATGAATTCTTTTACCTCTTCTGTTACAGAAATAGGTCTTTCACCGCTATTAACATCTATCAATGTATACCAGAGTGGCAAAATCAAACTCCACTCTTGATACGCACTGAGCACATATTTTTTCTCAGTTTGAGCCGTATTTTGTAGCAATTGTAAAAGTTCTCTAGGCATAAGAGCAAGTTCTTCTTGAGTAAAGCCCAAAATTGTATCATCCCTCAAGGAATTATAAATATCACTATAATACAACACAACTTTATTAAGTCGTTGATCCAAATATGATGTGTCTAACGTTTCAAAATCTTCTCCCTTTAGCATTTCATTTGCTAAAGATTCAATTTTTGCCAGTGTTTTTTCATATCCCTTTATGGCCCTGTCCAAGGTGCTTAGATGTAATTCGCTACCATGTCCTTCAAGCAAGAAATTTTCAAGCTCTAACCTTGCCCTATAAAAATCAAACGCTTTTTTATTATATTGAGTATGGTCATAGTTAGCTTCTTCACCAGTAACATTGTAGGCATTTTCAAGTCTCAAAAGCTCTTTTCCATAGGTATCATTTATTTTTTGTATATTTGTCTTTTCATCTATTGCATCCCTTAGTAATTCAGAAAAATCTGCATTGCTTTCTAAGAAATCAAAGAATAACTTTACTTTGTCTTCTTTTGACATTTTCTGAGCATATTCATCAATATCAAAAGTAGATGCAACACGAATGGCATTATTTTTCACTTCTTCTTTTATTTGAATATAATTGCTTGTGACAATGTCGATTGTGGTTATTAATGCATAAATGTCAGATTTTTTTACACCGTAAAGTGCCGCATAATTATCTTCTTGGCCTACGATTTTTGCTTTTTGTGCAAGCAACTCTGCAACACGATTTCCAGAATTGTGCCATGTTACCCTAACCTTATTTTCAAAATCCTCAACAGATTCAACCGCATAAGCAAAAGAAGAAGTGTGTAACAGCAAGGTAAAAATAAAAAAAGCGAATAATAATGATCTGTATAATTTTTTCATTTCGCACCACCAAAAAATGTAATTTTTGTAACGAATTAATGTCATTTTATAACAAAAGTCTATCAACTTCAAGAATTTTGAGAAAAACTACAAAAAAATGTGGTAGAATACTCTTTGTTTAGGAAGAATATAAATACCTTTTGTTTGTTATTAGGGGGGAAGAAAATGCTAGAAGAATCCAAAACTACCCACGGGGTAAAATATAGAATTGGAAAATTTCCAATAGTTATTTTAGATGGCTCTTGGAAGGAAATGGGGCGTGCATTTGGAACGCTTATGAAACAAGAACTTGCCTTGATGATAGATTTCGTTGCTAACATGGCAAGTGACGCTGAAGAAATTAAATGTCGCACCATGATGGCAACCTTTCCTCATAGAATCCGCAAATATCTTGAGGGACTTGCAGAGGGTGCCGGTTTAACCACATCTCAAGTTAATAAAATTGCTGTTTCTAGGAAGAGCATACTCTGCGGACTTTCTGCACCAATTTCCTCAAGCGTGGTCACTTGGAATGATTACACTTCTGGCAAGCTTATTCTTGGTTCAAACTTTGACTATGACAACGATGTTTCAAACATAACATCGTGTCTTTGCCTCACAGTTTTTCGCCCAAATGACTCGGCTCTTTCCTTCGCATCATTTGGCTATGCTGGCACACCATATATAACAAACGCATTTAACGAAAGAGGAATACACCTTACCATTGCTAACGCAATGCCAAGTGGTGGAAATCTTTTTATAGAAAATAGATTTTTTACTCCCACGGCTCTCATGAATGCCATGATGGAATGTGAAAATCTGGACGATTTTAGAACATATCTTTGGTCAGCCAAGGCAAGCTTCTCATACCTAGCTACCATAGCAGATGCTTTGTCAGCCAGAATTTTTGAGTGGTCAAGTTTTGACGTCAAGCAACGCACTACCACAACACGCCCAGGACTTTCCGTCATCACAAACCATTTTACAGAAAAATCTTGGGGTATGCCACGTCCAGACGACTTGTCTTACTGGCTTACGAGAACGAGAAGAAAGAATTTGCTAAATCTTGCTGCACACTTCAAGGGTGCAATAGACGAAGAGGTCATGAAGGACATTTTATCCACGCCTGTTGAGCAACTTGGCTCAATGTCTGGTGCCACAAAATATCAGACTATTGTTGTGCCTAGTGAAATGAAGCTTTTGTTCAATATCCCAAATTATCAGGAATGGACAGAAATCAATTTTGCACAGCTATTTCAAATAAACACAAAAACTAAAAAAGAGGCTTAATGCCTCTTTTTTGCGATATATATCAGAATGAATTTATCTGGCAAAAAAATAAAACTTGAGGTGCTAGGTTGCAGAACAAACTCCTATGAAGGAGATGCAATTTTGTCGGCACTTCTTGAGGCTGGTGCTACAGAGAGTGAAAACTGGGATATTTATATTTTGATATCCTGCACTATTACAGCTGTGGCGGACAGAAAATGCAAAAAACTCCTTCGTCGTGCAAGACGAGAAAATCAAAATGGCGTTATTTGTTGCCTTGGGTGTTTTGCACAAACCTTGACACAGAAAGAAGCAAATGAACTTGGTATAGATATCCTGCTTGGCAACAGATTAAAACATCTATTTATGACAAGTCTTGAAGAATTTTTGACTGATACTGAGAAAAAACCTATATTCAAAAAGCAGGACAATCTACAACACAGCAGTCTGTGGGACAATCAGTTTTTAACAAAACCCTGCCTTCACACAAGAGCATTTGTCAAGGTGCAGGACGGTTGCAATCATTATTGTTCATACTGCACTGTGCCCTTCGTTCGCGGACTTCCTGTAAGTCGAGATATAGCCGACACTGTATCAGAAGTAAAGAGCCTCGTTTCAAACGGATGCAAAGAAATTGTATTAACAGGCGTGCACCTTGGATTACATTCCGATTTACCACGTTTAGTAGAGGAATTAAGTAATATTGATGGACTTGCTCGACTGCGTTTTGGTTCGATAGAATCACTCTCCGTAACGGAAAAACTCCTGCAAACGTTAAAAGACTCGCCAATTTTTATGCCACATCTTCATATTCCTTTGCAGAGCGGTTGTAACAACACCCTTCTTGATATGAAACGTGGTTATACAAAAGAGCAATTTGCAGAAATTATGCAAAGAGCTCGTGAAGCTTTGGGTAACGATTTACAAATCACAACAGACTTTTTGCTAGGCTTTCCAACAGAAACAGAGTTCGATTTTGAAGAAAGCTTACGTTTTCTTATAGAGCAGGAATTTGGTCATGTTCATGTTTTCCCATTTTCTCCGCGTTCAGACACAAAAGCGGCAGAGCTCACAGCCATTGCACCAAAAATTATTCGCGCAAGGCTTAATAGAGCGATTGCAATTTCGCAAGAGCTAGACACAAAATTTGCAACAAAATTCCTCCACACTCCGCAAGAAATTTTAGTGGAAGAAACAAAAAATGGCACCGTTATCGGGCACACTAAAAATTTTATGCATATCACAGGAATTTGTGATGCCAAGGTCAACGATATAGTCACTCTAAAAGACTGGCAGCTAATATAAATCAAGGAGACTAACACATGGATATTGAATTTTTACTTTTTCTACAAAACCTACGCACACAAACTTTAACGTGGCTTAGTGACGTCGCATTTATGTTTGACAAACTGGGCTTTGGCGTGTTTGCACCACTTGGAATTTGTATCATTATTTACTGGTGTTGCAACAAAAAAATTGGGCAAAAGCTATTTCTTTCATTTTTCTTTTCTCTCTTCCTATGTAATTTCATAAAATGCATCACCTGCATTAACCGCCCGTGGATTAGAGATTCAAGAATCAAACCACACCCAAAAGGACTGAAATCGGCAACGGGCTATTCATTCCCGAGTGCACATTCTGCAGCTGCCACTGCCAACTATGGCACTTTGGAAAGAGAATATAATAAAACAAACATCATTTTTCACTTCATCTGCCCGATTATTATTTTAGGTGTTATGCTAGCTCGTATGATACTGGGATATCACACACCGCAAGATGTCCTGTGCGGTTTTGTAATTGGTCTTGTTTCCATATTCGTTTCAAGTTGGATTGTGGAACATTCTGGACAGGATAAAAAAGTATGGATAATGCCTCTCGTATTTCTTGCCCTAGCGTTTGTAGCGACATATTACCTAGAAATTAAATCCTATCCCTTGAGCTATGCAGATGGCAAATTGATTGTTGATCCTGCAACAATGAAGATAGATGCACATGCAGCAACACTTGCGCTGATTGTTTATCTTTTTGCTTCAACTCTTGAAAGAAGATTTATACATTTCACTCCTCCTGCGTCCATACTAGGCAAGTTGTTTGTATTCCTTCCTGGTTTTGCCATTGTTTATGCCATTATGCATTTTGGTGTTTCACTTGCAGCCAAATACGTGCCTCATGCTTGGGCAATCTACACCATGTGGTTTGTGTTAATTGTCTTTGTGGTATTCGTTTGGCCAGCTTTCTTTTGTCACTTCACAGGGAAAAAGGGTAAAAAGCATTAAACCGTGTCTCAAGACAACATAGAAAATTTTAACAGTAAAAATATAGGCGGAGTATCCATTACAAATCCTGTCTTTATTGCCCCTATGGCAGGTGTTACATTTCTTTCTTTTCGCCTTTTTCACAAAAGTCTAGGGGCTTCTCTTGTCCACACAGAAATGGTTTCCGCACTTGGGTTAATTTATGGTGGAGCAAAAACGCGAGAATATTTAGTTGGCTCACCACTTGAAGAACCTTGTGTCTTGCAGCTTTTTGGCGACACACCAGAGAACATTTCGCGTGGTACCGAGATTGCACTTTCCGTCCGGCAATTTCCTGCTCTTCAAATAAATATGGCTTGCCCCATGCCCAAGGTAACAAAAAAAGGAGCCGGCAGTGCACTTTTATCTGATATAAAAAAAAGCGGGCAAATTATTGCAAGCTTGAAAAAGTTTGGGCTTCCTGTTTGGGCAAAAATTCGCCTTGCAGGTGGGGACATTCCATATACCACAGAGGATTTCTGCCAAGAGCTGTTTGACAATGGCTGTGACTTTATTGCAGTTCACGGCAGAACAAAGGCTCAAAGATATGAGGGTGTTTCTAATAAATCTGCAGTTGTTTCCATTGCACAAAAATTTAAGGGACTCATCGGTGCAAGTGGCGATATTTTTTCTCCCGAGGATAGTAAATTTTTTCTCCAAAATGGAGCAGAAGCAGTTTTCTTGGCACGTGGGCTTTTAAGAGATGCTTTTTTAGTGCCAAAAACTCTCAACCTGTTAGGATACAATGTGCCCCAAACATATTTAACTCCGACTATGCAAGATCAGGCAGATTTGCTTATAACTCTAGGTCGCAAGGTGCTCACTTGTGAAGGGGGAAAACGTGCCGTTGTCTTGGCAAAACGACAGGCAGCTGCACTCTTTAAGGGAACTGCAGGAGCCGCAACATTGAGGCAAAAAATTTCCTTTTGCCGTCACTGGCAGGAAATTGAAGAAATACTACTTTCAACTCTCAATTAAAGAAGGGGGTTTTACAAAATGGCTGAACAACGCAATTTAACGCTTTTGACAGACCTGTATGAGCTCACAATGATGCAGGGTTATTTCAAGAATGAAAAGAAAAACAAGATTGCTGTTTTTGACGTTTTTTACCGCAAAAATCCGCTAGATGGTGGCTATGCTATCTTCGCCGGACTTGAACAGGTGATAGACTATGTCAAAAATCTGCATTTTGACGAAGAAGCTATCAATTATCTGCGTAGCTTAAACCTTTTTGGCGAGGATTTTTTAAGCTACTTGGCAGATTTTCGCTTCACTGGCACAATTTACTCTGTGCCAGAAGGAACTGTAATTTTTCCGTCTGAGCCGATAATCAAGGTTATCGCTCCAGTAATGCAGGCACAACTCGTAGAAACTGCAATACTCAACATCATAAATCACCAAAGCCTTATCGCAACAAAGGCCGCTCGTGTGTGCCACGCTGCTGGTGACAAACCCGTCTTTGAGTTTGGTGCCCGCCGTGCCCAAGGACCAGACGCTTCTATTTATGGTGCAAGAGCTGCAATAATTGGTGGTTGCCTTGGCACTTCCAATGTCATATCTGGACAGATGTTTGACGTGCCTTTGACTGGCACAAACGCTCATGCTTGGATGATGAGCTTTGATACAGAGCTTGAAGCATTTGAAGAATATGCAAGAATTTATCCAAACGGCTTTACCTTCGTCGCCGATACATACGACACTTTGAAAAGTGGCGTTCCAAATGCAATAAAGGTTTTCCAAGAATATAAAGACAAAGGAATTTTGCCAAAGGTTTATGGTATACGTCTTGATTCCGGTGACCTTGCGTATCTTTCAAAAAAAGTCCGCAAGATGTTTGACGAAGCAGGATTTCCAGATGCACGCATAATTGTAAGCAATGACCTAGACGAATTTTTAATTCAGTCCTTAAAGGCACAGGGTGCAAGGGTTGACGTTTGGGCAGTTGGGACACACCTTATAACCTCAAAAGACTGGGCATCATTCGGCGGAGTTTATAAACTCGCTGCAATAGAAAATGAAAATGGTGAGCTAACGCCAAAGATAAAATTCTCAGAAAATATTGAAAAGAACACCAACCCAGGCAACAAAAAAATATTCCGCATCTACGATAAACAAACAGGCAAGATAAAGGCAGATCTTATTTGTCTGGCTGACGAAACCTTAAATGAAGCAGAGGATTTGTTGCTCTTTGACCCAATGTCACCATGGAAAAAGACGCTCCTTAACGGTGGCACATATAAGGTGCGTGACCTTTTGGAATGCATTTTTGATGAGGGCAAGTGTGTATATAAAAGCCCTACAACAAACGAAATTAAAGAGATTTGTAAGAAGGAAAAGGAAACTCTTTGGGACGAAACAAAACGCTTTGCAAACCCAACACCAGTTTATGTAGATTTGTCACAGAAACTCTTTGACTTGAAGATGGACTTGTTCAGCAAAAACGCAAAACATAAAATTCATTAACCATAAGCACGACTAACATAAAGACTTTTTTGCCATAGAGAACATAGAGGACATAGAGGCGAGCTACGCTCGCAAAGAAAAAAGCAAGGAGTCGTCGGTGTAACCGATGACCCCTTGCTTTTATGTTCTTTGTGTTCTTTATGGCTAAAATTTTGGTTCTTCACGGAAAAGTGTGGGATTAATAAAATAACCTATTGAAAAGAGA
>CALELF010000177.1 GCA_937902895.1 uncultured Synergistaceae bacterium | reverse complement strand
TTTAAAATCTTATTTTTTTTATTTCACTGTCCGTTTGACGGGGTGCAGACCACTTGGTGCTTAGGGCTAAATTCTTGATAATAACAGTAGAAATACAGTTACAAATTCTTTAGGATTTCATTTTTTATTTCAAGTGCCTTCATAGAATAGCTGTCACGTTCTTCTGGCGTTAGGCGAACGCAGAATTTTTTTGTGATGACTCCGTCCTTCATTATATAAACATTGTCAGCAATTCTTACTGCTTCGTCAAGGTTATGTGTGACGAAAATGACACCCATTTCTTTTTCTTTCTTTATTCGCAAAAGCTCCTTTTGAAGCATGGCTCGTGTAAAGTAATCAAGTGCAGAAAATGGCTCGTCCATAAAAATCAGCTTGGGGCGAGAAATGAGCATACGGGCTAGCGCCACTCTATGTGCCATACCGCCAGACAAGTCAGAGGGAAAAGATGCCTCATGCCCTGTGAGGGCGACCAAATCTATGATGTCCTGTGTTTTTTGCCTGTCTATTTGTGAGATTTCGAGCCCAAAGTTCACATTGTCCCAAACATTGAGCCATGGCATAAGTCTAGGCTCTTGAAAGACAAAACCTGCCTTTAACCCGTCTGAAAAGGTTACCTTGCCTGACGTTGGCGAGAGGAGCCCTGCCATAATGCGAAGCAAAACGGTTTTCCCCACTCCGCTACGCCCAAGGATTACGGAAATTTCATTTTCTTCAAAAGAAGCGTTAACTCCTTTTAGGACGAGTTTTTCTGTTTCCTTGACCTCTGCTTCAAATGATTTTGTTAGATTTTCTACTATGATTTGTGCCATTTTGCTTACCTGTTCCTAGTAACAAATTTTACAAGTTTTTGTGTTAGGAAATCTGTTGTTACTCCGAGAATAGCAATCACTAGCACCCCTACTATCACCTTGTCTGTTCGTGCCATTGCCCTAGCGTCCAAAATCATGTAGCCAATGCCAGAAGTGGCAGCAATGAGTTCTGCGCTGATAATAGCACGCCATGCATAGCCAATTCCAAGGCAAAGCCCAAGCAGAATTTCTGGCAAGGCAGAGGGGAGCATAATTTTGAAGAAGATTTTTCTTTTAGAAAATCCAAAAATTTCTCCCACCTCTATCATTTTTTTGTCACAACAAAAGATGCCATGCTCTGTGTTCAAAAGAACGGGGAAAAGCGTGGCAAGCACTATGACAGTTATCTTTGGCGCTTCACCAATTCCAAGCCAAAGAATGAGAAGTGGAATGAGAGACAAGGGCGGAGTGTGGCGAAGCACAGTCAAAACCCCTTGAAAATATGGGCGAAGAGCAGGGAGCATAACAGCAAGAAGAACAAGAAAAAATGTAATGCCACAGGAGATGCCAAAGCCGGTAAAAAGTCGACGAAGGCTGACTGCTATGTTTGAAGCCAGCTCGCCACTTTGCAGGACTTCTATGAAGGTGTCAAAAACTTGAGCAGGGCCTGGCAAAAAAAAAGGGCTGACGAGCTCTCTGCTTGTCACAAACTGCCAAAGACAAAAAAGTATGAAGAATATAAAAATTTGCTTAAAAAATATTTTTATTCCTTTTTTTTCTTTTTGTTTTTCCAAAACATTGCCTCACAAAAATAAAATTTGTGCGTGAGAATTAAGCCGTAGCAAATTCTAGCATACAAGAAAATCACCGTCAAATAATTTGGTATTTATAGCAAGTAATTTAACAGATAATTCTGTGTGATTTATGACTAAGTAGCTAATTAAGATGCGTTGGACAATTTTTTACAATTGCTAATGTTACTAAGAAGTGCAAAATATGTTGGATGTGTCATTGCAGAATAAGTTATTCAAGATAGTGGAAAAAATAAAAGTTTTATGTAATAATAACACAATGCTAAGAGGAAAGTTTTTCTGCAAAGAGGTCTGCAAAATTTGGGGGAGGGGGATAAAATTTAATATGCCTGAAATAAAAAGAACAGAAATAGAAAAAAACATAGATATTTTAGAGGAAGATA
This sequence comes from uncultured Synergistaceae bacterium, assembly GCA_937902895.1. Lineage (GTDB taxonomy): Bacteria > Synergistota > Synergistia > Synergistales > Synergistaceae > CALELF01. Next base: position 257 of record CALELF010000177.1, on the reverse strand, counting down.
TTGCCCAAATAGATACTGACCTTCTTGCTCTCCTACTTAAGGATAAGACTACGCAAAAGAACATTATGTGGTGTACAAAAGATTATGAATCATACGGGACTTTGTTCGACGAACATGCAGAAATGAAGGTAGAATTAGTTATAGAACAATACTATAATGTTATTCAGCCTAGAGCAGCAAAATCAGAAGCAATTCAGGAACAAAGTGATGTAGTACAATTTTTGTTGACAAGTTTTCCTCGAACGATTAAAAATATT
>CALELF010000176.1 GCA_937902895.1 uncultured Synergistaceae bacterium | reverse complement strand
AAACAATAAACAACGGCACGGTATCGGGAGACCTCGCTTTGAATGATACCGTTTTACAAGGCGACGGCAAGGATACAACGACGGAAACTGCAAAGAGTTTAAGCTCTACGGGTGATGCGGAGTTAAAAGACATAACAGTAAAGGTAACAGACAACGGAACGGTGTCTGGAGACCTCGCTTTGAACGATGCACGCTTACAAGGTGCTGGCATAGATACCACAACAGAGACCACAAAGAGTTTAAGCTCCACAGGCGATGCGGAGTTGAAAGACATAACCGTAAAGGTAACAGACAATGGCACGGTGGCAGGAGACCTCGCTTTGAACGATGCACGTCTGCAAGGCGAAGGCAAAGACACAACGACAGAAACTGCAAAGAGCCTTAATTCAACTAGTAATGCTGAAATAAAGGATATTACGGTCAAAATAACAGATAGTGGCACAATAGCGGAAACATTTACAATGGAAGATGCACGTTTGCAAGGAGATGGCAAAGATACTACAACAGAAACAGTAAAAAATCTCATTGAAAATGGTGTATCTGAACTTAAAGATATAACAATGAATGTTACCGATACTGGAACGATTAACGGGAAACTTATACTAGATGATTCAAATCTCAATGGTGGTGTCTTTGACATCAACGGAGAGCTTGTAACAAAAGAAGGAAGTAACATAACTGGAGATATAACCATATATGGTGATTATGAGGTCAAGGGTTACACGAAAATATATGGAACATTTATACCGAAAGGAGCCTTGAACTTCAATTTAGACGGAGAAGAAAAGAAAAATGGTTATGTCTTTTTAGATGTAGAAAATCCCGTTGACCTTACCGAAGCGAATGTTGGACTTATCCAAACGGATAATTACAACAAGCTGAACAAGAAAGAAAAAATGACACTTATCACCAAGGCAAAGAATTATATGGGCAAAGATGTTTTGGAAACACAAGGTGGCGTTCGTAAGTTTTTATACGGTGTTGGACTTGAAAACAATGCACTTATGCTTAGCTATTTGGATAATGGCGTAGCAGATCAGACAAAGAGCTTTAGCGAAGCAAGATTAGGGGTTTCCGCTGCGTTGAATAGTGCAAGCGACCTTGTGGCATCTTCAATGATGGATAACGCAACTAGCTCTGCAACAAGCGAATGGGGTTCGTTTGTTACTCTTGGTGGAAGCCACAGCCGTTACGAAACAGGAAGCCACGTTAATTTGAATATGTTTAATGTGGCAGCTGGGCTTTCCAAGGTTGTGTTTGACAACCTCACACTTGGTGTTTTTGCCGAAGGTGGAAGCGGTAATTACAGCACAGTGAATGAATTTAGCACTGGCGATGTTACAGCAGACGGCAATGTTAATTACTTTGGTGGTGGTGTTTTCACCCAAGTTGAAGGCACAAAAACAGAGGTAGGGCAACTTCACGGAGAAGCGAGTTTACGAGCTGGGCATATTTCAAGTAAATATAACAGCGACAATTTTATTCCAAACATCAACACAAGCTTTAACTTGGGTGGTGCTTACCTCGGAGCACACGTTGGATTTGGTTACAAGTGGACACTCGGTAAAGATGGAAAATCAAACATAGATAGTTATATGAAATATCTATGGAGCAGACAAGGTAGCGACAGTGCAACAGTGGACGGAGAACGCTTTGACTTTGATGCAATAAACAGCCATAGACTTCGTGTTGGAGTTCGTTATTACGGCAAGGGAGACGAAAACGGGTTTAACTTCTTTGGAGGTCTTGCTTACGAACACGAATTTGATGGAACAGCAAAAGGACGAATGGACACTGAAACAATGCTAGAGCCTGATTTCAAAGGCGGTAGCGGAATGGCAGAAGTCGGTGTTAAGTTTGCAAAAGAGGATAGTCCACTTGAGGTTAATCTTGCAATACAGGGTTATGCAGGAAAAAGAGAAAGCATAGGTGCTACTCTGAATTTATCGTATATCTTCGGCAAAATAGAAAAGCTGAAAGCAAAGAAGAATAAGGTTAAAAAAGAGCAAGAAACAGGAAACACACAAACTGACACAGCGAAAAAAGAAGAGATAGACCGTGAAGCCGAAGAACTAGAAAAGGAATTGGCAATGCTTAAAAAAGAGCTTGCAGAAGTTGTGCAAGCTGAAACAGAGTTACAAGCAAACGCAACTGAATTAAAAGAACTTTACACGCTCTTAAATGAACTGGAAGAACTTGAAAAGACAATGAACTAGCTAGAAAAATAAAAAAGAAAGTAATAAATATCAAACCACAAAATAAATATTGTATGAAATTTGAACCGAGTATGTTTCGCATACTGTGTATGCGAAACATACGATTATTAAAAGGAGACGAACAATGGCTAAAAAAAGACACGAAGCACAAGGACAATTAAGTTTATTTGAGAGTTTTCAAGAGAAATTACACGAAGAACAAGAAAAAAAAGCAGCAACATTAGACAGTTATGTTGCTGCTTCCGTTCAAAAGTATAGTGCCGACTGGGAAGATCTACCGACACTATCTTATGATATGCAATTAAAAGTAATCCGTGATTTAATTTCGGATTTAATGGTAAAGGCTGGCAGGAATGAAGAGTATGCAAGTAGTTATGCAGAACTCTTTGCAAGCCACGTTAATGTTAGAGCCAAACAGCTTAACATTGCACCACAGGAGTATATGTCCGTATATGCTAACGTGTCTTACGAAAAAGCGAGCGAAGCTATACAAAATGCAGATTTTTATCAGGGTTACGATGGCTTCTCTATGTCAAATAATGCGAGAAGTGCTTACGATGATGGTGAAATGCCAAAATCAAAATGGAGCAAGGCAGATATATTAGATGCTGTAAAAGAAATATCAGAGGAAAAGGCAGAATTATTAAAGAATGTCAAATTACCAGTTTTGCGTGAATTTCTTTTGTATCGTTCTAGTTGGCATCACACATCAGAATATTTTAATGAAACAAATTTTTATGCTTTAGACGAAAAACTTGTAGAAAGTTTAACAGCTGAAAGAATAAAGCAACTTGAAAATTTTGAATTAGAAGAAAATGAAGCAAGAACTTTCCGTGGTGATTTTGATTACATAGAATGGACAGGAACCAAGAAACACCCAAAGGCAAATCCTATTAGCCTTAAAAATGTATTGATTGAAGAGAAAGGCAGTTTTTACAAGGTTTTTGCCGACAATGGTGATTTAATTGTAAGAAAAAAAATAGGTTCAAATGGAACACACGTCACAGATTATGAACAGCAAGAACATCTGAAAAGATTAGAAGAAGAAAGAGAACGCAATAGACGTAATAATTCAACACTTGAAGCCCTTGAATTTATAGATAACAACGAGCTTGAGCATTCTTCAATATCTGGCAAATTTTATATTAAAGGTAGAAAGCCGCCGAAATTTAATGAAAATAGCAGTGATTTCTTAAATAAAGGTGAAAAAAGAGTAGTTCTTAACAATTATTTACAAGTAAACGAGGGTTATTCTCTTGAAATATATGATGGTGAAAAATGGATACCCTCACAAAATACCAAGACTTTATCACAAGTAAATAATATGCCTTATGAAGCACAGCTTAAAGATGAAGAATATAAGTGGTTAGCGGAAAAACTTTACGTCCTAAATAAAATAGAGAAAGGTCTACGAGATAATACAAGGAAAACTACTTTGGGAATGGGGCACGGCGACTTTTATATCCTTAAAAATAGAGCTATCGAGAAATATGGAACACCAACAGGGAAAATACATAAATTTGCACGAGGCGGTTATGGGGCGGAATTTTCCTTTGGTGGGCACGGCAGCTTTCATTCATTCCATCAAACACTCGAAGCTGCTGTATCTGAAGTTAACTCGAAACTTGCTTTTTCCTATTATGGAGAACACGAGACATATCGCAAATTAGTGAAAAAACTTGAGAAATTTGTTTCCGAAAAATTAAATTATTTTGACCTCAAAGATAAAATACTCAAAATAGACCTCGGAGACGGGTTGACGGTTGACAATGCACAATGCACAAT
>CALELF010000175.1 GCA_937902895.1 uncultured Synergistaceae bacterium | reverse complement strand
CCCATTATTTCAAGTCATAATCACACTTTTTTATTATTTCAGTGACGACTATTTATTAGTTGTTTTTATAAGTTTTTACTATTTCCTGTTTGCCGTTTCTTACTGTTACGACAATAATTGGTGAATTGGAATTATGGTCACTATTGATTGTGATTGGTCCGGTGACGCTTGGTAGGTTGCTGAGGTCCTCCATGCCTGCCACAATATCACCACGACTTGCACTCTTCTTTGACTCAATTGCTGCCATAAGTGCCATGTAGGCATCGTAGGCACAGGCTGCAGAGGTGGAAGGAACAAGATCACCATATTCTTTTTTCCACTGCTCCAAAAACTCTTTTTGTTCCTTTGTCATTTGTGAGGCAGGTGCATCAGCCATAAATGACATTGTCGTAAGGGTTAACCCTTCTGCATCAGCGCCGAGGTCTTTTTGAATTGTCGATGAGAACATTGCGTCAGCACAAACGATTGGAAACTTTGCACCGAGTTTTCTTGCTTGCTTAATTATATTGACTCCGAGGTTATAATGTGTTGGTAAGTAGAGAACCTCTGGCTTACTGTCAATTACAAATTTCAATTTTTGTGTAAAATCCTTATCTGAAGGGGCAAAGGCAACGGTGGTAACTATTTCGCCACCTTCAGCAACGAAACCTGCGTTGAAGAGAAATCCAAGGCTTGTGGCGTATTCGTCAACGATATTTACCATAAGAGCAGCCTTTCTTTTCTTCATTACATTATAAACATAGTCAACTGCAGCTCTGCTTTGTTCTGTGTCAGAGAAGCAGGTGCGAAAAACTGTCCTTTTGTCCTGTGTAATGATTGGGTGTGTGCAGGAAGGGACTATGAGAGGAACCTGCAAAAGCTCTGTAACAATTGACGCAGGGAAAGTAAGGGTTGAATTATAGCTGCCGATAATTGCATTTACTTCTTTAGAAGCAAGCTGATAAACTGCATTTCGCGCATCATCATTATCGCTCTTGTTGTCCTCTACAACCAGTTCAATCGGTTGACCAAGCACAGAACTCTTTAATTTGTGAGCAAGCTTTATGCCACGTAACTGCATGTTACCTGCCCCAGAAAAAGCTCCCGTCAAAGGTTGAAAAACACCAATTTTAATTGGTGTTGCTGCAAAAACCTGTGTTGCTAAAAATACGAGTGTTGCAAATGCTGCAAGTAAAGATGTGAATTTCTTCATTTTGTTTCTCCTTTGTTAGTCTATATTTTTTGTCGCCACAATGTCTGCGCCAGTGTTTAGCACATTCTTTATGACGATATTTCCGATTTTTATTGGTGGTTCCACCGTAGCAGCCATAATTTGTTCCATTACAGCAAAAATTTTGTCCTTAGGAATAGGAGAGCTAGTTTTTACAGAAAGTGGCATGGTGCGACCTGTAACCTTTACTATGCTAGTAACCATCCTCTTGGGCTCAGTCAGTTCTTCTTCCGCATAGGCTTTGCCAGCTGGGCAAGTGTTGCCGGTTACTGTTATCAAGTCTTCCTTTTTTTCTGCGTGAAGGCTACAACCCATTGGGCAACGAATGCAGATTAAATCCTTCACAATTGTATCTTCCATGTAAAACCATTCCTTTCATAAATTGCCCTAAAAATACGAAAAAATTATATCAAAAAAGCTAAATTTTGCAAATATTTTATGAAAAAACAGCAGATATTGTAAAATCTAACATTTTTTGGGTAGATTGTAATTTCAACTTGCAAAAAATCTATGATTAACGAGTTTGTGAACT
>CALELF010000174.1 GCA_937902895.1 uncultured Synergistaceae bacterium | reverse complement strand
ATTTAAAATCTTATTTTTTTTATTTCACTGTCCGTTTGACGGGGTGCAGACCAAAATTTACTATTCTCTTATATGGTCGTTTTTTTTAATTTTTCCCTATTGATATTTTTGAATTTGCTCTTTTATTAAGGCACCATCATCAAAATAATCTATTTTCATTGCATGGCGGACTTCTTTTAACGTTTGTCTTGCAACTTCTTGCGCAACAACCGTTCCCTGTTTTAAGATGTCATAGACAGCAGGAATGTCCGCCTCCCATTTTTTACGCTCTGCTCTAATTGGAGCTAATACATCTTGCAAAACGTTATTGAGGAATTTTTTAACCTTGACATCACCAAGCCCACCACGTTGATAATGGTCTTTCAGCTCTGCCATATTTTTGTAATCCTGCCAATATTTTTCAAAGTAGCTGTCATCACAGAATGCGTCAAGGTATATAAAAACAGGATTTCCCTCTGTTTTACCTGGATCTTCCACCTTCAAATGGTTCGGGTCTGTAAACATTGACATAACCTTTTGCTTAACTTCTTGTTCAGAATCAGAAAGGTATATACAGTTGCCAAGAGATTTACTCATTTTTGCCTTTCCGTCTGTGCCAGGAAGCCTTAAACACGCCTTGTTATCTGGCAAAAGGATATTTGGCTCAACGAGAGTTTCACCATAAACAGAATTAAATTTATGCACAATTTCCCTGCACTGCTCAAGCATTGGCATTTGGTCTTCTCCAACAGGAACGACATTTGCCTTAAAAGCTGTAATGTCTGCTGCTTGGCTAATGGGGTAGGTCATAAAACCAACAGGAATTGTTGCCTCAAAATTTCTCATCTGAATTTCTGCTTTAACAGTTGGGTTTCTCTGTAAACGCGCAACCGTCACAAGGTTCATGTAGTAAAAGGTCAATTCCGTCAATTCTGGAATCATTGACTGTATAAAAATGTTAGATTTTGTTGGGTCAATGCCACAGGAAAGATAATCAAGCGCAACCTCAACAATATTTTGACGAACTTTTTCAGGGTTCTCCGCATTGTCCGTAAGTGCCTGTGCATCTGCAATCATTATAAATATCTTGTCAAATGTCCCACTATTTTGAAGCTCTACTCTACGACGAAGTGAACCAACATAATGCCCCAAGTGCAATCTGCCTGTTGGTCTATCGCCTGTCAACATAATTTTTGCCATCTATAAAATTTCTCCTAAATTAATATGCTTTTGCAAAAATGCAAAGGCGTGAATTTTCTTTACCAGTGAAGAAACACTTCCCCACTTCCCCACTTCTGGCTAAAGGATAACAGCGTGGCGTTGCTCCTGTTTCTTCTTTTATTTTTTTCTCGTCTTCTTTTGTCCCGCCAAAGTAAACTTCTACAAATCCACCTTTTTTGTCAATTATTTCTTTGAACTCATCGTAATTTGTCGCTTTAGTGGTTCTCGCAAGTCTATTTTGTAGCGCTCTGTTGTAAAGATTTTCTTGTATTTCTTCCAAGAGCTTTGGAACAACTTCAAGAATGTCATCTGAAGCAACAGAAATTTTTTCTCCAGTGTCACGACGGACAAGCCTCAACTGACCAGTTTCGGTTTCCTTTTCTCCAAGCTCTATGCGAAGCGGAACTCCCTTTTGCAGATGGTCAAAGAATCTGTCACCAGGTCTTGTGTGGAAATTCTTATCCAGTTTGACAAAGAAACCACCAAGTTTGTCATTCAAAGATTTTTGCAACTTTTCTGCCTGTGGCAGGATTTCGTTTGTAAGTTTTTCTTCGTCCTTACATATAGGAATTATAGCCACCTTTGTTGGAGCAATGCGAGGTGGCAAGATTAGGCCATCGTTATCCGAATGGGTCATAATAACAGCACCAATAAGGCGTGTTGAAACACCCCAACTTGTTGTATAGGCGTATTCCAATTCCCCATCTTTATTTTGGAATTTTATATCAAAAGCGTGTGCAAAATTTTGCCCAAGGAAATGGCTTGTGCCTGCTTGAAGAGCCTTTCCATCACTCATCATCGTTTCACAAGTGTAGGTGTCATCTGCGCCCGGAAAACGCTCGCCTTCCGTCTTTTCTCCTGTAACAACGGGAAGTGCAAGGTAATCTGTCATAATTTGACGATAGACTTCAAGCATCTTTAACGTTTCTTCTACTGCCTCTTCTTTTGTAGCATGTGCAGTGTGCCCCTCTTGCCACAAAAATTCACTTGTCCGCAAGAAAAGACGTGGGCGTTTTTCCCAACGCATAACGTTAGCCCATTGATTTATTAAAATCGGCAAATCACGCCAGGAATGAATCCATTTGCTATACATGTGACCAATAACGGTCTCTGACGTTGGTCTCACCACATAGGGTTCTTCAAGCTTTTCACCGCCGGCGTGGGTAACAACTGCACATTCAGGAGCAAACCCCTCAACATGCTCTGCCTCCTTCTCTAAAAATGAAATAGGAATCAAAAGAGGGAACATTGCATTTTCATGACCAGTCTCTTTGAAAGCTCTATCAAATTTCTTCTGAATTTCTTCCCACAAGGCATATCCCGTTGGACGCATAACCATGCAGCCACGAACAGGAGCGTAATCAGCCATCTCAGCAGCTTTTATTACGTCTAAATACCATTGCGAATAATCATTTTCTTTCGGGGTTATATTCTTTGCCATAGTTTAATACCTCAAAACTTTTTATCTATTCTATTTTCATAGACAACCTGTGCAATTATAAGGATTTTTACAATAATTTCAAGCGTAAATAAAAAACCGACTCAAAAAGAGTCGGTTAATAATCAAATGGTGCTAGCGGGTAGGTTCGAACTACCGTAGGCTCACGCCGACAGATTTACAGTCTGTTGCCTTTGACCACTCGGCCACACTAGCAAGTAAATGGTGGAGCTGAAGGGATTTGAACCCTCGACTTCTTCCTTGCGAAGGAAGCACTCTCCCACTGAGCTACAGCCCCATCTGCCTAGCAGGATAAAAAAATGGAGCGGAAAACGGGACTCGAACCCGCGACCTACGGCTTGGAAGGCCATCGCTCTACCAGCTGAGCTATTTCCGCAACGCGACGTATGTTACCACTAGAAAGCCTATTTGTCAATACAGTGTTATTCGTTTGACAAATTTTTATGCAAGCATTTTTATCGAATGTGAACAATATCTGCGGAGCAAAATACTTCCTCTCCCTTTTCAGTTTTCACCACAAGTGCCCCATACTCATCAATTCTGCTAGCAATTCCAACTCTTGTTTCATCTTCTAGTATGACTTTTATTTTTTTCCCGATTGTATCACAGCTCGATTGATATTTTTTTATTAATTCGTGTCTTCCACCTTGCTCAAGAATTCTTAAATAATCACTAAAACAAACTAAAAATATTTCTAAAAACTTATTTTTTTTAATTTGCTGATTAGTTTCAAGTAATAGTGATGTAGCAATGTTTTGTAAATCAGATGGTATATTTTCTTTTTTCATATTTAGATTTACACCAACACCACAAACAATCCATTTTACAATGTTACTAGTAGAAGCAGACTCCGAAATTATGCCACAAATTTTCTTACCATTTATCAAAATGTCATTCGGCCATTTTAATTGCACAGACGTCAAATATAGTTTTTCTATCGTTTCTTTTAGTGCCACCCCTGCAATAAGTGAAATTATTGGAAGAAACTGAGGAGAGATGCCTGTGTCAAATAGCAAAGAAAATTTTAAATTTTCTTCATCGCTATACCATGCTCTTCCAGCCCTACCACGGCCATTTGTTTGATGACTAGCCACACAGACAAGACCTCTTTTGCTTTTCCGTGCCATTTTTTTCAAGTATTCTTGTGTACTTGAAACTGTTTCAAGACAAATTATTTCATGAAAATAATCATTTTGAGGTAAATTAAGTCGAAATTTTTCTGTAACCATAAAAAATCTTCTCTCTAAAATTGAAAATTTGAAATTTTTGAGGTATAATACACTGTTTTTGTTTGAATTTCTAATTGTAATAAATATTTTTGTTATACTTATCCCGCTAAGCCACTCAATTTCATTCTAAAAGGTGAACTTATGCAAAATCTTCCGTTGACAACACAACTTGAATCCATAAAAACAAATTTAATAGATTTGAGGGATAGTCTTTGACCTCACAAGTTTGCAAACCCAATTACAAAAATTGAGGCAAGCAACACTTGAAGAAGACTTTTGGAACACCCCTGAAGTCAAAACAGTTATGCAAGAAATTTCTGATATTGAGGTGAGACTTAACGAATATACCTTAATTGATAAAAAATTTCAAGACCTCGAAACAATTTCTGAAATATTAAAAGATTCAGAAGATAACGACTTAGAGGCTGAATTTCAAGCAACAGCAAATTCGCTTACAGATGAAATTTCTGCCTTTTACACAAGGAATTTATTGAACGGCGAATATGATGCCTCTGACGCAATACTTACAATTCACTCTGGTGCTGGTGGCACAGAAGCTGAGGACTGGACAAGCATGCTTTACCGCATGTATCTTCGCTATGCGGAACGTCATGACTATAAGGTTACTTTGATTGACGCTCTCGAAGGTGGCGAAGCAGGTTATAAAAGTATTACCTGTAAGATTTCCGGCAAGTTTGCCTTTGGCTATCTTTCCTGTGAGCAAGGTGTCCACAGGCTTGTGCGCATTTCTCCTTTTGATGCTGCAAAAAGACGCCACACTAGTTTTGCTTCAGTAGCTGTTCTGCCTGTTTTACCTGAAAGTGCACAGGTTGATATTAGACCAGAAGATTTGAAGATGGATACATTTCGTGCTAGCGGTGCTGGTGGACAGTATGTAAATATGACAGACTCAGCTGTCCGTATAACACATATACCAACTGGCATAATTGTGTCTTGCCAAACACAACGAAGTCAGCATCAAAATCGTGCTGTTGCAATGAGCGTTCTTGCTTCTAAACTATACGAACTAAAACGGCAAGAAAGGCAAAAAGAGCTTGTTGCTCTCGGTAGCGGAAAGCAAAAAATAGAATGGGGTTCACAAATCAGATCCTACACACTTCAACCATTTCAACTTGTGAAAGACCACAGAACAAAATTTGAAAACGGTAATGCCAACGCTGTATTAAATGGCGAAATTGATGAATTTATTTCTCAATATCTTGCACTAAAGAAGAAATTAAACTTACAATAATTTTATACACATTGAAAGGAACTTGAGCAATTATGCAATTTGAAAGAAAAAAAAGAATAGCAGTTTTAACTAGTGGTGGCGATGCACCTGGTATGAATGCAGCAATACGTGCTGCCGTAAGAAATTCAATTTGGCATGGTGCCGAAGTTCTAGGTGTATTGCGCGGATATGACGGTTTGCTCGCTGGGGATTTTATACCTCTTGACCATAAAAGTGTCGGTGGTGTAATTCTCTATGGTGGGACACTACTTCAAACAGCAAGGTGCGACAAATTTCTCACTCCTGAAGGAGTAAAAGAAGGCTATGATAACTTAAAAGCTTTCGGTGTAGATGCCTTAGTCGTCATAGGTGGAGATGGTAGCTTTCACGGAGCAGAAAAACTTGCTGCCCTCGGAATGCAAGTCGTAGGTGTTCCTGCCACAATAGATAAAGACATGGGGGGAACCTTTACCACAATTGGCTTTGATACTGCCTGTAATACGGCAAGAGAATGTGTTCGTAAACTTCGTGATACAGCTTCAAGTCATGATAGAATGTTCATAGTTGAAGTAATGGGAAGAAACGCAGGCTTCCTTGCGTTGGAAACTGCTGTGGCGTGTGGTGCTGAATACGTGCTAGTTCCAGAAATAGAAACAAATTTTGATGAATTGTGTGAAAGATTACGTTCTTCTAAAAACTGTGGCAAAAATCATGCTATTGTTATTCTTGCCGAAGGTGTAATGTCTGCTCCTCAATTGGCTGAGAAACTCCGCACAATGGATTGTGGTTATGATCCAAAAATAACTGTCCTCGGTCACTTGCAGCGTGGCGGTAGTCCTACCTCTTATGATGTTGTATTAGCAACCCGATTAGCTGATATGGCAGTCGAAGCAATTTATCGCGGTGAAACGAACGTAATGACTGGTTTGATGAATAATAATATTATTACGTGCCCGATTTCAGATGCATGGGAGAAAAAAGGTCCATTAGACATGGAACTTTTCAACATGATTGAAAAATTATCTAAATAGCCTATGCCCTTAACATTATAAGGTTTATAATTGATAATGCTTGTTCAATCATTCAAACAGATAATTAATAAACTTAACAAACGACACATAGCCATTATCTCCGCTTTGTTTGTTTGTGTTTTACTCTTTTTACTTGTTTATACAACTTCAGTAACTCAATTTACACTTGATAGTGTTCTTGTATGTAAAAATTTAGGTAAAGATATGACACCAATAGATGTTGTAAATGGGGAAACAAAAACTACTGACCGTTTAATACTTTGCTTTGATTACTCTAATGCAAAGCCAGGACTTACCCTTAGAGTAGTTTGGTATTACAACGACAAACAAGTAACTGATGATTCGTTAAAGCTATCAAAAACTGACGGTAACCGCTCTGTAGCATTGCTAGCAAATAATGGTTCTTACCTTCCACAAGGTGCATATTGCGTAAAAATTTTCTTAGGTGATGATTTGTTAAAGCAAATTTCTTTTGTTATTTCGTAAAAAAGGATCGGAAATTGAAAAGCTATTTTAAATTTTCTCATTTCAAGAATAAAAAGAAGCTTTTAGCTGCTACAATTTTTCTTTTACTCTATGTAGTAGCCTTGTTGGTGTCAATAAATTACGCTGAACGTATGGGAGTTAGTTGGTTAAACCCTAGTTATACTGCTAACATAACAGCAACAAATCAAGCTTTGGGGTTTTATACAGTTGATATCTCTGAATCAGATGAATTAACCAAAAAATCTGAACAAAAAGTTGAAAAAACTGATCTCAACCTTGGTGAGATACATCATTTACCTAACATTGGAGAGTTTGAACTATTCCTTTATGATGCACTTGCTAGAAATGGTGGCTATCTAACAGAGGAAGATATGCAGAAGCTAAAATCACTACATGTTACAGTTGTCTCACAACCTAAGACATCGATTGATGAATTTTATGATTTTCTTTTTCAAGACAAGGGTGAAGATTACTTAACTCAAAAAATGTTATTAGCCTATGAAGGTTCTTCTCAAACACCTACAACAGACGAAGTGCAACTTAAATCTGCTAACAAATTAACTTACTCTACTCACAAGGTTAGAGAAGGTCAGACACTTTGGAACATTGCTAGAGATTACGGGGTTTCAACCAAAACAATACTTGCCGCAAATCAAGATGTACTAACTAAAAACGGTTCAAATCTAAAGGTAGGTATTACCCTACGTATTCCAAATATGACAGGAATATTTATAAAAACAGCAAAAGGTGACACAATTTCTGGTATAGCGAAACGCTATAATATTCCTAAAAAAAACATACTTGTTGCTAACAGTAAAACTTCAGATAAATTGCGAGTTGGAGAACGATTATTTTTGCCTGGTGCAAAGGAACTTCGTGCTGCAAAAGAAAAACTGCTCAAGGTAGAAATAACCACACGGCGCGGTAGAAAAATACAGAGATATATTTCTGTATCCGAAGGCAAAGTTACCCAATGGAAGGGATATTTTACATGGCCACTTAGGTCAAGAATTGCTTTGTCTAGCGGATTTGGTGTAAGACGAAGTCCGTTCAAAAGAAGCAGAAGACGAGTTGCTTTCCACGCTGGAATAGATCTAAGAGCCCCACGAGGCACTCCAATATATGCTTCAGCCCCAGGAAGAGTCACATTTTCTGGTTGGCGTAATGGTTATGGCAAAACTGTCGAGATTACTCATTCAAATGGCATAAAAACGATATATGCTCATTGCACTCGTCTTGTTGCTCGCTCTGGGGAATCTGTTGGTGCGGGGCAACTTATAGGAACTGTTGGAACTACAGGACGCGCTACTGGCAGTCATTTACATTTTGAAGTCCGTGTAAATGGCGTTCCACGTAATCCATTTAATTATTTAAAATAAATTTGCAAAAATTTATATACGTAAAAGGAGAACAGGAATGACTAAGTATGTTTTTGTAACTGGAGGCGTTGTTTCCTCTTTAGGTAAGGGGATAACCGCAGCTTCCCTCGGTGTACTTTTAAAACGAAGAGGATTTAATGTTTCAATTTTAAAAATGGATCCTTATATCAATGTAAATGCTGGTGCAATGAGTCCATATCAACATGGTGAAGTTTTTGTAACATGCGATGGAGCTGAAACAGATCTTGACCTAGGACATTATGAACGTTTTATTGATGAGACAATTAAAGGAGAAAACAGTTGCACAACAGGTAAGGTTTATAGCACTGTAATAAGTCGTGAGAGATCCGGCGGATATGGTGGAACAACTGTCCAAGTAATTCCACATATCACCAATGAAATTCAAGATAGAATTGAAAGAGTTGGCAAGGGAAGAGATATAGTTATTGCTGAAATTGGTGGCACAGTGGGTGACATAGAAGGTCTACCTTATCTTGAAGCAATCAGACAACTTTCCTCACGCGTAGGTAGGGAAAATATTCTTTATTGCCACGTAACACTTGTTCCATATATAGCAGCAAGCGGAGAGCTAAAAACAAAACCAACACAGCATAGTGTCAACGAACTTAGACGCATTGGAATTCAGCCAGACATAATAGTTTGCAGAAGTCAAATGGAAGTTCCGGAAGACCTTAGGCAAAAAATTGCTTTGTTTGGTTCTGTAGCAGAAAATTCCGTTTTCCAGGCATTGGATTCAGACACGATTTATAGAATTCCGATAACACTTCACAAACAAAAATTCGACACACTCGTATTACAAAAACTTGGTTTATCCACGCAAAATGAACCAGATCTTGCAGATTGGGAAGACTTTTTGAAAAAATACGAGACTAGGCAGCAAGAAATTACAATTGCCTTGGTTGGGAAATACACAGAAGTAAAAGATGCTTACATATCAGTGGATGAAGCTTTGTTGCACGCTGGGGTTCATCTTGGAGCTAAAATTAAGGTAAAAAATATCGGTGCAGAGGCACTGGAAAATGCTGATGCATCAGAGTTACTCGCTGATGCTGATGCAATTCTCGTGCCTTCCGGTTTTGGCACAAGAGGAGTCGAAGGGAAAATCAAAGCCTGCAAATTTGCTAGAGAGAACAAGATACCATTCTTAGGCATTGGACTTGGCATGCAAGCAATGGCAATTGAATTTGCAAGGAATGTTCTAAATTTACAAGATGCATATTTTTCAGACACAAGCATTGTTACTTCCACCCCACTAATCCACATTTTACATAACGATAATTCTTCAGAGCCTCTACAAAGACTTGGAGCTTACAAGTGCAAATTAAAAGATGGAACAAAGGCTCATGATATATATGCTGCGGATGAGATAATAGAGCGTCATCGTCATCGTTATGAATTTAATAATAACTACATTGAAAAATTTCAAGATGCTGGTATGATAATATCCGGTGTTTGCAAGGACAATAATGCAGTTGATATAATAGAAAATGCAAATCTACCTTGGATGATTGGAGTTGAATTTTTACCAGAATATTTATCTCGCCCCGTAAGACCACACCCTCTTTTTTCCAGTTTTGTAGCTCAAGCACTCAAATTAAAGAATAATTATTAATAATTTAAGGAGGATACCCAATGAAAAAACACATTTCCTTTTTGTTAATTTTTACACTTACTTTTACATCACTACAATTTATTTCTATCGCACATGCAGCTGACACACCTCAACCCCAGACTCAAGCTCAAACTTCTACAACTACTCCACCTGCTGCTACTCAAAAGGTAAAACCCATAGCAATTCCAAAAGCTGATTCCCCTGAGTCACAGGATGCCTCACAGTCGCAATCCACTGAAGATAATACTCAATCTCAATCATCAGATAATACTGCTCCACAAGAAACAATTACCAAAACTCTTTCTACCGAAAATGAAGCAAAAGTAACTCCAACTGATCCAAATGCAAAACCAGCTTTTGAAATCTTGGATAGAATCGAAACCATCGTATATGGTAATGTAAATTCTGGTGGTTTAATTGAGCGTCTTCATGCTGTTGAAACTGTCGTTTTTGGAAGAGATCTTCCTGGGAGTATAACTGAAAGACAAACCAGTTTATTAGCATTTTTAGAAAAAAGTATGGGTAATCAACCTTCACTACTTTTCAAAACATCAATTGCAGAATGGGCACTGGAGCAAAAGATACACCCAAGTATGTCACTCATAAAGCGTATTGAACATCTCGAAGTTATCTTAAACGGTAATACACAAGGTGGTGCCATTTTGCCACGTTTGGAGAAGATTTATGCTCAACTTCTACCAGAGGGCATAACACTAGCACCTGTTGAACTTCCTAAGGGCACTGTTGTCAAAGCTATGCTAACACAAACTTTAACTGTTAGAACTGTTAAAAAAGGTGATATTATTGCATTAGCTACAGCTGAACCAATTATGATAGGTGACGTGCTAGTAGCACCAGTTGGAAGTCGCATATTGGGGCATGTAACCAAAGTTCGTTTACCAGGAATGTTTGGACGTTCATCAAAAATTGATATCGAAATCGATACACTTGAAATATTGGGTCCATCAACAATCAAACTTGGCATAGGGACTGAAGCAAAAAAAGCAACCGAAGCCTATTTGCCTATTGCTGGTGCCGCTGCTACTAGCTTGGCAGGTGCACTAATCCTAGGACCAGTTGGCTTAGTAGGTGGTTTCTTTATTCGTGGAAATGATAGACAACTTCAAGAAGGCACGGTATTATTTGTAAATACAGAAGATACAGTTAATGCCATTGGTTACAAAATACCTGCATCAATTACACCAATAGTCACTCCAAAAGATACAATTCCACAAGGTGCATCAACAGTTACACCACCACAACAACAAAACTAAAAACTAAATGAAACTTAACAGAAAAAAATCATTATTATATCTCGCAATCTTCTTGATTCTATTGATTGTTATTATGTTATGGCGAGACCTACATTTAGACCTTACTGAAGACATATCTAACACGCCAACCCAACCTGAGCTTACGGTAAAAGGAATATCTTTTGAACGTAAGATAGGGGATAAGCTATGGAAAGTTTCGTCACCCCAAACTAATAAACAAGGTCAATTAATTTCAGCTACAAATGTTGACGCTTTAGTCTCTGGCGAAAATGAGCAAACAAAAATTAACGCAAAATCAGGCAGTTACCATCTTGAAAATCAAATATTTCATTTTGAAGACGCCAAGCTTTTATCTAAACAAAAAGACAATGAATATAATATAGCAGCCAAGAACCTATCTTTTGAAGCACAAAGAAAAACATGGAAATTAACAGGAAATGTAGCCGCAGAAAGCAAGGAAATAAAAATAAAAACAAATTCAGCTGTGCTCCTCGAAAATGAAAAAACGTGTGAAATGCCTAATGGGGGAAAAATTATATGGAAAGAAAAAAAATAACATTACTTCTTCTTGTATTACTTTCCAATTTATTTTTATATATGTTACCCTGCACCACATATGCACGTGACGGGTATTTAACTGAAGATTTAATTGAAGATCCGAATGACATTTCTCAAAGAAGAATTTTGGATAGCGAAGTTCAAAAAAAATTAGATGCAGATTATAAAGCAGAAAAGAAAAAAAATCGTTCTTTAACTGAAAAAAAGGAAGTTACACTTGATGCAGATCTTGTGACATTTGATGAAACAAATGCCATAGCTACTGCAACAGGCAATGCAACTGTAACAGACGGAAGCGTTACAATAACGGCAGAAAAAATTGTATATTATACTGATTTGAATTTGGTGGAAGCTTACTCTCCATCTGGAAATCAAGAAGTAGTAATAAAAGATGCAAAAACAGAGCTTAAAGGAGATCAACTGCGTTATGATGCCAATCTTGGAAAAGGTGAACTTTTAACACCACATGGCGAAGTTGATAAAATGTTTTTTACAGCAAAAAGTGCTATTGCTCTAAAACACACAGAAGCAGCACGTATTGGCTATGTTCCATCATCTAGATCAAAACGCCTTAATCCTAATACTTCTGTTTCAGTTTGGAAAAATGCTAGCGTAACATCCTGCGATGCCGAACATCCACACTATCATCTAGAAACAAAACAAGTTGTCGTTATACCTGGAGAATCAACAATTATAAAACGTCCTCGTTTATACTATGGCAAGAAACTTTTGTTTGTTTATCCATTCAATATTTCTACGGGCAAGTCAAAACGCAAATTAAATCCTACAGTAGGTTATGATTCTGATCTACGTGGCGGTGTCGGTCTACAAGGACAATTCGATTTTGATGATTTTGGAAAGCTTGATGTCTGGGGAATGGCTTGGTTTAGATCTTTTTCTTCTACACCAAAATTCGAAGCAAAGTTACGCTACGCCGTCGATATATTTGATGGATTAGAATTGTATGGTCAACTAAACAGACTATATAATAAGCGTGACGATGTTATTCGTTGGAGACCAGAATATGGCTTGAATTTTGCGAAAAACGGTTGGAATGCCTCTATACGTATGACTAAATACGAATTGTTATCTACACGTATGAGAATAGGTGAAGAAGATGTTGACCATAACTTGTCTAGAAAACCTGAATTTACAGTAACTACCCCTTATTTATACAACGGAAATTTTGGAAAGATTAATTTAAAGGCTACGTGGGGAAAATATCAAGAAAGTGATTACGGTCAAGACAATGCTCCATGGTTTGAACGTCTAGGCTATGGTGCTCAATATACAACTCCATCATTTTGGAAGATTTCAATATTCTCACCCTATGCTGGAACTAGCTTCATGCGTTACCATTATTCTAGTTATGATAAAACACAACAAGTATGGAATGCTTGGGTAGGTCTTAACTATCAAATAGGAGTCTTTCAACTTAATTCAGCCTATTATTGGCGTAATGTTCAAGGTATCTCCCCTATGAGTTGGGACAGATATGAAGACAATTGCGATATTTTTCAATCAGTTGCTCTTAGATTACCTTTTGGAGATGCAAACAACAAATGGTTTCTCGCACTACGTGGTGGTTACGATGCCGTTACTAATCATTTAGCCGAGATGAGATATGTTTTAACTTTCATACGCCATTGCATGACATTTCAGCTTTGGTGCAAAGAGTATTATACCAATTATGATTTAAAATTTGGTTTTACATTTTTCATAAATGCCAAACCAGAACATAAGCTTTCATTTGGTGGCGGTGATGATGCCGGATATTATGCTGTGCCATCATCAATTATTAACAAGTAATTGAATACATGGCATAAGGAAGGAAGATATTATGAAAATACTTGTTTTAGCAGGAGGAACCAGTCCTGAAAGAGAGGTATCTCTTAATTCTGGTAAGGCAGTCACAGAAGCACTAGCATCTATCGATTACAATTCAATTTTTACAGATATTACAGATCCTCTCTCCTTACCTAATCTCTATAAGACAAATAAAGCTGACGGCGTATTCATAGCACTACACGGTTCATGGGGAGAAAACGGCGTAATTCAAGCTATTTGTGAAGCTGCCAATATTCCATATACTGGTAGTGGCGTAATTGGAAGTGCAGTCGCGATGAATAAGTTTATGTCTAAGCCTCTTCTGAATAACGTTGGAATTAAAACACCAGCTTCTTTTGTTGCATCACTGAAAACACCCAACGTTAATTTGGCACAAACTTTTTTAGATAACCACAAAAAAATTTTTGTAAAACCAAATACAGGTGGTAGCACCGTAGCTTGTTCTACAGTTACTTCTGTTGACGAATACATTTCAGCTCTGAATTTAGCGTGTCAAAACGAGGAGTTTGCATTAGTTGAAGAATTTATAGAAGGAGAAGAGGTAACTGTCCCTGTTTTTGAAGACAACAAAAATACACCTTTTGCCTTGCCAGTGATTCATATAAAACCAAAGACCGGTTATTATGACTATACTAACAAATATACAAAGGGTGCTACAGAATACATTTGCCCTGCGGATTTTTCAAATGAAATAACAGAGCAACTTCAGAAGCAAGCAGTTATGGCTCATAAAGCATTATCGTGCAACGTATACTCACGCATAGATTTCCGTCTAACGCAAGACAACGAAATTTACGCTTTAGAAGCAAATACAGCACCAGGCATGACCGCTACAAGCCTAGTTCCAAAAGCTGCTAGGGCATTTGGACTTGAATTTCCACAATTTTTACAACAAGTAATAGAAAGATCATTTGCACTAAAACGATAATTTACGGTTCTTCACGTTTTTTTAGGGGATTGACATCTGTTACAAGGAAGAGAATTGTAT
>CALELF010000173.1 GCA_937902895.1 uncultured Synergistaceae bacterium | reverse complement strand
TGGGGAAATGTAATACTTGGAGTAGGTGTTTGGGGGTGTGGGCTTATTATTTTGCGGATTATGGCAAAAAAAGAACCTTATGCGAAATCTATATTCCAAAATTCATTTAAGTATCAGGGTGAGTATCCTGCTACAACAGAAGCAAAAGAGGCAATACAGATGATGAATATGAAAACGGGAGAAAGAAAAAAAGGAACTCCCAATAAAAGCTTTGCAGACATTCTTCGTTATGATGCACAGATTACAGACACAGTTATTGTAATGAAAGATGGCTCGCTTGTATCGGGGTTCAAATATACAGGAACAGACTTGGATGCTGCAACAATGTTGGATAAACACAGTGTATGTGTTTTTGCAAATAATTCATTAAAAAAGTTAGATGGAAATTTCACTATTAACTTTGAGACTGTTCGCATACCCACAACAGCATATCCAAGTGGTAATTTCAGCGAAGCAGTAACAAAGATAATAGATGTAACACGCAAATATAGGTGTGAAAAAATGGGGTCGCAGTTTGAGACAGAAACATATTGCTTTGTTACGTGGACACCTAAAAAAATTGAAAAGGTTGGAGCTTTTCAAAAACTTAAAAAGATTTTCTTGGGCGATGTTCCCGAAGAACTTGTAGGAGACGCTCAAACACACAGTTTTGAATCTACATTCCAAGATTTTGCAAGTAGTTTTGGTGCAATTTTTTCTATTGAGATACTTAAAAACGAAAAATTGTTATCTGCCATAAATCTTATAGTTAATGGTAAAGCTTTTGAATGTAGTGGATTACCTGAAATACCTTGTGATTTAGATTGCTTTTTTGCAAGGGAATTTCAAAATTCAACTCCTCTTATATATAACAACCAATATGCAGCATTAGTTTCAATATCAGATTTTAGAAATTCAACCTTTCCCGATGTCTTATCTATTATAGGTAAGATGCCTTTTGAATGTCGGTGGTCAACAAGGTATTCTCCACTAGATTTTGCAGATGCAAATTCTTTTATGACTTTTAGACAGAAAAAATGGGCAGGAAAGAAAATTCCTATGATGGCAGTTCTACTGGACAGACCAACAACACGAATAGACAAAGATGCTGCAATTCAAGAACAAGATATAGGCGATGCCCTTGTATCACTTAATGACGGTTCACTCGGTTGGGGCAAATATACCTCTACTATTGTAATAAGAGATACAGATTTAGAAAGATTAGACAAAAAGACGGAAACAGTTATCCGAGAAATAGAGAAAAAACAGTTTAAGGCAGTCTTGGAAAAAATGAACAGAACAGATGCTTTTATCGGTTCATTTGTCGGTCATATTAAAGAAAATGTAAGAAAGCCACTTATTAACACTGGTAATTTATCTCATATGTTAATGCTTTCATCTTGTTGGGGTGGTCTTATAGACAATCCTTGTGCATTTTATCCTGCACACAGTCCAGCACTTATGCACTGTTCAAGCTATGGGAAAAATCCATTCCGTTTGCATCTTCACACAAACGATGTAGGACATACTCTTGTGCTTGGACCGACGGGTGCAGGTAAATCTACATTGCTTGCAATGATAGTTGCACAGTTTGACAGATACAAAAATAGTCAGATTTTTGTGTTCGATAAAGGTAGGTCAATGTATCCACTTGTAACTGCAATGGAAAATTCCCAATTTTATAACTTAGGGGACGATGGATCTCCTGCCGTATGTCCTTTGGCAGAAATAAATGAAGAAAAGGAATTGAGTTGGGCAATAGACTACGTTACTACTTTAATAAAACTCAACGGTGGAACTCTTACACCTGAAAGAGCGAAGCTTATTACTAACGCACTCAAACAGATGTCAACTGGAACAACAAGAACGAACGAAAGAACATTATCAGACCTTCGTATCAATATTCAAGATGACCACATAAAGGACACCTTGAATATTTACACTCAAGACGGAGCTTATGGAGCGTTTTTAGACGGAGACGAAAACACACTTAAATACAGTAAGGTTACAGCCTTTGAACTTGAAGAACTTATGGGCAGAGGCGAAAAGGTGGCAACACCTACATTACTGTATTTATTCCATCAGATAGAAAAGAGACTAGACGGCAGACCAACGTTAATCATTCTTGATGAAGCGTGGGTAGCACTTTCCACGCCATTATTTGCAGATAAATTGAAAGAATGGTTAAAGGTTTTAAGAAAATCAAACGCAGCTGTTGTCTTGGCGACACAAAATATTACAGATATTTTGGCAAGTGATGTTTCAAGTGCCGTCTTGGATTCTTGTCCGACAAAAATTCTCTTGCCAAACCCCGAGGCAAAATCTGAAAGTATGATGGCTCTTTACAGAAGCCATTTAAGACTAAATGATGCTGAAATTTCAACAATAGCAAATAGTGTTCCAAAGAAGGATTATTTCTATGTATCACCAAATGGAAAAAGAACTTTTAGACTGGATTTAGACAGTGTTGAACTTGCTTTTGTTGGGAGCTCGGGCAAAGACGATTTGCGAGAAGTTGAAAAACTACAAGCAAAATACGGTATGAACTGGGTGTATTACTGGCTACAAGAAAAGGGCTTGCCTGATGTAGCCGAATTTTGGTTAAAGGAGACAAGAAAAAATGAAAAAAATCCTAGAAAGAGTTAAAGCAGGATTTTGTAAGGAAGAAGGAAATTACTTTGAAATTGCATTGCTTACTTTTACAGTAGCCTTGGGAGCATTTGTATATTTTTATAAACATCAATCTCCAATAGACTGCAATCTTTATGTGTTTTTATCGTTTCTTTGGATAGTCTTGTTTCCAGTAAGAAAGTTTTGTGTTCAAAAAATGCAAAAGAAACGGGTGCAGGAAAATGAAAGCGAGACAAATTAAGCTTTTAATTTTAGTTTTAAGCATAACTTTTTTCTTCTCTACACCAGCCAATGCAAGTGGTGGCGGAATGCCAGCAGGAGCTATGGAAACAACACAGTTGCGTAATGAAGCAGAGCTTGTGTCTGCAAATGCAACTTTTGTGAAGCAACTTTCACAACAGATAGACCAACTCAAAACACAAATAAATATGTATTCGCAAATGATGAAAAATGCGATACCGCTTACCGTGAAAGACATATTTAATTTGAATAACGAATTAAAAGAGCTGGCAAATATTGCTCAAGATGTAAATGGTTTATACAACGGTGCGAAGAATATGCAGTCATATTTGGAAAACGAATATAACTCACTTAAAAACATTCAAAATTACAAAACAGTTGGTGAAATACAGAATTTCCAAAAATCGCTAGACCAAAAGCACGAAAACACATTAAGAGCAAGTGCAAAGCTTATGGATACAATAACTGAACAAAATGAAAATAGGGCAAAAGCTATAAATAATGATGTAGTACAATTTTTGTTGACAAGTTTTCCTCGAACGATTAAAAATATT
>CALELF010000172.1 GCA_937902895.1 uncultured Synergistaceae bacterium | reverse complement strand
TACATTTTGCGAGCATTATTTACAGATGGTTGGGAAATGTGGTTGAAATTGCTTAACGCAAATATAAGAGCAAGAATACCCGAGGTTATATACTCGAATTGCTATCGGAATATGGCTCTTGGTTTCTTTGTTTTTGCCATTATTGTTAAATTCTTCTCTTTCTCTCGAGTTGACAAAGAACGTGCAAATGCAGTTATGCAGACAAAAGGCACAAGCCACTGGGCTAACGAAGAAGAAATAAAACAAATGGGGCTTTTGGATAATTCCAACGGAGCGATTATTGGCGGTTACAAGAAAAATGGACATATACATTATCTTCGCCACAGTGGCACTGAACACATTATATGTGTTGCTCCATCACGAAGTGGTAAGGGTGTTGGACTTGTTATTCCAACGCTTTTAGACTGGAACGAAAGTGTAATTGTTTTAGACCTCAAAGGGGAAAACTATATTGCGACATCAGGGTATAGGCGTAATGTAATGCACCAACACACTATGCGTTTTGAGCCAACTTGGACGCCTGAAAAACCAGTTGCAGCGATGTATGAAGGTGATAAGCCTATAAACGGTGAAGCAGATATGCTTTCTACTGCACATTATAACCCACTTGAAGAAATACGAATGGGAACACCTGACGAGGTTCGTGACATTCAAAACGTAGCAGAGCTTTTAATACAGAGTGATGGTGGTGGCGGTGGCAAAGACCCGTTTTGGGATAATTCCGCTATTGCACTTTTGACTGGGGCTATTGCTTACGAGTTGTATCGCAAACGGCAGGAAAATGAGGATCCAAACCCGAATATTGGTAATGTCCGAGTTGCGATGCAAAGTGGCGATATGAAAGAGCTTTTTGATAAGTGGAAAAATCCCGACTATTATGACGATATTTTTGCAGTCCGTTATAGCGATTATTTCTACACTTTTAAGGATATAGAGCCACGCTTTAAGGTGTTAAAGCAAGAATTGCACGAAGCCGACAAAAAGGTAAAGGAAGCGAGAAATAGCCATTCTCCTGAAGAATTGGCGACGAACGATGAAATTAAGAAAGAAATTGCAGAACTAGATGAGAAGGTAAATCAGAAGAAACAGGAGCTTGAGCAAGAGCTAAAGAAATTAAAGGTTAATAAGTTGGCTTTTGAAAAGGCAAATCAGATGTTAGCCAATGCAGATGACACATTATCTTCTATTGTGGCAACAGTTAATTCCAAACTGAAAGTATGGGATGACCCTGCAATATCGGCTAACACAAGCCACGCTACATTCCACATTAAGGATTTAGTGAATAGCGACAAGCCTGTTTCTTTCTATCTCACAATATATCCAAATGATATAGACAGATTGAGACCACTTATGAGAATACTGCTATCACAAGTCTGTGCAACACTTGCTGGCAAGATGCAGAGAGAAGCAGATGGACGAATAGGCTCGGGGTATAAGCATCAATTACTTCTTATGCTTGACGAGTTCCCACAGCTTAAAAAAATGGATTTCTTACAGAGTGGTTTTGCGTATTTCTCGGGTTATGGAATAAGAGCTTACATTATTTGCCAAGACCTTGAACAACTGGAAGATGTGTATGGCAAAAATGAAACAATAACATCTAACTGCCACGTTCAGATTTATTACGCACCTAATAAAGATGCAACGGCACGGAAAATAAGCGAGAAATGCGGAAAAACAACGCTGGTTATTAAAAGTTCTAGTTCAAGTGGTAATCCTTTTAGCTTTTTCCGAACAGGAGAAAGCGTAAGTTATCACAATGACACGACGGACTTGCTTAATCCGACACAAGTTATGAATGATGTCCACAAAACGGCAAATGGCGTTGCAGGAGATAGCATTATATTCATAACTGGGCATAATCCTATCTTTGCCACGCAGACACCGTATTATTTAGACAAGATAATTTATCCGAGGTCTCAAAAGGATTATCCAAAGGATAACTCTGTAACCGCAGTAGAACGTAAAAAACTTCCTCTTACAAAGGAAGAGGAAAGAAAGAAAATAGAGCTTTTTAGTTCACCTGATAGCGAGGAGCTTAAAAAAATGGAAAGAGAACAAAAAGAAGAAAAAATAAAGGCAGAGCAAGAAGCAAAAAGACAAGAGTATTTAGCAGAGATTGCAGATGATGATGCAGCGATGCAGGACTTATCGCCTCTTGATTTAGCAAATACTTCACCACTTCCACCTGACTTACAAGAAGATACAACAGAACAGTATGACGAAAATGGACTAGTAATAGTCCCTGATGACATTTCAACAGATGAAGAAGTGGAAGAAGAAACAGAAAAAGTAGAGGAAGCAAAAGAAGAATTTGTTGAGGGTTTTACTGAATCTAATGATGTTTTAGATAAAGATAACGATGGAGAGCAAACAGCATAATGTATGATGCAGATAGACTTGCTAATAAGTTACGGCAAAAATTGGCAATAATTAAGCCATTTTTAGATGACGAAGCCGTAACAGACATAATGCTTAATCCCGACAAAAGAATATGGATAGACAGGCTCACAGAGGGTATTACGAAAACAGATGTGGTAATTGAGCCTTCACAAGCGATGTTAATCATAGGAGCGGTAGCGGATTTTAATGGAAAGACCGTAAACGCAGACAATTCAATACTTCACGGAGTATTGCCTGATAAACAACGCTTTGAGGCTTTAATTCCACCTTCTACACCAGATGTCCCTGTGTGGACAATACGTTGTCCTCGTAGTGCGACTTTCACCCTAGAAGATTATGTTACGACAGGCAGGATGCCACTTGAATGTGCAGAATACATTAAAAAAGCGGTAATGAATAAGAAAAACATAATTATAAGTCAATTATGGAAGTTCCAAAATTAGATAAAATCGTTATTAATATGGGTGTAGGAGATGCAACTGGAAATTCAAAATTAATTGAAGCTGCAGTAGCTGATCTTGCAAAAATTGCTGGACAAAAACCAGTAATCACAAAAGCTAAAAAATCAATCGCTAACTTCAAACTTAGAGAAGATACTCCAATCGGAGCTAAAGTTACTCTAAGAGGCGAAAGAATGTATGAATTC
>CALELF010000171.1 GCA_937902895.1 uncultured Synergistaceae bacterium | reverse complement strand
CAAAGACGAATTGGTGTTATCTGTAAAAGACAAGGTAATAGATGCCTCAACGGCAGCTGTTTTGTCATTAAAGTTATTGCAGATGGCAAATGGAGCTTGTTATTGTGATGATGGTAGTTTTGTTGAAATACACGAAGCGAAACTAGATGCACTAGAAGAAATAATTGAAGCTATGAATGGTAAACCTTTACTTGTCGCTTATTGGTTTAAGCACGACAGGGAGAGGATAAAAAAGCGTTTCCCACAAGCACAAGACCTAGATGTTAGCAAGTGGAATAGCGGTAAGCAGTCATTAGCCTTGATACACCCTGCTAGTGCAGGACACGGACTAAACCTGCAAGCAGGTGGGAACGTGATGGTATGGTTTAGCTTAACTTGGTCGCTTGAGTTGTATCAACAAGCCTGTGCAAGGCTATATAGGCAAGGGCAAAAGGAACAACAAGTAATAGTCCATCACATAGTAACGAAAGGAACAATAGACGAAAGAGTTATGAAAGCGTTACAGAGTAAGGCTTTTACACAGGATGAGGTGATTAACGCAGTATGCCAAGAGTTAAAATAGCAAAAAAGTTGAGAGAATGGCAACTGAATAATTGCATAAGTGATATGAAATTATCAGAAATGCTGGGTATCACTAATGAAAAGAGATACAAAGAAGTAATAGCAGGAAAGGAAAGCATCACCCTAGATGAGTGGTGCAACCTTATGGGGCAAACGTGCCAGTCCAGTTTAGTGTTTCTTGAGGATTATCTGTGGGAAATAAATAAACGGAGACGGTTAAATTTGCCTATTGGTATTATGAAGAAAGGGAAAAGGTAATGCTTTTTAATTGCGATTGCATGGAAGCACTTAAAACTCTCCCCACTAATTCAGTTGATTTAGTTGTTACAGACCCACCATACTTGTTAGATACTTGTGGTGGTGGGAATTTCACAGCAAGAAAGAAAATACAGGTTTTAACTAGAGGTCTTGAAAATGGTTTTGATATAGATACTGTATTGCCTGAATTGTTACGGTTACAGCCAGTTTGCAATATGATTATATTTTGTAGTAATAAGCAAATATCAAAACTGATGTCATTCTTTGAGAGCAGAGGAATATCAGCAGACTTATTGATATGGCACAAGACTAACTCTCCACCATTATGTAGCAATGCTTATGTGAATGATATTGAATATGTGGTATATGCCCATGGCAAGGGTGCTTTCTTCAACAATGCGGAAGAATTAAAAATCAAGTATAGAGTTTTTGAAAGCCGTTGTTTGACAGCAAAAGAGAAACAGCACCCCACGCAAAAGAATTTAGAGCATATTAAACAGTTTATACGTTTGCATAGTAAAGAGGGAGATACAGTGCTAGACCCGTTTATGGGTAGTGGAACAACAGGAGTTGCCTGTAAATTGCTAGGACGCAGATTTATAGGCTGTGAGATACGAGAAGATTATTTCAAAATAGCAAAACAGAGAGTAGAGGATGGGTAGTTATGGTGAATAGATTTTATAATAAATTATTTGCGATAGGTATAGCTTACGAGGACTGGAACAAAGATGAGAATTATCAAGCAGAGTGTTTTAAGGTAATTCAAGATGCGTTAAAAAAAATAAATAAAATAAACATTGATTATTTTTTTGGAGAAGAAAACTATGATGATTAAGAGTTACGCAGACAAGCTAGAAGAAATTATTAGACCTAACAAGGAGCTAGTTGGCAATTATCACACGGTGCAATATGCCACAATAAAACTTTTGAAGAAGTATTGCAAGTCTTGTCAACTAGGTTTAATACAAGAGGTAGAGAGTGTAGCAGGGCATGACGACCTACCTATGCCTTGTGTTTTTTGTAGTAATTTTGACGAAAGAAGAAACAAGTGTAGAGGGTGGGGATAGTGGAATATAAATATCCATATATTGACAGAGAGTATTATCCAGCGGTTATGGGTGCTTGCTCTATGATACGAGCAACAGGAGCGTTTAATAGAGCGGTTAAATATTACGCTAAAAAATATAGTGTTGATAGTAAAAGGCTAGAAGAATACATAAGAGAACGTCAAGCAGCAGGGCAAAAAGGTAAGTCAAGGCAATATAAATATTATCTTATTTGCTATTCTCGTGGGTATGCCGATGAGGGTTTTTATCCACCGCACAGAAAATTTATTATCGTAAAAGCTACTAATCAAAGAAATGCTGAAAATAGGCTTTGGCGACACGATATAACAGGGGATAGTGATTATACCTCATTACATTATCATATAGGTGAAACACAAGCGTTTGATACTCGTGAAGAAGCAGAAGATGCTTTAATAAAAGAAGAAAGAGACGGATGGAAATAATGACAGATATAGATGTGGTAAAAGCTTTAACGGCAATGGAAACAATAATTAGGAGAGGTGACGCTTATGGTTTTACTCGTTCAATTGTTAATGTGTTGGATGAGTATATAAAAAAAGGTGGAGCAAAAACTAACCTGAATGGATTTATTGACGTAATGTTAACATACTACAAAAATCTTATGTTGGAAGATTATATTGAAATGAAATGAAAATAAGCGAGGAAAAAGAAAAATGACTACATGTTGTCAATGCGGTAGAGAAATAAAGACTTGTTGCGACAATTACTGTCTTGTGTATTGCGACGGAAGAAAGACGGATGATGTTATTTGTGGTGAATGTGCAGGGGAGATTTTTTCAAGCGTAGAGAAATTATTGAAGCAGAGATAAGCTAATAGAAAGGATGAAAAAGAAGAATGGCGAAATGCAAATTATGCGGCAAGGAGTTTGAAGCTACATTTAGTAATATTTGTTTTGAATGTAGGGAAGATTTTTTCAAACGTAGAGAAACTATTGAAGCAGAGGATAACCTAGGACGAGATAAAGACCTTACAAAATGTTCTGAATATGAAAAGGGCAAATTTAGGGTAATAGGTGATTTTTTAGTTTATAACCGAGATACGATAATAAACTTAAACACTTTAGGCTTTATGGGTGTTGGGTGGCATTTGTCTGATAATAAAAATAACTCTTATATGGCGATAATAAAATTTACTACTGTATT
>CALELF010000170.1 GCA_937902895.1 uncultured Synergistaceae bacterium | reverse complement strand
GATGAAGAAAGTTAACAAACTGAAGAAATGATAATATTGGATAAAAGAAACGAATGGATGTGCAATGATAATAGGAAAGGTGAATTAAAAAAATAGCTTGTGGAAATAGGGACAAGGTGATATACTCTATACACAGGATGTTGTGAAATATTTTGTGGCATAGAACTTAAGAAAGCGTGTGGAATGCTATGATGGCAGAGTTGGAACACGACACAAGTAAAACCTATCATCATGATATACAGATATACATATGATAACACAATAAAAGGTTCATAGGTCATTTTACATCAATTTTAGGTCTATTTTTAGAGACTCACTTAAGTAAAAACGACAAAACTTAATGGAAGTAGTTTAATCTAATAAGTTTTGTCGTGTTGTTTTTTTATTAAAAATTTAATTTTAATTAGGGGAAAATGTTGCAATGAAGAGCGGGAGTAAGCAGATTTTAACAGGGCTTATGGTGTTGTTGTTTATTTTTTGTTCGAGGGTGTCAGCTTTTTGTGCAGAAGTGCTACATAGGTATAAGTTGCAAAATGTGGCGGTTTGGAGTCCAGACTACCCAGCACCATACGGTCATGTTATAAACTATGTATGGAATGAAACCGACCAAAAGTGGGAGAAATTGTATCAAAAGTTTGTAACGGCAGATGGAAAACATTGGGGGCATTGGTCAGAAGGCAAAACTAAGGGTGACAAATATTATGCTTGGTACACGGCACCTTTTCCTTCTTACAGGAATCATTTGCGAGAGATAGTTGATCCGACAAAGCAAGCAGAGGCAGACATTACCGTTTATTACGATGCGACAAAGGTTGTTGATGGTAAAACAGGAGAAACCCGCAAAACATCTTATGATGGTCAGACCGCTTTTGTAGATATAGAAGCTTTTGCTGAGGGTGGAGCACTGTGTAATAATGATGAGATAAGTATTGCTGCAGATTTCCTACGCAACTACGCGTTGAATGCCGAAGGTGGTGGAGCGATTTATAACAATAAAAAAATAATGAGTCTCACCGGAGATTTCCTAGCCAACTGCACAGGGGCTAGTAATGCCTGTGGCGGAGCGATTTATAATAATAGCATAATAGAGTCAATCACGGGAGATTTTCTTGGTAACTACGCAGTGACATCAGGAGATACTGCCTACGGCGGAGCGATTTATAACAACGATGCCACAATAAAGGAAATCACAGGAGATTTCCTGGGCAACTACGTACGGGCATCAGGAGATGCTGCCTATGGCGGAGCGATTTATAACAATCACATGATAGAGTCAATCACGGGAGATTTTCTTGGTAACTACGCAGTGACATCTGGAGGTACTGCCTGTGGCGGAGCGATTTATAACAATCACATGATAAAGTCAATCACGGGAGATTTCCTGGGCAACTACGTACAGGCATCAGGAGGTGCTGCCTATGGCGGAGCGATTTATAACTATATAACTATAACAATCACTACAAGGCAGGGGGATGTAGCAAGGAACATCGCCTTCAGTGGCAACTATGTATCTGCTTCAAACCCTACAATGGCACTTGGTGGTGCAATATACAACGAAAGGAGAGGAACTATAAATTTATATGCAGAGCAAGGTCATAGCATTACCTTTGTGGGTTCAGAAGGAGACGAAAAGGTAGATAGCGTGCACAATGAAGGCACAATTAACATAAATGGAACAGAGGAAACAATAACCTCATACACCGGCACTGTCAACTTTGCAACAATCACTGGTGATGGCACAATGAATATTTACGGTGGTGTTGCAAATATGAAGGGAGCTGTAACGCAAGACAAGATAACCAACGATGGAATCTTGAGCCTGTTTGACACAAGTGTAATAAATACAATTGCTGGCTCAGGAACGGTGAATAACAGTGGTTTCTTTAAGGGCAACTTTGTAAAGGAAAACGAAAAAACACCAGTCTTCAATAACAAGGGTACATGGTATATTGGTGATACAAGCACTACACAAGATGTGGAGGCAATCTTGTCCGATGGTGGTGCGATAGACATTGCATATACTGGCTTTGAAAATGATGCAAGTGGCAAGCCAGATTACACAAAACAAAAATATGAAGCAAAAGACAATTTTGTAAATGTAACAGTGTCAAACCTTACAATAAACGAAGAAGGCATGCTGAAAATTCGGAGTAAATTAGCTGCAAAAGATAGTAACGAAGAAAGCTCTGCGGACAAGCTTATCGCATCTGCATTGAATCTTCTTGGTGAAGACAAAACATTAAAGATTCAAGTTATGTGGGATCCTTGTTTTAATCAAACTGATGCTTTTGAGGGTAAACCTGTAAATGTATTCACCGCAACAGACTTAAGCGGCTTAACAGTGGCACCAATTGCAACATATACAGCTAATAACGGTATGTTTACACCAATTTTTGAGACTAATAGCACGGGAATTATCTTAAAAGGGTTCTCTTATACCGCACCCACTCCAAGCACAACGAGTGAAGCCCTTGGTGAACTTGGAAAAAGTAAGAACACAACAGAATTTACAATGATAGGTGACGAAACCCTCACGGAAGACTGGGGGGAGTTCCTTGAGCGTGCTGATGGCACAAAGAATCTTACTTTAAACGGTGGGACTGGCAACTATACAGTAGATGGTAATGGTAAAAATGGTCTTACTGTCAAGGATGGCTTTAACCTTACAGTGGATTCCATTAAAGTAACGAATATGAAAGATCCCTTTAGTAATGCAGGAAATCTTACCTTGAGTGGTGTAACTGTCGACGATAGCAACAGTGGTGTCATAAGAAATGATGGCACATTGAATATTGAAAATAATACTACCTTCTCCTTGAATGTTACAGATGCAGCCGGCACTGGAGCAGCTGGCACGCTAAACTTTAACACAGACTTTACTATGAGCGATAATCAGACAATAAAGCAGAACACGTTAGGTGTGAATAACGCAACATTTTCTGCAAAGGAACTTTCTGTGCCAAATCTTAATTTGAATGGTGCAACTCTGAAAGGTGATGTAACTGCAAAACTTGTTAAATTTGTGCAAAATAAAAACACCATAGTGAATAACAGCTTAACAGCAAATGAAATTTTGTTTGAAGGTGGTGGAAGCATTACTTCAGATCAGCCCATGGTAGTGGCTGACATTGTCGCTTTAGGAAAGGGTGCAACTATAGGAGCTAACAACTCTGTGGCACTTGGAGCAAATTCTGTTGCAGATGAAGAAAACACAGTGTCTGTTGGTAGGTCAGCGGGGAGCTCTCTTGCTAACGGACAGGTTGCACTTTATCGTCGTGTTACAAACGTTGCAATGCCACTTAATGCAAATGACGCAGCGAATAAAGCCTATGTCGACAGCGGATTTTCAAAACTCAATAGCGATATGAATAGACTAGACGAAAGAACAAGACAAGTCGGAGCACACGCAGCAGCCCTTTCTGCACTTCACCCCTTGCCATATGATCCAAACGCACCGACGAGTTTTTCCGCTGGTGTTGGCACATACAGAGATGAAACAAGCTATGCAATAGGTGTGTTCCACTACACATCCGACCGCTTTATGTTCAACCTTGGTGCTTCTGTCACAAAGGGAGCAGATGTCATGGGCAGAGCTGGTATATCCTTCTCACTTGGCAAGGGGGCAAAGAACGCAAAAAGTGCAAAGTTGGAAAAAGCACAGATGCAGGAAATGTTAGCCCAGCAACAACAAGCTTATGAAAATCGTTTTCAGCAGCAAGTGGCAAAACTTGAGCAAGAAAATAACGCAATAAGGCAAGAAAATAGTGAAATTAAAAAAGCAAACGAAGAAATTAGAAAAAAATACAATGCTATTGAAAAGGCGAATGCACAGAACCAAAAGCTCATACTTGAACTTTTGAAGAGGACTGCAAAGCGAAACGGCAGAACGCTAAAATCAAACAAAAAAGCAACAAACGCCAACACCAAAAAGAAAACGAAGAAATAAACGCAAGAACACAAATTTAACGAAGCTACAAAAATAGACAAAGAAAGGACAGACTTATTGTCTGTCCTTTCTTTTTTAAGGGGACTAGTAAATAGGGGAAATAGTGATTTTGCAAATTGTAATTTTTGTAAAATATGTATATAATTGAAAGTATTAAACTTTAAGCCACTTGCAAAAAGGTGTGTCAAAAATGAAAATATATATATTGAGCTTAGGTTGTGCAAAAAATAGAGTTGATTCTGAATGCCTTGTTGGAAGGTTGGAGCAAGAAGGTTTTGAAATTGTGGCAAATGCTGAAGATGCAGATTGTGCGATTATCAACACCTGTGGTTTTATTCGCTCCGCTGTTGAAGAAAATATAGAAGAAATTTTGAATATGGAAGAATTAAAAGAGACGGGGCAGTTAAAAAAAATTGGAGTTGTTGGTTGTCTCTTTAACAGATATGGTGACGACTTAAAGCGAGAATTTAAGAATGTAGATTTTTGGGCTAAAAGCGAAGATTGGGAAAGCGTAGTAAAAAGCTTGAAGGGGCAAACGCAGAAAACACAAAATTGTCGTGTGCGTGGCAAGTTACCCACTAGCCCCCTTTTTTCTCGTTATTTGAAAATTGTTGAAGGGTGTGAAAATAAATGCACATACTGTGCAATTCCCTCAATTCGTGGAGGACTCCGTAGCCTTACGCAGGAAACAATCGTGAATGAAGCCACAAAACTTGTGGAAATTGGAGCAAAAGAGCTTTGCGTTGTGGGGCAGGATTTGACAGTTTATGGCACTGATTTTGATGGCAAAAGCCATTTGCTAGAGCTCCTTGATAATTTAGAAAAAGCCTTGCCAAAAGATATATGGATTCGGCTGTTATATCTTCACCCCGTGAGAGTGTCAGACAAATTGCTGGAACGTGTGGCTAGTGGAAAACAGATTTTGCCATATTTAGACATTCCAATTCAGCACGCAGATGCAGAAATTTTGTCGGCAATGAACAGAGGACAGGACGCATCAGATTTGCTTCGGGTTTTCAAAACTGCACGCTCAATAAGACCAGACTTTGCACTCCGCACTACCTGCATGGTTGGTTTTCCTGGTGAAAAGGAAAAACATTTTGCAAATCTTTTGAACTTTATGGAGCAGGTGAAATTTGACAGGCTTGGTGCCTTCACTTATTTCAAAGAAGAAGGAACAGTAGCAGACACCATGCCACATCAATGTAGAGAGTCTACAAAACAAAAGCGCCTCGCACGCCTTATGTCGCTACAAGAAAATATTTCGCAGGCACGTCAAAATTTGTTCATAGGAAAAACAATGAAGGTGCTTGTGGAAGAAGTAAACCTTGCCGAAGACTACGCATTTGCAAGGTCGTATCGTGAAGCGCCAGAGGTTGACGGGGTAATAGAAATTCGTGGCTTGAAAGGTGCACCTGCAATTTCAGCAGGGAATTTTGTTAATGCAAAAATTGAAGACGCAACGCCACACGATATGATTGCAACATTGAAAAGTTGAAAAATAAAATCCAACCTTGGACTTTGTGTTTACACAACTAAAACATAGTGCTAATTTTCACGGCAAAAATGTGAAGCAAAAATGTGAAAAAAGTCAAGTTGGAGAAGTTGGCTGTTTGTGATAAAATAAAACTAGTGTTCGTGTATAAGAGATTTGTTCGTCGGAGGTATATGACTATGAATGGACAGATGAGGAAATCTAAAAGAGAAATAGTAGAGGGCTACATAAAACTTGTTAATCCCTACGAAAAGCCAAAACCACTAAATTTTGACTTAAGAGGGTATGCATCATATGTAGAAGAAAACGGGCTAAAGGCTTGCGAAATAACACCTGAAATAATGCAGATGTTTTCTCTAGCTGAAGCATAAAATCATCAATTCCGATAGTAGCTTCATAGCTATCATCAGTGGATTGGGATATAATACAAATATTACAAAAAGGCACTCCTTGTATTTAGGAGTGCCTTTTGTAATATCGACTTAGTTTGCACTGGGAGCATTGAGGGATAGCATGTTTTATTTTTTTGCTTCAGATACAGATGAAGTAACAAATTTTAGGAAACAGAATAAAATTACAATGGATAAAATAACTGCAACGATAACAGAGCTATACTTGGCTTGATGTCCGCTTTCGCTCAGGTGTTTCACCAAAATACCAAGATGTGCCCAGATGATAGCTAAAACAGAAGCCTTACGTTTGGTGAAGATGAACCGAATGCCAATCAAGGTGCCGAGCAGTATGGCGACAATAGTCCAGAAAAGATCTATTGAGCTGAATTGCTGCCCCATGTGTTTTGCCAAAAGCACAGTTATATTGGCTAGGGTTGCTGCACATATCCATCCAAGATAGATTTGGAATCCAAAACGTGATATTTTCTCTCTCGTGGAAGCTAATTTTATGTTAGCAATCCTGCCATTGATTATTAGCAAAGCTGTTAGCAAGACAAACATTACCACAACAGATATTCCTATGTGATCATAATGCCAGCTACAAAGCCATAGTGCATTGGCAATACAGCTCACAGTAAACCATGATCCTATTAGGACACCGATAGAGGGGGCTTTTTGAGTGCTGGTAGAAGTTTTTATCTGCGAGGCAAGAAAAAACAACACTAAAACGTAAATCGCGCCCCATATGGAAAACGTATAGGCAGCTGGTGTAAATAGGTTTGGGTATCTTGCCGAAACCGCACCGGTCGTATGCCCGTTTAAGGGCAAAACATTTGCCAAGGTATTCACTGCTACCATAACTACGTATGCTGTAAAATTAAGCCAAACAAGCGCCACAGGTAATTTTTTTCCGCTCGCATTTTCTGATGAAGTAACCAAAAACATCACGTCCTTTCTTTTTTTTGCAATGATGCTGATTTTATATAGCACCAATGATAAAAAATCATATCTTAAAATGATACTGGTGTCAATGGCGATGTGTGTTAAGATTTGAGTGTAAATGCTTGAAATTAAAAAAATCATAAATCAAATGTAAAGGCTTGGGCAGATAAAGATTGTAAAATTTGAAACTTTAACTATTGTATTTTTTTGTTTTCTGTTTATAATTTGATTATAAAATATTGAGGAGGTTTTGTCCTATGAAGATATCACAACAGTTAGAAGCAAAATTAAATGCTCAGATTAACGCTGAGCTTTACTCGGGTTACCTCTATCTTTCCATGGCTACATGGGCAGAGGCAAATGGCTTAGGTGGCACAGCAAATTGGCTCAGAAAACAAGCAGCAGAAGAGCAAACTCATGCTATGAAGATTTATGATTTTGTTTTCCGCAGAGCAGGTCGCGTTACGCTCACAGCGATTGAAGCTCCTCGCACAGAGTGGAAGGACCTTGAGGAACTTTTTGCACAGGTTTATGAGCATGAGCAAAAGGTAACGGGCATGATCTATGACCTTGTCCGTGTTGCGAGAGCTGAAGAAGATTTCGCAACAGTTGAGATGTTGCTTTGGTTTGTGAATGAGCAAGTTGAGGA
The DNA here is from genome assembly GCA_937902895.1 of uncultured Synergistaceae bacterium. GTDB lineage: Bacteria > Synergistota > Synergistia > Synergistales > Synergistaceae > CALELF01. The sequence continues at coordinate 212 of CALELF010000170.1, read as the reverse complement.
AGAAGAAGATTCTCTTGCCATCTACGAAAAAGTAAAGGTTGCAAAAAATCACACTTGCTTACTTGTCAAACTGGATAGCCAGCTTGGTGAAAGATAAAAATTTTATTTGTCGTTAGTTTGTCCTCTTGCTTTTTTTTATAAGATATGTTATCTTTCCGCAAACGCTTCGAGCCGGTTGGGCAGGTTGCTGGTTTTCAGTAAGTTGTCCATTA
>CALELF010000169.1 GCA_937902895.1 uncultured Synergistaceae bacterium | reverse complement strand
TTTATCAATCTTTATGTAAAAGGCTGGAACCATATAGGGCACAAGTTTCTCGCTAATAATTTTCTTTGCTTCCTCAATTGGTAAAACAGGTTCACCTATGTAGTAAGCACAAACGAAACTTTTTTGCCCTTCTGTGAAAATTCTAACGCCAACCCATTCCGTGCCAAGCACATGCTTTACAGCGACTTCAATTTCAGCTGGCTCAACTCTGTTACCATTTATTTTAACCATATCATCGATTCTGCCAAGGACTAGAAAATTGCCATCTGGCAGAATCTTTGCCATGTCACCACTTCTCACGTAACCTTTTCTAAAGACGCTTGCGTTCTTCTCCGGTAAATTCAAGTAGCCTCTAAAATAAGGATTGTGGTAGCAAATTTCCCCAACTTCACCATCCTTGACAAGGTTGCCATTTTCATCCTGTATGCAAATATCCATCTCCGGCACAGTAGGTTTACCCGCCGGTGCTTTTTCGTAAGCTTTATCTAATTTAAAAATCAGTATGGAAGTACCCGATTCAGACTGACCATATCTACCATAAACATCACAACCTTCGTAATACACGTTATTTACTGGCTCTGCACCGACTAACACAGTTTTAACGCATTCAGGTATTTTTGGAATCAACCTTAAATGTGAAGTAGTGAAAAAAGCAACCGTTACCTTGTATTCGTTTATCACAGCCAAAACACGTTCAATATTCCTCACATCTGACAATGGAAGCACAATAATGGTAGCACAAGCATACATCACTGTGTGAAATGTCATTATGGTTGCGGTAAAATTCAATGGCGCCATAAGAGTAGTTATGTCACCATGACTAAAAATAGCCTTACCACCATACTTACACCTTGCTCCTTTTGCAACAAGAGACTGCGTTCCATATTCGTGCATAACGCCCTTTGGATTTCCTGTGGTGCCGGAAGTGTAAACAATATAGGAGAGGTCGTGGGGATTGGCGACCCTGTAGCCTTCTAGGACTTCACATTTCATCATTTCTTCAAACACATTTTCGTCAATGACTAATTTGCAATTTGCATCACGCTTGATAAATTCTCGTTTTTGCTCTGGATATTCCACCTCAAGCATAACGTATGCTGCTCCGGCTTTCCACACGCCAACAACCGTTACAAAAGGCTTTGCACCACGTGGCAAAAGAATCATTACAACGTCTTCCTTGCCAATGCCACGCTCCGTGAGGTATCTATATACCCTGCCAGAGGCGACATCTAGCTCGTGATAGGACATTGAAGTGTCTTTCGCAACATCTATTATTGCCGTGTAATTCGGATGTGCTGCACAATCTTCAGCAAATTTTTTAATAAGACTAAATTCTTCCATCTGCCTTAAGCCCCTTCTTTATCTTTCTTACAGTTTGCTCTTGATAGCTTCCTTCGCTTGAGCTAACAAAGCTTTGGTATCAACCCCGATGATGTCAAGATTTTCCACCTTAAACATCTGTGTTTCTTTTATGCCAAATTGATTTAACGCAAGACCCCTTATGTAACCATATCCAAAAGCATCATCAAAAATCATGCCTCCGGCGGTGGTTACGTAATAGAGCTTTTTCGCTTTGCATAATCCAACACATGCCCCATCTTCCGTATATTCAAATGTTAGCCCACATACAGATATGGTTTCTACATACTTTTTCAACACAGCAGGGAACGAGCCATCCCAAAAAGGGGCTGCTATAACAATAACGTCTGCATCTAAAAACTGTTTTGCATAATCGAAGTATGAATCGGAAAAATTAAGCTCCTCGCAAAATTTTGTGCGTTCCTCAAGTCTTTTTTTATCAAGCGGCGCGATGTCCTCATCACGTAACACAAGATGTGTCACATCGCCTTCCAGTTTGCTTATGAGATATTCTGCCAATTCCCTCGTTCGTGAATTATCTCTTACGGTTGCATCTACAAACAATATTTTTTTCATAATTTTCGCTCTCCTCATTCCTGTAAAGACCTATTTCGTTAAAAAATTTGTCACTAGCTATATTTTTTTTCACGCAATTTGCTTTTTTCGTTTCTGCAATATGCCCTTATATATGACAGCAAGAATTGTTGACACCACAAAAATAAGGACACCTAGCAAAAGTAATTGTGAGGCGTTTTGCCATTCAAATCCAAAAATGATAAATGCAATTTTTGTCCAACCTATAATTACCCAGTGAATGCAATGGCTTGGGGTAATATTCATACCTATGTTGGTGATAATCTTTCTTGCGATGGACGGAAGTGGCTTTGAAAGAAAATGAAACAATCCCGTTAAGAACACAAAACTAAAAAATTGTATAAACACATAGGGAGTGGACATTTGATAGTAGAAATCAATATCAGAGCCCATATTGTTTAGATGGTTTGGTATTATGATTGCAACATAAAATAAAAGGATAACCGCAGAAAAAGGGGTAACAATTTTGTAGTAACGATTCAAATCTGTGCAGTGACGCAGTAGTTTTCCATAAAGATAACCAATTACTACAAACACAAACCAGTTGAGCAGGGGAAAGAATCCCATTGCCAAATCAGGATAAAGAGAATCCACCGTGCCAAAGAAAAGTCCTGCAAAGCAATTCGTGACGTAATGTCCCATATCTATAAATCGGGCAAGGCTCCCAACAAGAGACATAGCCAGTGATATGGCAAAAATTGTTTTGTCAGACAAATTATGTTTTTTCAAAAAACCAAACAACATCAAAGCGAGCCCAGCAAATTGCAAGATGTCTGGGGTTAGAAATAGAACAGCCACATACGAAAAAGGGGAGTGCCCTAAAAAATGTGCAATTAAACTCGGAACTACATCCCTAAAAAAGTTTAACACATAGCCTATAAAAAAGAGCCGACACCCTCTGTTAATGAGCTGCTTCGGAGAATTTCTTTTACTGTATGAGATGCCTACTCCCATGCACAGCATAAAAACGACAGCAGTGCCAAGAAAAATATTCATCTGTAACACAACAAATTCATATATTTTACTAACTTCTTGAGCAGAAGGGGTTAACAGCTCTTCAAGACAATGAATACATACCATTTGTAAAAGACAAAGTGCCTTTGCAATATCAAACTCAAATTGACGGCCAGTATTAACTTCTGATTTTGAAAACAACCCCATGGATTTACCTCTCCTCTTTTTCAAATAAAGTTTTATTCCTACAACTTCGCTAAACAACCTAAAAATCTCAAAAATTTTTCTGTTTTTACCGTATTTTTAATATGGTATTACAGCATTTCGTATTTTGCCTATGTAACATTTACTTTACAAAAACTAGGGAGCTTCTAAAATTTAATAATAGAAACTCCCTAATTTTATTTTTATTCCCTTGCTCCAGAAATCATACCATGTCTGTCAGCATGCTTGCGCAAAGCAACGGACACAATAAGCACTATTCCCTCATATACAGTGAAACTATACCAAATTGCTTCTGCTCCAAAAAATTTTGGCAAAGCTATTATAACCAAAATATTGACAACAAAGCTACGAAGCACATTTATTGTAACGGCATACTTTGTTCTCGTGGTTGAATAAAGATATGACACAATAATTGTGTTCAAGGATTGCACCAAATACCCCCAAGAAAACACGTATGTTGCTTTTATTGCTATGTCAAGCGTTGCCTTTTCTACATCAAACAACGCATATATTGATGGGCAAACGGTAAAAAGCACAGTTAATATAATAATAGAACCGGCAAAACTAATAATTACGCCCCACTTTAAGAAATATGCCAAATCTTCTTCTTTGCCTTCTCCGTAAGACCTACCGAATAAAGGTTGCAGTCCTTCCGCCACACCTAAAAATACAGCAACTGCAAATGCAGATACGTAAGCGATTAAAGCAAAGGCATTTATTCCTACGCTTCCAAAGTATTTCTGCAAAACCAAGTTTATCGCAATAGTGCTAACGGGTGCAGAAAATTGATTAACACATTCTGGCAAGCCTCGAACGACAATTTTTTTGACAAGTGACCAGTCAGACCGACATTTCCCAAAACGCAATATGCCTTTCTTTCCAAAAAAATGCGTGGATACTATCAACAAAGCAATAGATTGAGACACGCCTGTCGCTATCGCTGCTCCCTTTATCCCCATGTGAAATGGAAAAATGAGCAACCAATCACCAAAGATATTACACACCGTTGCAGTGATAACAGCTACACTCACAAGCACAGGGTCTCCATCGTTTCTCGCAGTTCCACTAAAAGCCACGAGCAACCCACATGGAAGAAAGAATAGGGAATACCAAAACATATAGTCACGTGCCATATCTATAAAAACATCACTTGCACCAAGCAAACGACAAAGCGGTGCTGTTGCAAGAGTGCCAAGCAAGCACATTACAATTCCGATAGTGGCACAGAGGGCAACTGAATGCCTGAAAGAGAGATTTGCGCCTTCCTTGTCGCCTCTTCCAATGCGTATAGCAGTGATGGTCATTCCCCCAACTGTAAAAACCGTAACAAGTGCCATATAAATCATCACATAGGGAAATACTATATTTACGGCACCAAGTGCGTTTGTGCCAACACCACGCCCAACAAAAATTCCATCAACTATCGCATATAAAAATACACTGACCATACTGATTACGGAAGGCGTTATGTATTTGAAAAGAAGTGCGCGTTTTTTCACCAACAAACCTCCTAAACACAAATCAAAGGTGTAAATTGTAATTTTTTTTAGATAACTAATATTGCTTTATGCAATAACAAAATAAAGCTCCAAGGTGTTTCGCCCATTTTTATACTGGTAAGCCATCTTTTTTGTCAACTGACGCACCATCATAATGCCAAGCCCGCCAATTTGAACTCTTTTGCCCTTCTCTGGCTTTTCCACTCGAGATTCTCGAGCCATAGGGTCAAAAGGAACACCATCATCAGAAAGAGTTATGCAGATTTCATCATTGTAAAGAACATACCTTACTTTAATTTCGCTTGCCTTACTGTAATAGAAAAAATTTGACATCAATTCGTCAAGACATATATGTATATCGTTACGAGTTTCTAGCGGCACTTGTCCATTCTTGAACCACTCATCCAAGCGAAGAGAAGCTGCCTCAACACTCTCCTGTGTGCAGGGGTAAACTACCTCATCTTGAAACAATATGGATATATCATCCATATCCATTACGCCTCTATTGTCAAAATTCCTTCCAACTGTGTTAAGCGGAACACCTTCAACACTATCTCCGAAGGATGGCAAATTATCAATTTTTTCCCCATATCATCAAGGGTCTGATATGTGCTTAACACCACACGAAGTCCAGCAGAAGAAATATATTCCAATTCAGCAAGGTCTAGTATAACCTTCTTGGCGTTTGGTAAAATTGGCTCCAATTCCTTTTGTAAATCTGGTGATGTTGCTGTGTCCAAGCGACCTTGCAAGGCTACCGTATAAATACTATCTTCGTTTTTAATATTGATTGTCATAACAAAAGCTCCTTTTGTTTATTTTTGAGGATTTTGAAAGCTCAATCCAAACCCTCAGTAATTATAATCACATAAAATTGTTTTGGCAATAAATTATTTCAAGACAAACTAATGCCCAAATTCATACCAAATACCAAGATTTACTCCTATACTTTCGCGTTTGCCTGTGTAACCCTGGACAGCAAGTTCCCCCTTCCATGGAGAGTTACCTTTCTGAAATTTCAAGCCAACTTCTGCCATGCCACTTCCACCTCTGAAGTCTGAGTCAATCAATGTGTATTCTCCTGCCTGTCCTGTCGCCTTGCCTGAAAATTCATATTCGTAGGCAAGACCTCCGAAAAAGTTAAAACCATTCACATCTGCCTTGCTGTTGTAACGAAAACCAGCACGAAGCCTGTGGCTGTTTATGGCATCAAGGTTAAATTGCTCATCACCTATAACAGGACTTGTGCCATTCTGGCTGTTCCAGAGATATTTCACATAGCTATCTATATCACTTTCGTTTCCAATAGCCCATTTGTAACCAAAGCCAGCATGTGCTCCCAAGTATGCTCCACTCATATCAAAGCTTGTATATGTGTTTGTTGAGCTGAAGTTAGGACTATTGTATTTGCTATTGATATGCCCCGCTCTGAAGCTCACTTCTCCATGAAGCTGACCAAGATTTGTTTTCTTTCCTTCAGCCTTAACAAAAATTCCTCCACCAAAGTAGTTAACATCACCCTTTGCTGCCACGTTTCCATCTACAAATTTATTTTCCGTGTTATAGCGACCATCCCCACCTTCCAAGAACACTCCAAGTGTCAGGTTGTCAAGCACTCCCCTTGAAAGTCCTGCTGCAACATTGAACATATTGAGGTCTATGTTGCTACCTATTTCATCATAACGATTGTGGCTTCCACCAAGAACCGCAAACGTTTTCCATTCTTTGCCTTGTGGTTTTGCGTTTTCCATAACTGACGAAGCAATGAGGTCACTTGCACTGTTAACAGCGGCTAAAGTTCCAAGTCTTGCCTGCGTGATAGACTTTGTTTGGTGGGAAACCTCTTGACCGAGATAGTCAATCATAAGAGCATGGTCAGTGTTTGCATTTGCGTTCTCTATGCTAGACCTTTCTTTTATTTCTACACCATAGATACAATTCTTTAATCCGCCTGCAACCCTCGTTTTTATTTGTTCCGATCCCTTGTAACTTCCTGCAACAACATTATCAATTAGGGTTATTTCTTCGTGCTCTGCAAGTTTAGGTTTATTGCGCTGAACAAGGCCAATAATCGCACTGGTCAGGTCTATTGGTTCTGTCGCAGTTATAAAGGTGTAAGCATTTTCCTTTCCATCAATATTGAAATTTAGCACAGAGCTTGTCAAGGTGACAGTATCATTGAATTTTACTGAACCAGCAATATTTGTAATTCCTCCTAGGCTTGTATATTTTTTATCAAACTTACCACCTGTGAATGTCACCACCCCAGTGTTTACCATGTCGCTTTTTACTGGTGTTGCATCTGTGGTAAAGTTGCCAGTTGTGTCTATAATAATTCCACCCTGAGTTATTGTCTTGTTCTTTTCGTTTTTTACAGAGGCAATTATTCTTGTCGTGCCGGTGCCAGAAATGTTATCTTGAATTGTTCCACCATTTAGGGAGAGTGTATTTGTGGCGTTATTCGTTATGCCTTCACTTGATGCAAGGTCATTTGCATTTGCCGTAACATCTCCACAAGTTTCTATCGCACCTCCCGTTATTGTATTGCCAGTAGCGAGAGTACCAGCACCTAATTTTACTGTGCCATTATTAGTTACATCGCCTTTTAAGTTATCAGCATTTATTTTTAGAGTTTTTGTGGCAGCGAGGTTTGTTTGTTCTGCTGTCAAGGTTGATTGCATATCAAGGTTTGTATTAACATTGACGGTTCCTTGAGTAATAGACTTGTTTGTGGTGATTGTATCAGCTCCTTCAAGATTGAGCGTGCCATTGCCTATTATTTTATACCTGACTGTGCTCAGAGTGAGGATATCGTTGTTTGTTATTGGAAACAAATCAGCTCTATGTATGGCATTTTGGTTAATTTCATCTACATAGAACTTAATATCCATCATGTGATATACCCCTAATGGCATAGGAGGAACGCTCATAGGAGGTCTGCAATACTTTTCTGGGTCAAGCCCCACGACGACCAACACTTTATGTTCTGGGTCTATATAGACAATTGCCTCATCCCCATCATAATTAAGCATAGCCGGTGTGTCATCCGTTTTCCAGTTAAGAGGATTGATGCAGATAGCAGCGTTTCCCTCAACTGCATTCCACATTGTTTTAGTTGAGGCAACAGAATTATAGGATATTATGACGCCAAGGTCATCTTCACCCGTTGCTGGCTTGATATGAGTATTTTTAAGATCCTCTGCTGTTACTTGAAATCCCATCGAATATGCGGCAATCATTTTTGAATACTGCTCCTCTGTCATGTGCATTAATAATTTTTTGGTCATTAATCCACCCTGACTGAAACCGGCAATAATGAATGGTCGTCCGTTGTTCTCATGTTCCATGTAGTAATCAAACGCATCACAAATATCATTCCTAGCTTTTTGTTCTGCTTCCATCACCACAGAAGGTTCCTGAAAGAAAGATTCAAAGGTCATTTGACGGTAATAGGGAGAAATGAAGTTAAAATCATTACTTTCAAATATCGTGTCTGACATATATTTGTAATTCACATCCATCAAGGCTCTGTCTTTAGCAGAAAGGTCTGAATTAAATACAGGGTTACCATGCGCATCCCTTGCTTGTATAACTGAGGTATGAACAATATAGAACACATCTATCTTATTCTCATCGTGTGCTCTTCCAGTCTGATACCAGTATTTATCAGAGCTGTAATCAAGCTTATCATTCATTGCCCAGCAGCATGTAACCAATAACATCATGGTTGCAAAAACAACCACTGCAATAATATGCTTTATCATCGTCTTACTTTGTAGTGTTACCATAAGGATATCCTTTTCTTGCAAATTGCCGATAGTATATCACACATTTCTCAAAAGCAAAAAGTTGGAAGCTATTTTCTTGCATTATTACTTCGGCTATTAAAAGTTGAAATTTTTAACAGTCATATTCAAGAATGTAT
>CALELF010000168.1 GCA_937902895.1 uncultured Synergistaceae bacterium | reverse complement strand
AAAATCTATTCGAAAAAATCTGCTTAAGTGTTCAATTTATTATTGCAATTTACGAAATTTTACTGTTACTCCGTTTTGCAAATAGTCTGTGAAAAGAGCATTTTTCTGGACAAGCTCTGCATTTTCAAAATTCTTGAGCCTGAACAACGCATCTTGCAAAGCATCATCAGGAAGATGCTTGTTAATTCTGCGTAGGGAATTAAACAGCTCCTCTTCATACAAGGGGCTTTTGAAGTCACGCTCCAATTCCGGGGCATAGATACGCAAATACCCCATGCTTTGGAATAATTCAATTATTGAATTTTCGTATGTTTCTTCTGTGTATGTGCTTTGCATTTAATTTTCCTTGTCAATATCTATGTCAAAAACTGTTAGCAATAACCTTAATTCATCAATGGTCTTTGCCTTTTCCAACACTAACTCCTTTGTAAGATTTTTTCTGTAATATTCAATATCAGCTAGCCCACCAAATATTCCATCAATAGCATTTTTCATCATTCTTTTGTTGTCTTTCAGATTGCGGGGGTCATCAATAGGTTCTTTCAGTCTTGGCATTCTCTTATCAAACAACCTAATTAAAATTCCCTCGACACTTAATGGTGTTGAAACGATGATAATAGGATTTCTTTTGTCCTTATTTTTTGATTGAAGGTCTCTGTCCTTTATTTCGTCAGAGAATGTGACATGCCACCTGTCTTCCAGTGCTTTTCTGTGGTCAGTGTCTAGCTCACTATCTTCGTCAAACCAAGCATAGGTAACAGAACCATACCCTTTTAATGCTCTATCCAAAATAGCATTTGAAGTTCCGCCAGGTTCCGATGCAAACTTTATGTTAATTGACTTTTCATCTGCAAACAAATCTCTTAAATAGCAAAACAAATTGTGTTCTCTCTGACCTTCCAAAGCAATATAAACAGATTTTTTTCTTTTCCGTTTGCCCATTACATACAATCTCCTATCCTTGGAGTTGCACCATATTCACCAGAAAGATATTTTTCAAAAAAGTTTTCTGTATTTCTAATATTTTCAATGTCATCTAGTCTGTATATTTCACTATTTAGGTAATCTTCCTTGTAGCACAGGAATATTTGTGTCTTATCTCTATCATTTAGGAACAATGGTTGATGTGTTGTAAAAAACAGTTGAGCATTCTTAGGGTTAGTTTCCTTATCTACAAATAAGCTGATAATTTTTCTTGCAATGTCGTAGTGTAATCTTGCATCAAATTCATCAATAATGGCTATGCCACCTTTTTCTAAAACACCTAAAAGCCCCATTAACAAATAAGTTCCCTTTATTGTTCCAGCTGATTCTTCCAATGCGGAGACATAAAATTTTTTACCTTGATTTGAATGTTTAAATCCAATCAAATTAATATTATTACCGTCTGGAAATGTTAATTTGAACATCTCATCTTTTGCAAAATCATCAATTCCAAAATCAAAATTTCTTATAATAGGCAATAAACGAGATCTCATCTGTTGATTTTTTAATCCCTTAGATAGCATTATTGATTCTGTAAATTGGTCAAGGCTTCTTGAGCCTGAATGAAAAACATTGCTAAAAGTTTGTTTTGTTATGCCATGTAATTTTACTTCACTAAGATAACCAGTATTAATTAAAAAAGACAAAAAGGAAATTTTTGTCATACTTTTAAATCTTTTTTCATCTTCTTTATTGATTTTTGTTAAGGATTTGTTATTACGATTGTATTTTATATTAATGACACCATTCTCATTTGTCAGTTTATACAAAAAAGAAAAACCCTTTTGTGATTTTTCCGCAAATACTTCACTGATAACTTTATCCCAAGTTAATTCTAATGAGTATTTATATATTTGATTGTTTACATCAAAAACTAACTCAAACTTACTTGTGTCTTTCCCTCTTAATTTATGAGGCACAAACAAAGCTCCAGACACTTTATCTATTGTCTTGTATGAATCTTCAGCAAACCATAGTAAAAATGCCAACGCTTTCAAAATGTTTGTTTTGCCAGACGCATTTGCACCGACAAAACAATTGACTAAATTTACATACTTATCATTACATTGTGCATAGCTATCACTATACAACCTGTTAGAGGTAAAATCTAACTCTTGCGGAGCATTAATACTGTAGAAATTTTCAACTTTAAGATTAAGTATCATGTTATTATCCTCAATTTCTGTAAATTTTATGGCATTTTATACCAATTATTGCAACCCGTCAAGAGAATAAAATATAAAAATTAGTATGTAGGCTTGTTATTACCCTATAAATAATTACTTCTATTTTTACATCTACAATTTGTTGATAACAGCATCAACTTTTGAAACATCAATTTCACCGTTCATAAGTTTTGGTAGAAGTGTATCTCGAAGTAGAGATAAAGTCTTATTTTCTACTCTTGTGCTAATTATTTTATCTATAATTGGTTTTATTATACTATTGGCTTTTTCGTAGATTTCTGCGCTAGGAATTGTAACTTGAGATTTTTCTAGATCTTCCCTTTTTATGTGTCCCATTGTAGTCGCTTTATCAGCTGCAATAGCAATAAACTTATCTAAATGATATTTTGTCCAATAGTAGTAGAACCATTTTTCATATTTGCTAGATGTGACCTTGAATAAATGCTGGTTTAAGCCACACTTGCCACCACACCAAAAATCTAATACAAGAGTTCCCGACCACGAAAAAATTACATCACCATCATCAATGATATAAGCATTATCAATATTTTCAGAACATTTATCACTACTATTATCACAATAACCTTGCCTTAATTCCTTAATTTTTACAACATGCAAATAATTTTCATCATTTACTGGTCTGTATTTTTGCATAGGCAATCCGTTTAAATAGTTGGCAATTTCTAAAAGAGTGTTTTGTCTCCAATCTTCAGGCATTTTTCCACCGAATGGCTCAAAGTCAACAAACCAAGACTTGAAAATTGCTTGTGCTTGTTGTTCCAAATTATGATTGATGGAATTGTTTAATTCAATTTTGTCATCAATCGCACTCAAAACTTTTGCAATCTTCCGCTGTGTTTCAAGTGGAGGCAGTAAAAATTTATATTCTCTCATTTGTTTTAGAGATATATTTTTGATAGTTGTTCCTGTTGCTTGATATTGCAAATAATCTTGAAATTGCCTAGATAGCAAAACAAATTTTATAAAATATTTATCAACATCAGGCTTTACATTAAAATAGCATGCACTTTTTCCAAGTATGATTTTTTCGTTATGGTATTCAGCTACATTTCCCAAGGTGCCATTGATAGAAACAAATAATGTTCTATCATCTAAAGGCTTTTTGTACTTTTCAAATTCAACATTATCCACTCTTTTGGTATCTGATTTAATTTCAATTTTTCCATTCACAAAATTATTACCGTTAACAAAAGCATACTCACCATTAGGTGTATATTTTGGTGTTCCATGCAAGCCATCACCCAATTTGCTAGATATATCTTCAATTTTTACTAATGTCCATCCTTCAGGTATCATCTTCTTCCCCCATTCAACACACTAACGACAACATTCTTTATTGTTTCCATTTCGCTCGGATTACTTTCCGCTATCAAAAGAGTTAAAGAAAATAATGTCGCATTATCAATTATTGGGGTGTCATCTTGGTATAGCATATGGTTCTTTTCCATAAAATACAAAAAGCAGCTTGCTGCAATCCTTTTGTTGCCATCAGAGAAAGAATGATTTTTTGTTATCAGATACAGCAACATCGCCGCTTTTTCTTCCAAGGTCGGGTAGAGTTCCTCTCCACCAAAGGTTTGGTAAATCTGGTTGATTGAGCTTGCAAAACTTCCGTCCTTCGGGTTTGCAAAGACATCTGATGCAAATTCCGCTTTCATTTCCTTTATGACATTTAAGTATTCTGCTTCCTCAATCACAACAGCTTCTCTTACTGTTTTTCCTTTTGTTTCCAACGTCTTATGGTCAAAATTATCTAGCAAATCAAGCCCAGTAGCAAAATTATTCAGAATTTGTGCGACCTGTTTTGCTTCATCCAAATTTTCAACTTGATTATTCAAGCTCCTAGACAAAAGATTTATTGTGTCTTGCAAGCTTTTGACCTTTGCTTGTTCCTGCTTCAACTGTCTTTCGTTAACGGCATAACCTTTTGTCAAATATGACCGCAACACATTTGTTGCCCAGATACGAAATTGTGTTGCACGTTTTGAATTAACCCTATAACCTACGGCAATAATTGCATCCAGATTGTAATATTTTGTGGGGTTAGTTTGGGTTTTTCCTTTGATAGCACCATGTTTTGTGGTTGTTTCCAAAATGGAAATAACCACATCTTCTTTTAATTCTTCCTCACTAAAAATGTTCTTCAAATGTTTACTGATTGCAGGAGTTTTTACCCCAAATAGTTCCGCCATGGATTTCTGTGTCAACCATACAGTTTCTTCCTCAAATTTTACATCAATTTGAGTCCGCCCATCTTCTGTCTGATAAATAACAATGCTATCTTCTATTTCTTTCATCTACTTCACCTCAAAACCTATTGCTGCAAGGTTTTTTTTGATTTCTTCCTGCAATTCATTTGACTTTGCAAACATTGATGCAAGCTCACCAGTAAGCCTATTCATTTTTTCTTCAAAAGGCTCTCCGTCGTCTGCTTGTTCTTCAATGCCGACATAACGCCCCGGAGTTAAAATATAATCCTGCTTTGCAATGTCTTCTGTCGTTACCACCGCACAAAAACCCTTTACATCTTTCAAGTTTCCTGCCTGGAAAGCTGAAAATGTATTGGCAAGTTTTGCAATGTCTTGCTCTGTGAAATCTCTATGTTTTCTATCCACCATGTAACCCATTTTGCGAGCGTCTATAAAAAGAGTTTTGCCTTTTTGCTGTTTATTTTTCGTGATAAACCAAAGGGTTACAGGAATTGTTACGCTATAAAAAAGCTGTGTAGGCAGTGCAACAATGCCTTCTATTAAATCATCTTCAATGATACGCTTTCTGATTTCGCCTTCACCGCTTGTCTGTGATGCCAGAGCACCATTAGCAAGAACAAGACCAATTTTGCCATTTGGTGCAAGGTGATGAATCATATGTTGAATCCACGCAAAGTTGGCATTCCCAGCAGGAGGAGTGCCATACTTCCAACGGACATCTTCTTTCAATTTATCCTGTCCCCAATTTGAAAGGTTAAAGGGTGGATTTGCCATTATAAAATGTGCCTTCAATGTTGGGTGCAAATCATTAAAAAAAGTGTCTGCTTGATATGGTCCAAAATCTGCATCAATCCCACGAATTGCCATGTTCATCTTTGCCATTTTCCATGTGTCTGCATTAGATTCCTGACCATAAACAGAAATTTTATTTCTGCTTCCGCTGTGTGCTTGCAAAAATTTTACAGACTGAACAAACATTCCACCAGACCCACAACATGGGTCATAAACTCTGCAATCATCAAAAGGTTTCAAAATTTCAACTATCGTTTTAACAATGCTCTGCGGAGTGTAAAATTCTCCGCCCTTTGTGCCTTCATAGGCTGCAAACTGTGCAATGCAATATTCATAGGTTCTGCCGAGCAAATCTTTATCGTCGTTTGTGTCATCCATTTTGACATTATTTGTGAAAAGGTCAACAACTTCACCCAAGACACGTTTATCCAAATCCGGACTTGCATAATTTTTAGGCAAAACATTTTTTAATGATTTATTTTCCGCTTCTATTGCTCGCATGGCGTTATCAAGCACAGTGCCAATTTCCGGTGTGTGAGCAGCAGCAGAAATTGTGCTCCACCTTGCAGCCTCCGGAACAAAGAAAATGTTCTCCGCCAAATAGGCGTCCTTGTCATCCTCAAAGCCGTCGCCTTCTCGCACAAGTTCGTTATAACGCTTTTCAAAGGCACTAGAGATGTAACGCAAGAAAATCAATCCAATGATAACCTTGCGATATTCCGCAGCAGGAATATGCCCCCAAAGCACACAAGCCGCATCCCAAATTTGTTTTTCAAATCCTATGTTTGCATTATTATTTGACATGATTTTTCCCTTCTTCTGACCATTGAGCTTGCAATATAAATTTACTGTAACTTCTCGCTTAAAAATCTGTTGAAATTATTTCAATATCTATCAGAAACGCATATATTTTATATGTTAATAACTGTGGCTGTCAAGTCTTTGCATAGCCTTGAAAAGCTAGTGAAAAAGCAAAGATTTTCACAATCGCGAGATTTTTTTATAAAATTTGACAAAAATAAATTTTAGTTGTAAAATTTTGCTTGCGTTCTTGGAACGTGTAAAAAAAATAAGATAAATTCGCCGAAGGAGGAGCAAAATGTCAGATCATATGAACAGCATTTCAATAATTAACATAATTATTCGCATTAGCAGCGCGCCCTCTTTTCGGCTCGATGTTTAAGGCGTCGTGCTTGCCGAGAGGGCTGTAAAGGAAAGCCCGGCTCGGCGTTTTTTTTATCTTACTCATACGAAAGGAAACTTCTAACATGCTCAACACATTCAGCATAACAAGTGAAGACTCACCAGGTGTTCTCGTCCGTGTTGCCAGTCTTTTTTACAGACGTGGCTATAACATAGAGAGCATCAGTGAAGACAGAACACACAAGAAAGGCATCGCTCACTTTACCATCATGGTAGAGGGAGAAGAGCAGATTTTTGACCAAATTCAAAAACAGCTTGAAAAGCTAATTGAAATAATCGAGGTCAAGAACCTTTCAAAAGAGGGAAAGTTTGTTGACAGATGGCTTCTCCTTATGAAGATAAATGCTCCTCTTGACATGAGACCACACATTTTGCAGACAGCTCAGGTCTTTAGGTGCCGTGTTGTTGACTTGGGAACAGACGCAATCACCATAGAAGTAACTGGCGATATGGGCAAAATTGACGCTTGTAAGGAAGCATTCCGCCCTTATGGCATAATAGAAACTGCCGGTAGCGGTCAGATTGCTATGAGCAGAAGCGGATTTCACGAAGATAACGTAGCAACAGGATTTTAATCTTTTAACAAATATAAAATATTTAGGGCGAATATGCCCTCAAAAAAAAGGAGACGATATAAATGGCGCACGTTTATTACGACAAAGACGCAGACCTTTCATACTTGGAAGGCAAAACAATTGCTATCATTGGTTATGGTAGCCAGGGACACGCACACGCACAGAATTTGCGTGACAGCGGTGCAAAGGTAATCATCGCACTTGCACCAACAAGCAAATCAAAGGCAGTTGCAGAGAAAGACGGATTTGAAGTCTTTACAGTTGAAGAGGCAGCAAAGAGAGCAGACCTCATTATGTTCCTCTTGCCAGACCACTTGCAGGCAAATGCTTTCAACACTCAGGTAAAGCCAAACATGAAGCCAGGGACAAAGCTTCTTTTTGCACACGGCTTTGCAGTTCACTTTGGACAGATTACACCACCAGCAGACAGCGATGTTTTCATGGTTGCTCCAAAGGGACCAGGACACATGGTTCGTTCCATGTATAAAGAAGGCAAGGGTGTTCCATGCCTTATCGCAATTCAGCAGGATGTGAGCGGTCACGCAAAGGACTTCGCTCTTGCATACGCTTCCGCAATCGGTGGTGGCAGAGCAGGCGTTATTGAAACATCATTCCGTGAAGAGACAGAAACCGACCTCTTTGGTGAGCAGGTCGTCCTCTGTGGCGGTGTTACAGAGCTTATGCAGCAAGGCTTCAAAACCCTTGTTGATGCAGGTTATCAGCCAGAAATGGCTTACTTTGAGTGCATTAACGAAATGAAGCTCATCGTTGATATGATCTTTGAGGGTGGTATCAGCTGGATGCGTTATTCCGTTTCTGACACAGCAAAGTTTGGTGATATGACACAGGGTCCACGCATCATTGGCGAAGCAAGCGTTAAGGCAATGAAGCAGACCTTGAAAGAAATCCAAGACGGAACATTTGCAAGAGATTGGATACTCGAAAACCAGTCTGGCAGACCACGCATGAAGAAATGGGCAAAGGCAGCTCAGGAAGCCCAGTGCGAAGAAGTTGGTCGCGAGCTCCGCAAAATGATGCCTTGGATGGAAGCAAAACAAGCACCAAAATTCTAATAAAAAAATCTTTGAAACCATAAAGAACACAGAGAGCATAAAGGCGGGCTACGCCCGCGTAAAAAAATGTTTATGTAAGAAACGACGAAGTCGTTTCGCTTATGTTAGGTTGGCGTAGCCAACCGCTTATGGCTAAAATTAAACCATAAAGGAAATAAAAATCATGACAACACTCAACGGTGCACAGATGGTCACACGTGCTTTGGAGGACGAGGGCGTTTCAACAGTTTTTGGAATCCCCGGCGGTTCTGCAATTCACCTTTATGACGCTATCTATGATGCAAATTTCAAACACATACTTATGAGACACGAGCAGGCAGCAGTGCATGCCGCAGATGGCTATGCAAGGGCTTCCGGACAAGTGGGTGTGTGCATAGCAACATCTGGTCCAGGAGCATTAAACCTCATCACAGGTATCGCTACTGCTAACCTTGACTCTGTTCCTGTTGTGGCAATCACGGGTCAAGTCGCAACGGACTTCATCGGCACTGACTATTTTCAGGAAGCTGATGTCGTTGGCTGTTCTTTGCCACTCGTAAAGCACAGCTTCCAAGTCCGTAATATTGACCAAATACAAAAGGCAATTCACAAGGCTTTTTACATTGCTCGCACTGGCAGACCAGGCCCTGTCCTTGTTGATGTCCCAACGAATGTCCAAAGAGCGATAGGGGAATATTCATTTCAAGAGGATACAGACTTCCTTGGTTACAAGCCAAAGGATATTCTTGATCTTACGGATCTTGACAAGGTAATTCAAGCGATTGAAAAATCTGAACGCCCTGTAATTCTATCCGGTGGCGGAGTTATTTCTTCGGATTCATCTCGTAACCTTGAAAATTTTGCAGTGAGATACAATATCCCAGTTGCAACCACCTTGTTAGGCAAAGGGTCATTCCCAGAAAGTCACAAAAGCGGTCTTGCACTAGGAATGGCTGGTATGCACGGTCATCCTGTTGCAAACTTTGCGATTCAACAAGCAGATCTTGTTATTGCAATTGGCACACGTTTCTCTGATCGCACGACGTGTGAAAGAAACACATTTGCAAAAAATGCTACGCTTGTCCACATTGATGTAGATGCAGCAGAATTCCATAAGGTAATTCACCCAACCTACACATTGCTTGGTAGTGCTCCACGTGTCCTTTCTGCAATTTTTGCATCTCTACGCCGTCTTGAGGATCATTCAGCCTGGATTGAACATTTGAAGAAGCTAAGAGAAGACTTCCCTCTTCCACATCCAACCTATGATGGGCAAATTGCCCCATGGCAGGCGTTAGAAACGCTCCGCGAAGTTGCCGGTCCAGATGCCGTTGTCACGACGGAAGTTGGGCTAAATCAGATGTGGGCAGCACAGCTTTACAAGGCTGAAGAACCTCGCTCATTTATTTCTTCCGGTGGTCTTGGCACAATGGGCTTTGGGTTCCCAGCGGCTATTGGTGCATATCTTGCACAGCCAAATAATCCTGTTTGTTGTGTAGCAGGCGACGGAAGTCTCATGATGAATATCGCAGAGTTAGACACCTGTGCAAGGTATGACATTCCTGTAAAGGTGCTCCTTATGAACAACGTTTCTCTCGGAAACGTTCGCATGTGGCAACAGTTCTTCTATGACAGTCGCTACTCAAACACAATTTATAATAAAGCACCGGATTTTGTAAAACTTGCAGAATCAATGGGCGTCATGGGAGTCTCTGTTTCCGAGCCTGATAAATTAAAAGAGTCTATAGAAAAAGCTCTTGAACATGATGGTCCGGCTCTTATTGATGTTAGAATTCCACAGGGTGCAAATGTCATGCCAATGGTTAACCCCGGCAATTCACTTTCCGATATGAATTTTTAATTATTCACGCAGATTATGAATAAACTCAACCAAGCTTGACTTATACATAATCTGCGTTTTTATTTATATAAATTTTTTACACAAGGAGAAAAACAAATGGATAAACTTAACAGTTGCCAAGCAAAATGCGGATATGCTAGAGCACCACACAGGTCTCTCATGAAGGCTAGCGGTTACACAGACTGGGAAATAGACAGACCTTGGATTGGCGTTGCAAATTCTTTTAACGCAATTATCCCTGGTCATAGTCATCTTCGTCAAATTGCAGAAGCTGTAAAGGCTGGAATTTATGCCGCCGGCGGACTTCCTCTTGAATTTCCTGTCATTGGCGTTTGTGATGGCATTGCAATGAATCATGACGGTATGAAATATAGCTTAACAAGCCGTGAAGTCATCATGGATAGCATTGAAATAATGACAAAGGGGCATGCTCTTGACGGGCTTGTTCTAATTCCAAATTGCGACAAAATCATTCCAGGTATGGCAATGGCAGCAGCAAGCCTCAATGTGCCGTCTGTTGTAATTTCTGGCGGTCCAATGATGGCAGGTAAATACAAAGGACGCACCCTTGACCTAAACAGTGTGTTTGAAGCTGTCGGTTCAAAAAGTGTTGGCAAAATTTCCGATGAAGAATTTGCAGAAATAGAAGGTAACGCTTGCCCAGGTTGCGGTTCATGCTCCGGTATGTTCACAGCAAACACAATGAACTGTATGATGGAAGTGCTTGGGCTTGCCTTGCCAGGAAACGGCACAATTCCAGCAGTTCACGCCGGACGTATTCGCCTTGCCAAAGAAGCAGGCAGAGCGATTATGGCTCTTGTTGAAAAAGGTATTCGTCCACGCGACATTCTTACATACGAGGCATTTGAAAATGCTGTGGCAGTTGACCTTGCCCTTGGTGGCTCAACAAATACAAGCCTTCACTTGCCAGCAATTGCACACGCAGCGGGACTCAATTTATCACTTGAAGTCTTTAATAAAATCGGTGAGAAGGTGCCACACCTTTGCTCAATGTCACCAGGTGGTGCACACCACATAGAAGATTTATGGCAGGCAGGCGGTGTTCAGGCATTGGAAAAAGAATTGCTTGACGCTGGTCTCCTCCACGGAGAAGTAATAACAGTTACCACAAAAACAAAAGCAGAAAATGTTTCAAATTGCAACGTGCTTGATAGCGAAGTAATTCGTCCATTGGACAAACCATATCACAAACAGGGCGGACTCGCATTCATGAAGGGAACCCTTGCTCCACTCGGCGCTATCGTAAAGCAAGCTGCCGTCGCACCAGAGATGTTGGTCCACACAGGACCAGCCAGAGTGTTTAACAGTGAAGATGAAGCAAGCGCTGCAATCTTGGCAAACAAGATAAACGATGGCGATGTCGTTGTCATTCGTTACGAGGGACCAAAGGGTGGTCCCGGCATGAGAGAAATGCTCACCCCAACAAGCGTCATTCAGGGTCAGGGCAAGGGAAGCACCGTTGCTCTCATCACAGACGGTCGTTTCTCTGGGGCAACTCGTGGCGCTTCCATTGGTCACGTTTCACCAGAAGCCGCAATTGGCGGACCAATTGGACTTGTTGAAGAAGGTGACGAAATATACATCAATATTCCTGAAAAGATTTTGGATCTCCATGTTGCACCAGAGGTGCTAGAGGAACGCAGAAAGAAATTTGTGGCAACACCACAGCCAACAGACAGCTCATTCCTCACAAGATACAGAGCCCACGCAACAAGCGGAGTTGAAGGCGCAGTCTTAAAGTAAGCTATGGGAATAACAGTTGGTATCTTAATTGGGGCAATATTTGAGCCCTTAATTGCCCTATTGATTTTATTTAGGGTTGTCTTGCCGTGCAAAAAAATGAATCCAGCTTTTCGCTGGATTTCTATAATCATTCTCATTATTTTGGCTCTAAGACCACTGATATTTGCTTTGATTGGTGAAGATATTTCTTATCCCAAGCTTTCACCATTTTTCATCGAATTTACTGGGACATTGTTTTGTAGTGTAGTAGTTTTCACCTTTTTTGTTCTGGTAAGAGATGTAGTTGTGCTTTTCAGCAAGTTATGGGGGAAATTTTCCTCTCGTAAGTCCTTTAGTTTTTCTCTTGGAGCGAATTTTATTATTCCAGCATTGGTTGTAGCAGTTGTTTTGTCTTTCTATGGCAATTACAATGCTCATCTTTTACCAATTGTAACAGAATATACTGTAGAATCTAAACATCTTCCGTCTTCATTTGATGGTTTAAGGATTGCATACATCGCAGATATTCACGCTTGGCATGGTAGAAGAAGAGCTTTTGTTCAATCAGTTGTGGATATTACCAACGAACAGAAATGTCAGCTTGTTCTTTTAGGCGGAGATTATCTAGATGGATCAGTAGAAGATATGGGAGATGCACTTTTGCCATTGAAGGATCTTCATTCTAAGTATGGGACATTTGCTGTACCAGGTAATCATGAATATTATTTTAATTACGCCGCATGGAAAAAGTTTTTTGAAGAAAAATTAAACATCCCTGTTTTGATAAATCAGCACAAATTTATCGAGGGCTACAATGGACAGATAATTTTTATCACGGGAATTTCGGATAGATTTGCAAAAAAAATCGGCGAAGAAGTCCCTGATGTCAGACATGCCATGCCTGTTTTTGGTTACCATGTTTTTAACATTCTTCTTTCCCATAGACCTGGGAACGCAAAAGAAAATAACAGGCTTGGAATTGACCTTCAACTTTCGGGACATACGCATGGCGGGAATGTGTGCTACGCATCTGACCTGATTGCTTACTTCAACAATGGCTTCGTTTCTGGACGCTACGACTTATCTAACATGACACTCATAGTTTCTCGCGGTGCTGGATATTGGCAGGGTTTTGCAGAACGTTTGCTCGAACCGGCAGAAATCGTTATTGTTACCTTAAAGTGTAAAAAGTAATAGTTAAAAATATAATGAGGGTAAAGTAATGAAGCTAACAATTGGCTATATATTTTGGGCAATGATTATACCTTTATTCCCACTTTTGTATGTTTGGTATAGGGTTGTTTTGCCACACAAAAATATGAAGCCTATTTGTCGCCAGCTTTGTTACTTGACCCTCATTTTTTTTGAGATAAAACCTCTATTTTTTTTGTTAATTGAAGGGGATCGCTCTACTTCTCACCTTTCTCCGTTTTTTATTGAATTATCTGGAATACTTTTTTTTGCTCTAGTAATTTTTGCCTTTTTGCTCTTAGTAAGGGATATCTTAATTCTTTTGTTGAAAAATTTTTCCGCTAAACCTCTAGATTTTTCACTAGGGCAAAAATTTTTGGTTGCATCTTTTATTACAGCCTTTGCCTTGTCCTGTTATGGAACTCACAATGCCCATCTTTTGCCAATTGTAACGGAATATACTGTAGAATCTAAACATCTACCATCTTCATTTGATGGTTTAAGGATTGCATTCATCGCAGATATTCATGCTTGGCATGGTAGGGGGAGAGCTTTTGTACAATCTGTTGTGGATATTACCAATAAACAAAAGTGTCAGCTTGTCCTTTTAGGTGGAGATTATCTAGATGGTTCGGTAGAAGATATGGGAGATGCACTTTTGCCATTGAAGAATCTTCACTCTAAGTATGGAACCTTCGCTGTGCCAGGTAATCATGAATATTATTTTGATTACGCAGAATGGAAAAAGTTTTTTGAAGAAAAGTTAAACATCCCTGTTTTGATAAATCAGCATAAATTCATTGAGGGGCAAAATGGACAGATAATTTTTGTCACGGGGATTCCAGATAAATTTGCAAAAAAAATTGGCGAAGAAGTCCCTGACATTAAACGTGCAATGCCTGTTTTTGGTTATCAAGTTTTTAACATTCTTTTGTCCCATCGCCCCGATAACGCAAGAGAAAACAATAGGCTTGGAATTGACCTTCAACTTTCAGGACATACGCATGGCGGTTTTTTGCCAGTTTTGTCAAAAATAGTTGGGCTTTTCAATAATGGCTTCGTGGTTGGTCAATATAAATTATCCAATATGACACTTATAGTTTCTCGTGGAACTGGGTATGCACAAGGTCTTCCGACACGCATATTGAATCCGGCAGAAATTGTTGTTGTTACCTTAAGGTGCAAAAAATAGATAGTCATTACTGAAATAATAAAAAAGTGTGATTATGACTTGAAATAATGGGTTATGTAGGTAT
>CALELF010000167.1 GCA_937902895.1 uncultured Synergistaceae bacterium | reverse complement strand
AACCAGGGCTTATAGCCCTAGTGCAAACCACCCTTTTGAAGGGTGGTTCTGATTATATCTTGTAAAAAAAGTTAAGCGTTAATTTTTTCTAATAGGGTGGGGTAGTCAGTTTTGCCGTTACCCAAGAGTGGCAACTCTTCCATGTAAAGAAGTTTCTTTGGAATTGCAATTTCTGCCATACCAATTTCAGATAACGCATTTTTAACGTCTTGACACTTCAAATCTGGATCAGTGGTAACTGCAACGATTACCTCTTTTTCTCCTACTGGTTGTGCCACAACTGCAAAGGTTTTGTCTGGGTATATAGCTAGCAAAGCTTCTTCTATAGACGGAAGAGAAACCATTTCACCGCCTAGCTTTGCAAAGCGTTTTGCCCTACCTAACACGGTGATGTAACCCATGTCATCTATCGTTACAATATCGCCAGTGTCATACCAACCGTCTGGCAATGGCTCAATTACGCCTGGAGCAGTGGCACGCATATAACCCTTCATAATGCTATCGCCCTTCAGCCAAAGTCTGCCACCTTCTGCCACACCTTCCACGGGCTCAAGGCGATATTCAAGTCCCTCAACAATTGGACCAACAGTGCCAGTCCTATGGTGCGCATAATAGTTATGGGCAACAATTGGTGAACATTCTGTAACTCCATAACCTTCTATAATGCGAATATTAAAACGCTCCATCCAAATATTTTGTGTAGAGGCTTTTGTTTTTTCTCCACCTTGAACAACAATTCTCATCGTTGCAAAGTCGTAATTATCGCTTGCTGCCTTGCCATAGCCCGCAAGGAATGTATCTGTGGCAAAAAGAATTGTAATACGTTCGTCGTAACACAGGCTAGCAATGGTTTTATACTGCAATGGATTGGGGTAGAAATATGCCATGAAGCCAAGCACCATTGGGAAGTAAATTCCGCAAAGTCCAAAGGAGTGAAAAATAGGCAAGACACAAAGGGCTCTGTCTGTGCGGTAAAAATCAACCCTTGTTACAGTTTGATAAGCATTTGTGTTTATGTTTTTGTATGACAGGACAACACCTTTTGGAAGTCCCTCACTGCCAGATGTGAAGAGGAGGTAGGCAGGCTCTTCTGTTTCTTTTAAGAGCTTTGCACTTGCTCGTCTGGCGGATACAAAGTGTGTCTTGATAGCTTTGCGCAATTTTTGCCATGTTGTTATTATGTGAGCTTCGTCTTCCAAATAAATTACGCGACAGCCGGCTTCTATTGCAGCATCGATTAGGTGCCCGAGCTTGCCCACGGTAACAAATTTGCTAGAAGTAATGATAGTTTTTATACCGCCAATTTTTAGACAATTTTTTAATTGTTTCACGCCTTGAGAGAAGTTTAGCATGGCGGGAACTTTCTTCATCTTTTGCAATGCAAAGATTGTAACGGCACCAGCCACAGAAGTTGGCAAAAGAACTCCTACATATTGCTCTTTAATTTTTAGCTTATTTATAAGGTGTTCAAATAGTAAAATGCGAGTAATTAAACCATTGTATGTGATAGGCTCTGAACCAGCATCGCAATAAAGTTGTGTTTTTCCGCCATAGGTTGCACGGCTATCCAGCAAAACGTCCCAAGTAGGCTTATGGCGACGGCGAGCGATGAGAGCGGCATTATCCATCAAGCGCTCTAGTGCTCTGCCTGCCTTTGCATATTCTATGCGAGAAGTGTGTTGCACTTCGTCACTGTCGTTGTTGCCTTGTCCAAGCTTTAAATCCTGAACAGGAAGAATTGTTATCTCAACATGGGTAAACAAACGTGGCCACTTTTTGTGTGCCAAACGGGAGAAGTGCGTGCGCTCTGTTCCTTCAATGTGAATTGGAAGAACGCGTGCACCTGTGTGTAACGCAATTGCGGCAACTCCGGCTGACACCTTCATTGGGTTTCCCGTTGTTGTTGGCTGTAATTCTGGGAAGATGACACATCTGCCACCATTTTTTAGGAGTGTTAGGAAATATTTTAATGTTGTTGGTGAGTCAGCGTCTAGAATATGAGTTTCTGCGAGAGGTAAGAAATATTTTACATATCTTTTTTGTGCAAGGCGGCGTTCAATTGCAAATGGCACAGATTCGGGCAAAAAAAGTGCCAAGAGCAAAGGGTCAATGAAAGAAACATAGTTAGGCGCTATAAGCACGCCTGAACCCATGTTCTTCCAATTTTCTATTCCCTTTACCTTGACTCTAAAGAAAAATCTAACTAAAAATTTAATAATAAATCTCTTCATTTACCCTTGACATCTCCGAAGATATTTTATGTAACACAAATTTGCAATATAACAAGCCACCATTATCTAGCTTGAATATTTTAACATAACGGTAAAGATATAACAAGGAAAAATTATGAGAATTAAGACAAAAAAAATATGAGTTAGCGTTTGCTAACTCATATTTTTTGGTTCTTCACGGAAAAGTGTGGGATTAATAAAATAACCTATTGAAAAGA
>CALELF010000166.1 GCA_937902895.1 uncultured Synergistaceae bacterium | reverse complement strand
TACATTCTTGAATATGACTGTTAAAAATTTCAACTTTTAATAGCCGAAGTAATAGTAATGGAATTTTAGACCAAATACAGGCGCTTCGTTGGATAAAAAACAACATCGCTGCTTTTGGCGGAGATCCAGACAACATCACCATTTGTGGTGAATCCGCTGGGGGTTGCTCAGTTTCTACGCTTGTAATGATGGCTTCTGACCCAAATAATCACTATCTTCCACAGGAAGAAAAGCTTTTTACCAAGGCTATCTCCATGAGTGGCGGCTTCAATCAATGTGTTACGCTTGAATCTTCAGAAAACCTCACAAAACACATCGTCGAGGATTTGAAAATTTCCACCATCAAGCAACTACAAGAGCTTGATTTTGAACAATTGAGAGATTGGTGGTATGATCCCGACAATCACCAGTATTTAAACTTCTGCGTCAGGGGTGGACTTGTCTTGCCGGAAGACCCCTACGCTGTTTATTCCCAGAATGTAGGGGGCAACATTACGGTGCTTCAAGGTGCAACCACAAATGAATTTGCTTATTATAGAGAGGTGCTAAAAAATAATCTTAAAGCTGTTAACCGCTCTTTTGAGCAATTCTGTGACGCAGTTCACACGATATGCACGGGTTCTAGCGTCATTCATCCAAACTTTACACCTTCAAATGAATTCAAAGATGCATACATGAATTATATGATATCTCTTAGTAGTCAATCCTACTTGGAGAGGCTCTTATCTTTCTGTAACGATTATTCCCTGCAGGGGATTAACTACTACATGGCAGAAAAACAGGCACAAAACGGCGGAATATGCTACACCTATGCCTTTGACCAGCCATACGATGGATCGATAAGTTCGCTAAAAGCAGCACACGGAGTAGATTGTCATTACCTTTTTGGAAATTTTGATGGTAATGCTGCTCTCGGCACAAAGGAGCAAGTTGATTTCTCTATCAAATTCCAAGAGATGATTGCACAATTCTGCAGGACTGGCAATCCATCCCTAAAGAAAATCATTTGGAAGCCTTATAACAAGGCAGACAGAAATTGCACGTTTCTCAGCGCAAAGGAAATCAAGTTAATTGAAAAATTCAATAATGACAGAATAGAAAACCTAGTCAAGATGTTTGACACAAATGAATATTTCCGTTACATTATGCCTTGGTCAGACTCTTTCAGGCAGATGTCAGGCGAATAACCGTGATTACACAAAAGAAGGTGTTGTCAATTTAATTGACAACACCTTCTTTTTAATCCAATTATTTGTTACTTTGCTTTAACTTTTCCCTCTCGCGTTTTTTCTGGATGTAACACTATTGGCTGACCCTCGCTTACACCTTTTGTTGCAATGAATTTTTCACCCTTGATGTATATCCCTTCTACTGGCACAAAGGATGCCGATTGCGAACGAATTAGCAATACGCCTTTTTTCCCTTTTTTCTTAATAAGACAACTAATAGGGAACATTGCGCCTGTCTTCTTTCCCGCATCCACTTGGATTGTTGCAACACGATTTTTTATATCCTTTAGGCGAAACCATGGAAGTTCCATATAAACTCGTATTTTGTTGCGTCCTTCCTCTTGGTAAACCTTTATTTTTGCTCTGTCATAGCTGTTTGAATCATCGTCTTTCACATACAAATGGTCATGCCTAATCTGTGCTATAACCTTCTCTGTCGGTTCAACTATGCCGATAAAACTAGTCCCCTGCAAGGACATGACAAGCTTACCAATGGTAGAACCCATATTCACTAATAAACCTTCCTTAAAATATTTCATTTTTGCCTTTTCAAAGGAAAGGTTTTCGCTGTTCCAAATTACGCCATATTTCATTTTCCCTTCAAAGCCGTCTAGCCCTGCGACAAAATATCCAGGACAATCTACCTTTAGTTCCATTCCGTTAACGACAGCAACAGTGTCTCCCTTGGCAACATGGACGGGCCCTACTCCAAGGGGATAGCGTATCTGTCCACTTGAGGGAGCAGTAAGGAGCTTTTCTCGCCAATATAATATACCCTTACAAGGTGTTGTAGCGTAATAAATGGCAGGAACAGTCCAATAAACATCTGGTCTTTCCTGATAATAGTGTGTCATACGAAATTTGAAAACAATGAGCCAAACAGTTGAGACTACGATAATTAAAACAGAAAATGCAAAAAACTGCGGTGCACTTAAGGATTGTTTCTTCCTGTGTCTATGAATAATAGCCATATTACTTTATCTCCCCTAGTATATCTTTTATACCACTAATACAAGGCACTACATATTTTGCACCAACATTAAAAAGCATTTGCCTGTCGAAATGCCCTTGAGTAACACCAACAGAAGTTACACCTGCAGCTAGAGCTGTCTTCATGTCAATGTCTGTATCACCTACATACAGTGCCTCATTTGTGCTAACATGTAAATCTTCAAGCGCAGTAAGGAGTGATTCCGGATGTGGCTTTGGGTTTATCATCTCTTCTGCACCAATGGCAACACCAAAATATTGTGATATATCAAGTTTTTTAAGACAGGATTTTATAAAATGTCTGTTTGTAACAACACCGAGAGAAAAACCTGAAGACACAAAATATTCAAGCGTCTCTCTTGTATCATCATAGAGTTCAAAAAGATCTGCTTGGCGAGGTCTGTAGGTGGCAGAAAAATATTCAAGCCATTCTTCGTTGTAATACCCCCAAAGCTGTTCCCAACAACCAGCCAATGGAAGTCCAATCATTGCGTAAATTTCACGGTCACTGGGAAGTGGCAAGTTAAAATGCTCAGCAAGTATTTCCACGCCTTTTTTTACTGCAAAAAATGTATTAGCAATTGTGAGATCAAAGTCAAAGAGAATAGCCTTTATCAAAATCATCACATCCTCTGTAATTTATGGGTGAATTATAGCATATTCCACTAAAAAAATTTAAATTGACTTCCTTGCAATAGTAAATTGTGGCGTTGCAACACATTATAATGTGTGTTATAATCCATACCGTAGAGACGTGTCGTTTCCTCGATGGCGGTTTGCTCCCTTTTCTTGAGGGGAGGTGGTAACATGGTAATAGACTTGCTTTCAGCATATATTTAGGCTCTTCACGGAAAAGTGTGGGATGGTAGAGTGAAGTAACGAATCAAAGTAA
>CALELF010000165.1 GCA_937902895.1 uncultured Synergistaceae bacterium | reverse complement strand
ATACATTCTTGAATATGACTGTTAAAAATTTCAACTTTTAATAGCCGAAGTAATATATAGGATAAATTGAAATTTGGTATCAAATTTTTAATACTGAAATCAATGTGTGTAAAACTTACATTTGGATTGATAGCAGGGGCTGCGACCATCAGAAGGATATAAAGAAGTGACATGATAAACATACTTGTGCCGGCAAGACCTGCCAATTTCTTAAGTGGATTCATTCCCTTGCTGGCAACCCAACAGAAAAATAGAAGTATCGCCAATGTTGCAAGCTGAATGTAAGTTGAAGGTAATGCATCGTATGTTTCAGCGTTGCAAAATATAGCCCAACTAAGAGCTTTAAGTCCGCCACTTCCTTTACTTGCAATATATGTGATATGGCAAACCCAATATGTCCACCCTGCAAAATAAGCAGCCTTGGGACCTATGGTATTGTTAATCCAAGAACCCACGCCAGCTCCTGAGGTTTTGAATGCTGAGCCGAGTTCTCCAACCATAAGTGAATAGGGAATGAAATACAGCACAAAAATTAAAATCCAGCTAAAAATTGCCTGCACCCCATTAAAGTATATAAAACCATTTGCAACGTTTCCAAATCCCCACACTCCAGAAAAAGCGATAAACGCAAGAGCGAAGCATGTTATTTTTTTTGAATTGTCTTTCATTACAAAACGCCATCCTTGATAATTGATATGCTTTTAATCATTTTTGTGGTTTTCTTGTCCCTTAGAGGAACCATCAAGATAATGAGTGGCATCATTAAATAGTTTGCAGAAGCGTTCCATTGAAGCAGAACTGTAATTACCGGCGGAATAATGAAGTCCCAGTGTAAGCTTCGGGCTATTGACATCCTCAAAGATGTCAACAACACACATAACATCAGAAAATTCTAATTTATGAAAAAGCAATTCTCCCTCTTCTAGTAAATCAAGCAAATTTCCAAAAGCTCCTGTATTCAACTGGTATATAGCAATTGGAGAATCATTAAACTGATAAAAGTGTTTATGGACATAAGGGTATTTGCAGTTTTGTATGGAAAAATCCACCTGTTTTTTGACATCAGAAAGCAAAGTTTCGGGAGTGCTGGTCTTATCAATTTTTAATACTATAGGAAGATTACGATAAATCAAGCCTGTCATATCAAATTTTTGTGCAGTATCTCGATTGTTATATGT
Organism: uncultured Synergistaceae bacterium; assembly: GCA_937902895.1. GTDB lineage: Bacteria > Synergistota > Synergistia > Synergistales > Synergistaceae > CALELF01. Next base: position 15,572 of record CALELF010000165.1, on the reverse strand, counting down.
CCATCTGAGCAAAACAAGATTCTCGTTATTGAATTTTGACATTGCAATTGCTGTTGCGGTAATGAAAAATACATTGCCATGCTCTGGGCTTTTGGGAACATCAAGTATGCAACCTACATCGCCCGCAGGAAAATCAATATTTAAGAAGTCTTGTTTTAGCACCCCATGACACGAATCAATATTCGGATATTTTGAATAAAATTCGTCATAATTACTTTTTGCGTCTTCATACAGCCTATTCCTCTGTATATCAGAACAATTCTGCAAATATAAATAGTAAAAATCCGGAGGAAGAATGCAGTTTTCATCCATGTAGCACTGATAAATGTGATCTAAGAGAATCGTGAGAGATGTGCCATCACATATAAGATGATGCACTTCAAGGAAGAAATACATACTACTTTCAGTCTTGTAAAACTCTGCTCTGTATAAAGGGGAATTACATAATGTAAAAGGACGCACAAGATTTTTTCCTTTTAGTGTTACGGAGAATTCTGCGTCTGTCGTTTCTATAATCGGAATTTCGGTGTAGCATGAAGGATCATAATACTGAACAAAGGCGCCATCTTCCTTTACTTTTATCTTTGTCCCAAAAGATGGATGATGAGAAAAGGCACGCATTGCGGCTTTCCTAAGGCGTTCACAATCGATGCCTTTTTTAATTTTCATTAGAACGGGAATATTCCACATGTCTGTGTCTGGTGCAAAAAACTGCTGATCCACAATATCAATCTGATCTGGCAAAAGTTCCTGTTCACGTTGCATTGCGAGTCTATTAAGTTCTTCAGAGTAACCGCCGTTCTTTTCTGTATTACTGGCAAAAAATTTTGCAATTTTTTCGGGTGTCCTCAGCTTATAAACGTCACTGGATGTCAGCCCGAAATCACGACATGCGGTGACAAGGGTTATGGTTCGTAGCGAATCCCCGCCAAGCAGGAAGAAATCGTCTTTCCTCCCTATTTCACTAATGCCAAGGATTTCTTCCATCTTTTCACATATAAACTTTTCATTTGGATTTTTAGGCGCTTCGAAGTAACTTCGCATTTCATTAACATCAGGTTCTGGCAGGAGCTTTTTGCTAAGCTTGCCATTAGCGTTTAACGGAAGCTTGTCGATACCTACATAGTAAGTAGGTATCATGTAATAGGGAAGATGTTTGCTTAGTTTATTTCGAAGCTCTTGCAAATCTGTATTTGCAAAAATTTCCTTTGCTTCCGAGTTGAGATAATAAAGCGCAATGTAAGATCGCTCATTGTTAGAAAACCCTTTGGCGACAGCTGTTTCTATCCCAAGAACAGATTTGACGACAGCTTCAATCTCGGCAGGCTCAATGCGGTTGCCATTTATCTTTATCATATCGTCTTTTCTGCCGGATACAACAAGATTGCCATTCTCATCTATGAAGCCCATATCTCCGGAATGAAACAGCCCTCCTGACATGGCTTTTGACGTCTGTTCAGGTAGATTCAAATAACCACGGAAATATTCGTTTTTAAAACATATTTCACCCGTTTCACCGTTTTGAAGAAGATTGCCGTTATCATCAAGAATCATAATGTCAATCTCATCAAGGCATTTTTTCCCGACAGGTGTAACATCATAGAGTCTGTCTATTTCAAATGCTGCAACAGTAAACAGTGATTCACTCATTGCGTATTTGTTTATGAGACGGACACCATCAATTTTTAATCCGTTGGAAGCTTCACCTGTGCAGAGAATCGTTTTTAGGTAAGGGGAAATATTAGTGTATGTTTTAAGTAGTGATGCGGACATTGCAGTATCAGTTATTTTATTTTCAAGGAAGAACTTTTCAAATTCCGCAGGATTTCGAATGCTCTCTGACGATGCAATGTAAATACAGTGTGTTCTGTAAAGTCGTGGCACAACTTCAGTTACAGTAGCAGCAAAATCCAAAGGAGTGACAAGTGCAAAATGTGTTGAATCATCATTTGCACATTCAGACATAGTTGCGTCTGATGCTTTTATCATCTGTTCTAGTTTTCCGTATTCATGAATAATACCTTTCGGCTTGCCAGTCGTTCCAGATGTATATATTGCGTAGCACGCATCTTTTTTGTCAGTTTCTTCAAAGCCAGCCAAAGGCTCGCATTTAAGCATCTGCGCCCAAACAGTTTCGTCAATGACAATGTTGCAATTGCAGTCCTTTTTTATGAATTCAATACGTTCAGATGCGCGATTGTTTTCTGTAATAGTAAAGGCAGCGCCAGCCTTCCAAACCCCTATCATGGAGATAACAGCTGCTACTGAATGTGGAAGACAAATCATTACAAAAGATTCTTTGCCAACACCTTTTTCTTTGAGAAAAGCATACACCTTTGCGGAATAATAATCCAAGTCGGCATAGGTAAACACTTTTTTGTCATACGATACAAGTGCCTGTCTATCAGGATATTTTTTTGCGTTGTCAATTAGTTTTTTAATGAAATATTCCATTTTTGCTTCCACCCTCTTCACTTCTATTATTGCACTTCTACTGTCAGTATATTTTTGCTTTCAGATTCCAAATAATTGTATTCTTTGCGAGATGTGATGCCGTTTATCAGTCTGGTGCTTATGTCATCGAGACTGTCAAGCAAGTTGTATTGTTCTCCGACAAAGGAAATGCTTAGGCAACAATGGTCGCTGTTTGGTGCGTATTCTACGACGATGTCTGCAGGTAAGCTCTGTTTTCTGCTGTTTAGGAAAGCCTGCATTACTAGCTCTTCGATGCAAAGGGAAAGATGGTTTAGCAGTGTCCTCGGCATGAGCTGGGTATGTCCGAAAGAGTTGACAGTTGCAAATAGATTCACAAAGTCAAAGTCTAGGCTTGTAATCTGATAGGAGTATAGCTTGAAATGGTTGATAAACGCTCTTGTTTCGGGATTTTTCGGTGCATGGAAAATCTGTTGAGGAGTTCCTTCCTCAAAAATGACACCCTTGTCCATATAGAAGACGCGGTTGGAAACTGATTCGGCAAACTGCATTTCGTGGGTCACGACAAGCATCGTGAATCCTTTTTTTGCGAGATTGGATATGACCTGCAAAACTTCTCTCACCATGGTCGGGTCCAATGCGGAAGTCGGCTCATCAAAGAGAATCACTTCAGGATTCATTGCCAACGCTCGCACTATGGCAACACGCTGCTGTTGTCCACCAGAAAGCTCATCTGGATAATTCAGTGCTTTTTCTGCAAGTCCAACCTGACGTAGCAAGCGAATGCTTTTTTCATATGCTTCTTGACGACTGACACCCATCAGTTCCGTCGGAGCCAGCATAATGTTTTCGATAATGGTTAGGTGCGAAAACAGGTTGAAGGACTGGAACACCATCCCTACTCTGGCTCTATATGCGGAGAGTTCCTTGCCCTTTTTGGGTACGTCTTTCCCGAATGCAACGATTGCTCCATCCGTAGGTATTTCTAAATGATTCAGCAAACGTAGTAGTGTAGTTTTACCAGTTCCAGACGGACCAATAAGTGCGATGACGTCTCCTCTATGAATGATAGCATTGACATCTTTTAGCGGCTGAGCGTTTTCATATCGCTTGCTAAGGTGACTGATGTTGAAAATCTCCGCGCCGTCTTTTTTGAAGCCATCATCAGTAACGTCAATATCGGTCACGCTTGTGGTGTCAATGCCTTTAAGCGGATTTTTACGAAGCTTCGGATCTATTTTAATTTCAATACGGCAAATCAACTGCGCTAATGACCAAGAAAGCAGAAAGTATATCGTTGCCGTAAACAGCAGTGGCATAAGGGCGTCATAAGTCTGAGAACGGATAATATCCGAAACCTTAGTCAGATCCTGAACTGCAACATAGCCGACTACAGAGGTCATTTTAACCATCGAAATAAACTGCCCCCTGTAGACAGGTAACGCATGATACACTGCTTGAGGCAGTATTATGCGGGTCATCGTCTTGGAATGCCTAAAGCCCAACGCTTTCGCCGCATCCCATTGTCCATGAGGAATGGCCTCGATTGCAGAGCGCAATATCTCCGCAACATATACGCCAAAGTCCACGGAAAATCCGATTACACCGATAGTGATTCCACTAATATCTGACTTGGCGAATATTACAAAATAAAGTATCAGCAAAAATACTACAATGGGTATACCCTGAAACAGTCGAATGAAGGCAGCACTAACAGTGGAAACTGTCTTGTTCTTGCTTATTCTTGCAAAGCAGACTACAAAACCAATTATCGTGCCAAACAATGCGGAGCAAAGAGAAAGGATGAGCGTGACGTAAAAGCCTCTCAGCATAAGCTTCCAGCGATTGTCGCGGATAAAATTCTGTTCAAATCTTTCAGCGATTTTTTTGAAAAATTTTCCAGATGATAGCTTTTTTGCAGCCAAATTTCTAACAACCATCGTCTGGTGTGCATACATATATGGGATGGAGAAAAACAGCTTATTGGCAATTTCAGGAGAAATGGCCAAATATCCCGTGGTCGTCACTTTCCCGGTTTCAAAACCAGTAAGGACGCTAGCGTATTCGGTCACATAGCAATCTAACGCATATCCATATTCTTTACAGAAGCCATAAAATAACTCTATTTCGATTCCACTGAATCCTGCCGCACTGTAATGGATGTGTGGTCTATCCAGCGGGAAAGTTGCATAAGTTAGCTTGCCATTAATATTTGGCAGACTTTCAAAATCAAAAACAGGCTCTTTCTCCGGAAGGGAATACCAAAAGTCCAATATTTTTTGCAGCTTGCCTTCGGCATCTAATTTATGAATGTATTCACTAAACTGATTGCGCACCTGTTCGCCGTTGTCTACGCGCGTGAAGCCAAAGTAAACCGGAGTCTCGCCAAGGTATTTTTCTTGCCGAACAAGATCAGTTATTCCCTGTTGTTGGAAGGAAAGGTATGTATCGCCATCCATCGCAAAAGCGTCAATCTTACCATCTTGAAGAGCAAGAACCTCCTCTGAAGCGTTGGTATAATAGGTTATCTGAGGGTTCTTTACGTTTTTAAGCACCAATGCTTCCTGCACAGAGCCTGAAATTGTGCCGATTCTTTTCCCCTCTAATTCCTCTACTGTATTGTATTCACGTACGATATCTCGATTCTGCTTTTTGCCACCCTTACTAGAATAGCCAATAAGTAGCAAAGTAAGAACGAAAATTACCAACAAAAATACAAGTAATTTTTTACTTTTCACAATTTTCATTTTCTTTTACCTTTCTTTTCAGCTGTGTCAAATCGGTTGAATCAGTTATGCGGTTGTAGCAATGCTATGTGTGCCATATGACCTGACATGACAGGAAGTACGTCATAAAAATGGGGGGGGGGGACACTTTTTTAACGATAGCTCCCTTATTGAAGCAGCCGAAATAGTCCTGTAAGATCCGATCTTTGTTGTACCTGAGATACTCTATACACAAGACTTGAATTCTTCTGACGGAGATACCACACATTTTCAAATGTCTGTTTTATTGATAAATATTTCATACTAGCACATTGAAAAAGGCATTCAATGTGCCAGCTGTTCGTTTAGAACAATTGTCCCGAAAGCTTTAGTCTTTCCTTAGTCGGAAATTCTGACTCGTATTGATTAAACTTTTCAGGATTTTCATCGCAAGCAAAATATCCCTTGGGGGTTGAGTACTCACCGGTGATTCCGTCAAGATATCCTTCAATCAACTCTTTGCAAAGGAAGAATGATGCATCCTCTCCATCCGGAACTCCGTGATATCTAATCCCGAATTCAGAAGCGTAAGTAAATCCGCTTTTTCCATAGAATAAAATATTCCCTTCAAAGCAGACTGCCCCGCAGCCGAATTCCTTAGCTTTTTCAAGCGAATAGTCAAGCAGGATTTTCCCGTATCCTTTTCGTTTAAGTTCCGGAGATATACATATTGGTCCCATTGTCATGATAGGAATGCATCTGCCGTCATCTGCTTTAATCACAGCCTTGACAAAAACATTCTGCCCGATGATTCTGCCATTCTTTTCCATCACGAAATCAAGCTCCGGCACAAAGTCCTTATCATCTCTCAGACATTTAAGCACATAATGCTCCAGGCATCCCGGACGATACACATTCCAAAAGCTCTCTCTTACGAGGTTTTCTACCTCACGGTAATCGTCTTTCTTCTCTAAACGAATTGTATAGTCATTTTTATTCATTGATTTTTCCTCTTTTATATCAGCCATTTTTTCACACTGATTTAACAGTTTTTGACTCGATTTTACCTATTTCCTATATTTTTATATTAAGCTTATTTTAAAATTTTCCAATTTGGGCTCTGCTTTGAACCAATTCTCTCTAAATATCCTTTTTTCCTGAGAGAATCCAAAGCTCTTTGAACTGTTCTCACCGTCTTTGATATTTTCTCCGCTATTTTATCACGCGATGATTCCGGGTTCTGTTTTAAAATGGCAAGCACCGACATTTCGGTTCCGTTCAAAGTGACATCCAAAGTGACATATGGAATGTCACTTTGAGACTTGGGTCTGAATATAATAAACTTAAATCCGTCTTTTGTATTTTCATAGGAATACTTAATACCTGCATCAATACATAAACTGTGAATGCGCTTAAACCCACTGCCAAACTGTTCTATTGAGTTATTCAGGTACAGGATTTTAGCTATGGATGCATTTCTTATTTCTGATTCAATGTTTCCTTTAATATACTCTTCCGGAGTGTGTCTGCTTGCATACTCACCCGGACTGTAAATTGTAATCATACCTGGATGAATGCAGATTTCATGATTTGTTCTTCCGTCATAGATTGCATGAGCAAAACCATTAGCAAGTGCTTCTCTAATTACGGCTACAGGAATCTCCGGTATTTCCACCCGTTCCATTTCGGAAATATCAGCCCGCCACCTCAGGTTTTTCAGGATATATTCTTCGGCAACATTAATCAAATTGTAAATATTATCCTCAAACAGTTTCATGTCAAGTATGGTAAGCTTTTCATCTGTTGCAAAAATACCAGCTTTCATGGAAACCGGCTTTGTGCTTCCGAAAAGCACTTCTCCTGCGTTCGTAAGCTGTTCGCCGGAAATCAAACCAAACCGGTTTAAAATGACCGTTGAATTATATCTACCTTCCGGCATTCTGCCGGATGCAACGGCATTCTGCCAAAACGACTTGATGGCGGATTTATCAATCTGTTTAACGGTTGCTCCTGATTGATCCTTTTCCCACTTTCCGCGATATTTATTCGCATCAAAAAACTCTTTCAGTTCTTCCGGTACCACTTCCCGATCTTCATCTGCCGTTCTAAGATAATATCTTCCTGCAGCAGAATAAGGAGCATTTTCGCCACTGAATTCCACCTTGACAAGATGTTTTCCATCCAGAACAATTTCTTCAATCGCCGGATATATCTGTGGCTTAATGTTCTCATATACTGCTTTTGAAACATCCCTTAATGATGATTCTGAAACATTTTGACCTACGATATCTCCATTAGGTTTTATGCCGAAATAAAGAGTCCCTATTCCATGTTTATTTAAAATTGATGAAATGGAAATCATGGCTTCTTTCATCTCACCCGTGGATTTTTTGAATTCTAAGGTTTCAGTTTCTTTTCCGAAATTCATATGGTTGCCTCTCCTCTTCGTAGTGACACGATTATAATTCAAAGTGACATTTTTGTCACTAATATTTTTATGAAAATTTTGCCAATATCAGCACCGAAAACTTGCCTTTTTACTGTTACCAGCACTGCAAACTCGCCTATACATTTTCGGCTTTTTCGCCCGGTTTCAAAGCAAAGAAAACGGGCATCTCAACAACCCCGGGTAAACACCCGAATCGCTGAAAAGCCCGTGTTTTCAAAGGATTATCGCTATTATATTAACTGTGCTTTGACAGGAGTACTACGCACTCCGCATGCCTTGTTTATGAGTACATATCAAAAGGCAATTCTAAAAACTAAGACTGTTTTCATCAAGCAAGAAATCAAGAAGTCCCATGATTAAGAATCCATTTGCATTATAGTAAGGTTTTACAGAGTCGTAGGTGATTATTACTTTTTTGAAAGAGTCGTCTATTTCCTTAAAAGACCTTTCTTCCTGTTCCTTTTTTGAATCTTCTTCAATGGAATATGCAGATTGAATATAGATTCTTTGCGACCCTTTATTGGCGACGAAATCAACCTCAAGATTTTTCTTTGAATAGCTGCCTGTCTGATTTGGAAGATATTTCTCCACAACACCAATGTCGACATTAAAGCCCCTGAAAATCAATTCATTGTAGAGTAAATTCTCCATCAAATGTGTTTTTTCAAATTGCCTGAATCCTATAACAGCATTTCTAACTCCTAGATCACTGAAATAGTATTTACATGGAGCACCAATATATTTCCTTCCCTTAATGTTGTATCTTTTTGAAGTTTTTATAATAAAGGCATCTTCTAGAAAGCTCAGATAATGCTGAATTGTATTTACAGAAATAGAACTCTTTTCGTTTGTCTTAAAGGTGTTTGCTATCTTCTGAGGATTCGTTAAAGCACCAATGGAAGACGAAATAATCTCTGCGAGCACTCGAAATTCCGCAGAATTCTTGATTTTCTTCCTGTCCAGAATATCTTTTTCGTATATTGTTTCATATGCTCCAATAAGATAGCTTTCCTTATTCTGTTCATCTTCTGCCAAAACACATAGCGGAAGTCCTCCGTATCTGAGATATTCATTAAGCAGATCTCGTTTGTCCCCGCCAAAGGCTTCATAGATTTCTTTGAAGCTAAGCGGTTGTAAATTAATGACATCTCCTCTTCCGCGGAATTCAGTTGCGATATCAGATGACAGGAATTCGGAATTGCTTCCCGTGACATAAACATCAAGATTATTGTGACGTAAAAATCCATTGAGTGTTTCAGCAAAATTATCCAGTTTCTGAACTTCATCCAGTAACAGATAATACCGTCCGTCCGCATAAGTCTGCTCTTTAATATATGCTCGGAATTTCTTTGCGTTTACCACGTAATTGTTTTTGGTTCCTTTAATATGAATTCTTGTTTCTTGCTCCGGAAAATATTTATCAAGCTTATCAATGTCATCACCAAAGTCAAAGGCAAACTCTATGATATGTTCTTCTTTCACACCTTTCTCCAAAAGATATCTTTTGAAAATATGATTCAATAAATACGATTTTCCACATCTTCTGATTCCGGTTACTATTTTTATCAGATGATTATTTTCTTTTGAAATAAGTTCTTTCAGCTTTTTATCCCTAGAAAACTCCATAGCCCTGTCCCCTATTTTAATTTTAACTTTAACATTATGCGTTTGGCAGCATTTTATTTTAGAAGAATTATAGCATGAGCTTTTGCAGGTTTCAATAATCAAACTTAAATTTTTTGCGAGTTCACGCATTTTATTTAAGTTTAGTTGATTTTATGTCTATAGTCTCAACTTTTCTCTGCCCTTGATATCAAAGCTACCGTCTCAACATGCCCTGTTTGTGGAAACATGTCAAATGGCTTTGCGCTTATTAGTTCATATCCATCTTGGCAAAGGATTTCTGCATCTCTTGCCAGTGTAGCAGGATTGCAGGAGACATATATAATTTTTTGAGCGGAAATTTTTATCAATGCTTCAAGCACCTTTTTGTCACATCCACTCCGTGGAGGGTCTAGCACAACTGCATCAAAATTCATTTCTCCCTTTTGTTCAAGCAACTCTACCGCATCTTCTGCTTCCATTTCCATCACACGAACATTTGACAAATTATTTTGCTTTGCGTTATGTGTGATGTATTTTGATGCCGGCTTCCAACTTTCAACGGCTAGCACATTTTGCGTTTCCTTTATAGCCTTTGCTAAAAAACAAGTAAGGCTTCCTACTCCGGAATAGAGTTCCAAAATGTTTGATTTTATTTCCTTTCCTGTGTTCAAGAGTTCAATTACATATTTGTAAAGTTGCTCTGCCTGCAATGAATTTATTTGAAAAAACGAGGAAACTTCCATGGTAAAGATTAGCTCGTCAAGTGTTTCCGTCATGGTGTCTTTGCCGTAAATATTTATGGATTTGTCACCCCAAATAAAATTTGAGTCACTTTCGTTTATGTTGACAGAAAGCCCTGCAAGTTGCTTTATCGTCTTGGTAATTCGCTTTAGTGTTTCAATTTCTTGTTTGTTGGGTTGCCTGGTCATAATAACGCAAGCGAGGGAATCTGTTCCGTTTGTTGCACTGCGAACAACAATTTCACGAACGTTGTGCAATTTATTTTTTTCAATTTCTGCCAATAGTTTTTTGCAAATTTCTTCCACCCTTGGGGCGAGCACAGGGCAGGAAGCAATGGGCACGATGTAGTGACTATGCTTTTTGTAAAATCCAGCAAGCATTTTTCCATTTTTCCAAGCAACAGGAATAGATGCTTTATTGCGATAGCCAAATTCACTAGGTGAACTTTTGCAATCAAAAAGAGTAAAATCTTCAAAATGTCCTATGCGTTCCAGTGCATCCTTTACAGTCTGTTTTTTTGTTTCAAGCTGATGGGCATAGCAAATGTGTTGATGTGTGCAGCCACCACATATTAAAGCAGAAGGGCATAGTGAAGTTCTGCGAATTTCAGCAGAGTTTTTTCTTTCTATCACCTTTCCGCTTGCCCATGTGCGTTTTTTTTGCACAATGCGGCAGGATATTTTTTCACCAGGTAATGCATCTTCAACAAAGATGACGAAATTTTCTTTCCCAACTCGTGCTACGCCAGAGCCTTCATTTGAAATACTCTCAATGGTAAGTTCTACAATATCACCTTGATTAAAAGTTGTGAATGGTTTTTGTTTCATTCATTTAGCTCCAAAATTTATACCTTATAGCCCTAGAAGTCCAAAGAAGCAGGATTTAACAGAAAATCATATATATTCATTATGAGTATGCCATCATCGTTATAAAACGGTTTCGGGGTGTCTGATGTAATGACAATTTTTTTGAATGAGTCATTTATTTTGTAATATGCCTTGAGCTCTTGTTCCATTTTTTCAGGTGAGCCAAGCATATATGCTGATTGGATGTAAAACTTCTTAGAGCCCTTGGAGCATATAAAATCAACTTCCAAATATTTACGAGTCGGTTTTCCATCTTTATCATTTTCTGTAACGGTAATATTGCCGATGTCAACAAGAAATCCCCTCATTCTGAGTTCGTTGTATATTACATTTTCCATGGCGTGTGTCACTTCAAGCTGCCTATAATTGATTCGTGAATTTCTAAGTCCCATATCCATGAAATAATACTTTGAGGGGGTGCCTATATACGCCTTGCCTTTAATATCATATCTATTTGCTTCTTCTATCAAAAAAGCATCCTTCAGATATTCAATGTATTTTGTGATTGTTGTTGATGTGATTTTTGATTTATTGACACTCTTAAAGGTCTTTTGAAGTTTATTTGGATTTGTCAAACCACCGATGGCAGATGATAAGATGTCCAGTAGCGTCTCCATTTCGTCAATGTTTCTGATATTATTCCTTTGAACAATATCTCTGATATATGTTTCTTTCATTAGGTTGTCCAGCAACGCCACCTTTTGCTCTTCAGTTTCAGTTAAGACAACGAGTGGAATGCCACCATAGGTAATATATTCATTCCAACCATCATATTTGTTGCCGTCGTAAATTGTCATAAATTCAGAAAAGCTCAAAGGATACATATGAATTTCGTCTCCCCTGCCTCCAAATTCTGTGGCTATATCTCTTGATAAAAATTTCGCATTGCTACCTGTTACGAAAACATCGCAGTTTTTTTTGTCCGCCAACCCGTTCAACACACTAACAAATTCATCTAATAACTGTATTTCGTCCAGCAGAAAGTAGTAAGTGCCGTTGTCTTTTAATTGTTCCTTTGCCCAGGGGTAGAACACTTTGGGGTCACGGTATTCAATGTTCTCATAGAGATCAAACGCCATCTCAATAATATGGTCATTTGGCACTCCGCTTTCTATCAAATGTTTTTTGAACAATGTGCGTAGCAAATATGACTTTCCGCATCTTCTTATACCCGTAACAATTTTAATTAAGCCATTGCCTTTACGCTGAATTAATTGCGTAAGGTAATAATCTCTTTTTATTTCTTTAGCCATGTAAATTACTCCTAAAAGATATTTTTGCTAATTTTTACAAAAATTTCTTTTATTATACATAGTTTTGTATAAAGTGCAATCTATTAAAAGACGTGGAAATCAATTTTTAATTTTTATTTTAGCCATAGGCACTCGGCTTTGCCTCGCTAGCATAAAGTCGTCAAGTCTTCGCTTTGCTCCGACTTAACTGACATAAAAATCTTGCAAAATATATATTTTCGTATATAATACAATACATAATTGGCATTAAGAAAAAATTGCTACTTGAAAAATAATTATGAGTGAGGGAAGGTCAATGAATAATAAAAATCACAGATTTGCGAAAAGTGCAAAAAGTGCGGAAAATGCAGTGATAGCAACGCTTGCCCCCCCCCCATTGTGTCCACATATTTCAAGAATTAATAAACGACTCAATAGCAAAGTTATATTTGTTTTTATATAAACAACACAAGACGTAGGAATTTTGTTTAAGAATTTCTATGTTTTGTGTTGTTGTGTTTTATAAAACTTTTAAGCCATAAGCATCCTTGCTATGCTCGGGCTAACATAAAGGCGAGCTTTGCTCGCAAAATTCTTTTTGTCGGCGAAGCCGATAACTCTATGACCTCTAAGTTCTCTATGGCTAAAAATAAAAAAATAAAAAATACAAAGGAGTAAGGGAAATGAAAAATTTCAAAAAAATTGTAGCAGGTCTCCTCGTGGTTATGCTTCTAGTGCCACAGGAAGCGTTGGCAGCATTGACTCATATTGCAGATGGAACACACTCAGCAGGTACTGAGGGAGGTTCGATAATCATAGGTACTGTGACAGGAACGTATGCTAATGTAGCCAGTGGTAATTATTCCGTAGCGATGGGCTACAACACGACCGCCAGTGGTGAACGTTCCACAGCGATGGGTGCCTACACGAAAGCCAGTGGTAATGGTTCCGTAGCGATGGGCTACTATTCGAAAGCAGAGGGGTATTATTCCGTAGCGATGGGCTACGCCACGAAAGCCAGTGCTTGGTATTCCACAGCAACTGGTGCCTATTCGCAAGCGATTGGGGAGGGATCATTTGCCGGTGGTGGCACTGGAGTTACAAATGCTGGTGGTATAGCCTACGGCACCAGCTCATTTGCCTTTGGAACAGGAGCGGTTGCAGGGGTAAGTACCGATGCGACAGGAACAGCAGGAACGATAGCAATGGGTAATGGAGCAAAAGCAACAGGTGCAAATTCCGCAGCCCTAGCTAACGGCGCAACAGCGTCAGGTGCAAGTTCCATAGCACTTGGTAACGGAGCACAAGCAACCTACGCAAATTCCGTAGCACTTGGCAATGGTTCTGTTACGACAGCGGCTAATACAGTTTCTGTCGGTGGTGGCACAACGGATACCAACAAACGCATAGTCAATTTGGCAGCAGGAACAGCAGATACAGATGCGGTGAATTACGGTCAAATAAAGCCACTATACAAAGACGCAAGCTATGCGGACAACAAGCTCACGCTTACAAAGTTGGACGGCACAACAACAGTGCTAACAATTTCAGGTGGTGGAAGCGATTTGCCAATAGGCAAAGGCACTGGGACAAACTCGTTAATTTTGAATGATTCAACCAACAATAAAGCCAGTGGTGATTATTCCGTAGCGATGGGCAGCTACACGACCGCCAGTGGTGATGCTTCCACAGCGATGGGCGACTCCACGACCGCCAGTGGTAAATATTCCGTAGCGATGGGCGACTCTACAAAAGCAGAGGGGTCTTATTCCGTAGCGATGGGCAGCTACACAACCGCCAGTGCTGATTATTCCGTAGCGATGGGCAACCGCACGACCGCCAGTGATGATGCTTCCACAGCGATGGGCTACTCCACGACCGCCAGTGGTAAATATTCCGTAGCGATGGGCAGCTCCACGACCGCCAGTAGTTATTATTCCACAGCAACTGGTGCCTATTCGCTAGCGAGTGGGAAGGGGTCATTTGCCGGTGGTGGCACTGGAAAAGATGCAAATGCTGGTGGTAAAGCCTACGGCAATAGCTCATTTGCCTTTGGAGTAGGAGCGGTAGCAGGGGCAATTAACGAAGCCGGCACCGTCATATCAGGAACGGGTGCCGTAGCGATGGGCCGCAGCACAACCGCCAGTGCTGATTATTCCGTAGCGATGGGCCGCAGCACAACCGCCAGTGGTAATACTTCCACAGCGATGGGCTACGGCACGAAAGCCAGTGGTATTTATTCCACAGCGATGGGCTACGGCACGACCGCCAGTGGTGAATGTTCCACAGCAATGGGCGACCACACAACCGCCAGTGCTAATTATTCCGTAGCGATGGGCTACTACACGACCGCCACTGGTAGTTATTCCACAGCGATGAGCTACAACACGACCGCCAGTGGTTGGTATTCCACAGCGATGGGCTTCTACACGAAAGCCAGTGGTAATTATTCCACAGCAACTGGTGTCTATTCGCAAGCGAGAGGGCTGGGATCATTTGCCGGTGGTGGCACTGGAAGTGGTACAAATGTTGGTGGCAAAGCCTACGGCGACAGCTCATTTGCTTTTGGAAGGGGAGCAGTAGCAGGGGCAATTGACGAAGACGGCACCGTCATATCAGGAACTTCTGCCGTAGCAATGGGTGACCACACGACCGCCAGTGGTGAGTATTCCACAGCAACTGGTGCCTATTCGCAAGCGAATGGGAAGGGGTCATTTGCCGGTGGTGGCACTGGATATGATGATGAACTTAAAGGTGGTAAAGCCTACGGCGACAGTTCATTTGCCTTTGGAGTAGGAGCGGTAGCAGGGGCAATTGACGAAGCCGGCACCGTCATATCAGGAACGGGTGCCGTAGCGATGGGCGACCACACAACCGCCAGTGGTAATTATTCCGTAGCGATGGGGCGTAAGTCGGGTGCTAGTGGCGCAGACTCCATAGCGTTAGGCTATAACTCACAAGCTATAGGTCGTGGTTCATTTGCTGCAGGAGGAGGATCTTCGCGCGGTACATACGGTCCTATAACTTATGGTGCTGAGTCCTTCGCTTTTGGAATGAGTGCAGTAACAGGAGATAAAACGGATGCATCAAAAGGATTGGGAGCAATAGCACTTGGTGAAAGCACTAAGGCCATCGCATCTAATTCCGTAGCGATGGGCTACTACACAACCACCAGTGGTCAGTATTCCACAGCAACTGGTGTCTATTCGCAAGCGAATGGGGTGGGATCATTTGCCGGTGGTGGCACTGGAACTGCAATTGCAGCTAGAGGTGGCAAAGCCTACGGCGATAGCTCATTTGCCTTTGGAGTAGGAGCGGTAGCAGGGGTAAGTACCGATGCGACAGGAACAGCAGGAACGATAGCACTTGGTAACGGAGCACAGGCAACCCACGCAAATTCCGTAGCACTTGGCAATGGTTCAGAAACAGTAGCAGACAATACAGTATCTGTAGGTAATGCAACGACACAGAAGCGTATTACGTATGTGGCAGCAGGAACAGCAGATACAGATGCGGTGAATTACGGTCAAATAAAGCCACT
>CALELF010000164.1 GCA_937902895.1 uncultured Synergistaceae bacterium | reverse complement strand
GGTTAGATAAAATTTGTTCGATTAAAATCTGTCAACTAATATTGACAACTTCATTCCTTTTATTGCACCCCAAGGAATTTTGTCATTTGTTGCTTCCTTAAACGATTCAGATAGACTTGCTCCAAGCTCGCCAATTTGCAGAATTGAAAACGCCACAGAGCGTTGAAAATCTAAATCAGCATCAAAAGCTTCAAAATTGTTTCCATAACGAGCTACTGTTTTCTGTATCTCCTCGCAATATTCTTTTATGCGAAAAATACGCTGTAAATCAGGCGACATCGTCTAGGTTCACCCTTTCAGATATAATATTATCATAAAACAAAATATCACTTTGCATCAGTGGTTTTTGTTGCAAGGAACCTACAGTAATAAGGTCTATCTCCTTACCAAGAACACTACGCAATTCGTCAAACAATTTTCCCAACTTAAACATACTTTTTAATTCTGTCCCCGTTGTATCAATTAAAAAATCAACATCACTTGCTTCGTTTGCCGTTCCGCGAGCGTATGAACCAAAAATATAAACAGAAGGAATGTTATACTTCAATACGATTGGGGAAATTTTGTTTTTTATCTCTTGAAGTGTATATACCATTTTTATCACCATCCAAGAAAACAGACTTAATTTCTAATTAATTGTTCTATTGAATATAATCCTGCCGGTTTGCCAAGCAGGAACTTTGCTGCTTCTATTGCCCCGTCGGCAAAAAGCTTTCTGTCATGGGCTTCGTGCTTCAAGGTTATTGTTTCGCTTCCCGTGGAAATCATTATTTCGTGAATCCCTACGATATTTCCCATGCGGATTGACTGGATTCCAATTTCATTTTTTCGCCTTGGGCAATTTCCGCTTCTGCCAATAGCAAATTGAGCGTCAGCACGAACATCCTTCAACGCATTCGCAAGCATCAAAGCTGTGCCGGACGGTGCATCTAGCTTTTTATTGTGATGCACTTCCATTATTTCTATATCCGCTTTTGGAAAAGCAGATGCTACACGACGAGCTACGTCACAAAGTGTCGCAATTCCAAGCGACATATTGCCAGAATAAAAAACAGCAATTTTTTTACTGGCGGCTTCAATAGCTTTTTTTTCTTCTTCTGTGTGTCCTGTTGTTGCAACAACAATAGGCACATTTTTTTTCACACACCAGTCGAGCAATTCTATCGTGCCAAGGTGATTGGAAAAATCCACAACACAGTCAGCTGTGCCTGAATATTCATTTATATTTTGATAATTCGGTGACTCAGTTTTTGCAAAATCTGGAGAAACAAGAGCTGCGACTTCTGTTCCAGTTTCACGCGCAGCCTCTTGCATTTTCTGCCCCATTCTGCCAGTTGCACCAGTTATTATTATTTTCATATTAACTCCTACAAACTACTTTATAAGGCCAAGACGCTTCATCTCGGCAAAGAGTTTCTGCTCGTGTGCAGATTCTATCTGTGTAAGAGGAAGGCGCAAGAAGTTTTCACCAAAACCCATTGCTGCCATGGCAGACTTTACAGGAATTGGATTCACTTCAGAGAAGAGAGCCTTGATGAGTGGCATATACTTGAATTGTAGTGCGGCGGATTCTTTAATTTTCCCCTCAAAGAAAAGGTCACACATCATTTGCGTTTCACGTGGAGCAACGTTACTAAGAACGGAGATGACACCCTTTCCACCGAGTGACAATATTGGCACAATCTGGTCATCATTGCCAGAATATATATCAAGCTTGTCACCAACAAGTGCTGCAGTTTCTGTAATTTTTGCAATGTTACCGTTTGCTTCCTTAATAGCTACTATGTTTGGGTGGTCTGCAAGCTCAAGGTATGTTGCTGGTTCAAGTCCAACACCGGTACGAGATGGCACATTGTAAAGAATAATTGGCTTTGTCACAGCATCTGCTATTGCGGTATACATCTTTACAAGTCCCTTTTGTGTTGCCTTATTGTAATATGGAGTTACCACAAGGCAGGCATCTGCACCGATATCACAGCTATATTTTGAAAGGCTTATTGCATATTCTGTATCGTTTGAGCCAGTGCCGGCAATTATCGGAACTCTGTGAGCAGCTCTTTCAACAGCAAAGCGAAGCACCATTCTGTGTTCATCATCCGTCAAGGTGGAGCCTTCGCCAGTCGTTCCGGCAACAACAAGAGCCGCAATGCCTTCGTCTATTTGCCAGTCTATTAATCTGCCAAATGTTTCAAAATCCACTCCGTCTTTTGTGAGTGGCGTTACGATTGCTGTTGCAGCTCCTTTAAAAATTGTCTTTTTCATTTTATTCACATCTCCTTGTGAAAAACGATTTAATCGTGTATGATATTCCCTATAAAGTTAGCATAATACTAGTAATGCGTATTATAACACAAAGGTAGTTTTTTCATAGTTTTTTACAAAAAAATTCTTGTGTTGAACGATAAAAAACAAGACAAAAAGACAAAAAATAGGCTCTTCACGGAAAAGTGTGGGATGGTAGAGTGAAGTAACGAATCA
>CALELF010000163.1 GCA_937902895.1 uncultured Synergistaceae bacterium | reverse complement strand
AGATTTAACCAACAGTGGAACCTTGACCAACACTGGAAGCATTGCAGCAGCGGTAGTAAACAGCGGTGAATCGTCCGTGTTTAACAATAACAGTGGTATAAACGGTAATGTGACAAACGAAGGAGAATTTACTAATAATAGTGGTATAACCGGTGATGTAGTAAACAGTGGAGCATTTACCAATGAGTCAGAGGCAAGTATAACCGGCAAAGTTTCCAATGGGGTGGGCAATTTTGCCTTTACTAATAAGGGAAGTATAACTGGTGCAATAGAAAATTCTGGAACGTTTAACAGTTATGTTGCCCTTACTTCTAGCAACGCTGTAACAGGTGAAGGATTATTTAATTTCCTTGATTCAGGAGTTGACCTTACAAACAAAGCTCTTATAACGCAAACAACAGTAACGAACGAAGCAAACCTTACCAATGAAGCCATGATAACAGCGGCGATAACCAACATAGGCACACTCACTTCAAGTGCAAGCAATATTGGTGGAGCTGTAACAAATGATGGCACACTGACTCTTGAAGATGGGGATGGAGTGTTAAATCATAATGTTTCTGCGTCATCTGGTGAGATGGGCACTTTGAATCTTGGCAGTGGCGAAAAATCATTTGCTAACAATGTAATGATAACCAATCAAGATATTTACACAGACGGAACGCTGATGATAGGTAAAGACCATTTGGATGCAACAGATAATGTCACATTAAAAGAAGGTGGAAAGATAGATATCACTGCTGGAGATTCGGAGACAGCATCTGGCAACGTTGTGAAGCTAAATAATTTTAAAGCCGAGAGCGAAGAAACAAATAAGATAGTATTTAACACAAAATTTACTAAAATAGCAGCTAATCCAGGATACACTGTAACTAACGATAGTATAAATATTGCAGGCGTAGCTAGTGGCACTGTTAACTTAGCATTAGTCAAGGCAAATATTTATAATGAGTATGACGATGCAACGCATGATTATTGTTTCTCTCCAACATTGCAGGATAATACTGTAGTATACTTGTTTACTGCTACCACGGGTGGTGATTTAAGTGGACTAAATTTAGTTGGTCAAACAGCGACAGCAACCTCGGAAATTGCCTATAAATTTGAAGCAGTTAACGATGAAAAAGGTGCACTAAAAATAACAGCAATGATGGGCTGTAGCCTTTATGAAGCAATAAATCTAAATACAACAGAGACGAAAAATCTTTCACCCAACATGTATAGCTTTACAAATGATGTTCAAATCGGAGCTTCAGATGATCCTGCAGGAAAACTTCCAGGTGGGACAGGTGATCTAGGAACGCTAAATGCTGGCTTGCCAGGAACGACAAGAAAATCATTTACAATTAATGGTAATGGACATACATTATACGGCAATGATAAAGGTGGAGTAATTGTAAATTCAGGAGATGCGTTAACTCTTTCTAATATTACGGTGACAGGCTTCAAAGGAGCATTTGTAACGAACTTGGGTACACTTAACTTTGAAGATACAAACAATATGTCTGCTTCCGTGATAAACAACGGGACAATGAATGTAACCGGCACAACAACATTTGCTTCAGATTCAGATTATGTAGTAAGTGGTGCTGGTAATATAGTAATAACGAATACTGGAGATCTTACAGTATCAGCTGATCTTGATAACAATGCAGTGGCAAATGAAGGCAAATTAACATTGTTTGGAACAGGAACCGTGAGTAAGGAGATAACAGGAGCTGGTTCAACTGTAATAGCTGGTGAAGTGACTGCCCTTGATAAAATAAGTAACACAATGACAATAAATGATGGAAAGTCGCTTGAAATTTCCGCAGCTAATGTTGGCAATGTTATAACAAACGACAATGGAACGTTAACTCTTGGTGATGGGACATTGAAGTTTAAAGTAAATGGGGTTGAAGGTGGAAATGGTCAAACAATAATAGCAGGTGATATAAAATCCGAACAATTCATAGCTAATGCAATGACAATAAATGATGGAAAGTCGCTTGAAATTTCCGCAGCTAATGTTGGCAA
>CALELF010000162.1 GCA_937902895.1 uncultured Synergistaceae bacterium | reverse complement strand
AAAATGTAATATGGCTTATACCAACGACCACACCATTCTTTCCAAAATGGATTACCGACATAAATAGACGACCAATAATGAACTAAATATATGTTGGCACACATAATATATATCGGTGTTAATAGCCATAAAATTGCTACTCTCCAACGATTATTAAGGCTTGCTTGTCTTAATTTTTGCCACCAAGTTTTGGGGGTTAAGTCTTTCCATTCTTTACCTTCAACTGGTCGTCCTGCTTGCCCAGCGACAACCTCAACTGTTAATTTCTCTGCCATAGCCTTACTCTCTTATTTTTTCTTATACTGTTGTTTGTTTCAAAGTTTTCATAAAAACATCTGCCGAGTGCCACCATTTTTTAATGGTGTTAATCCCTATTCCAGTTTCAAGAAAACACTGTCTTATTGTTCCTTGTGGGTTTTTAATTCGCCAATCTACGACGTGTGTTTCTTTACTTGGTATTCCTCGTTCTCTTGTTATTCTTATATTTTCTTCAGGTAGATAATCTTGCTCTTCAACTGGAGCAAAAATTGATTTAAGCTTTTCTTCATAAGCCTTGCTTTCGTCCGAAAACTGCTTATAAAAATCATAGTCAAGCTGTTTTAATGTTTTCATAAGCTCGTTTCTGCGTTTTTTGTATTCTGTTACGCTTATATTCATATTATTCACCTACTTTTTTCTAAACCCTGTGTAGAACGGAATATCAGCATTAACCATAATGTTAAATCTCGTCGCAGGACGGATTAAAATTGTCGGTGGTATATTCAAATTTTTACTAAACAATCTTTCTCCCATTCTGCCCAAGCTACTACCTATTTCTTTTGCAAATTCACTTCGTGGATTTGTCGTTGTGCCATTTACATAGGTAGTTGCTTTGTCATCAAACAAAAGACCAACGGAAGAAAAGGCAGCTGTCATAATACTAGCTGTAATCAATCTGCCATAATGAGCATATTGCTTGTCTTTCAGACCGCTATATCCTCTCTTATCCACTCCCGACATACCATTCAACTCAAGTGTTGAACCATCAGGGAAAACAACTCTTTTCCAAGATACTTGTATGCGGTGCTGTGCCCACGCAATATTTGAGTTATATGAGCCAAACACCCTAGTTCCCTGTGGAATAAGCACAATACTAGGATTTTTCCAGTCGTAAACATCTTCTGTAACTGAGGCGATTACATCGCCCGGTAAATCGCTGTTTACTCCACTTATAAGTGTGCAAGGAATAAATGTTCCACAAGGCACTAAATATGGAGAAACAGGGGCTTGTCTTGTGTTCTTTAGTGTTCCTCTGCCACTGTCGGTAGAGTTAAAAAAGTTCATTCGGTCTTTTTGTGCTTGTTGTTGCTCGTTACCACCACCGCCACCACCAAGACGATTAAGAAAATTATTCATTCTCTCATCCATTTGCTGTGCTTGCGGTGTTGGTCGTGGAGTATCTAACGATGCACTTGTTCTTTGTGGCTGTTCTTGTTGGCTTCCACCTTTAAGGCTTCCCCAACTACCACCACTTGTTGTTGCAGGAGAAATAAATACCGCCCTTTCTTCTGCAACTCTCTGTATGGCTCTTTCACGAGCCATATTTTCACGGTTAATCCTCATTTGCTCACGTTCAGCATAATACTGTTGCTGTCCGTTTTCTTGGTCAACTACATCACAGGCACT
>CALELF010000161.1 GCA_937902895.1 uncultured Synergistaceae bacterium | reverse complement strand
CATAGCATAAGAACTGAAAATATGCACCTATGACTATGACACTATAATACGAGCGTTATGACGAGCTCTGCTCGTCATTCCTAACATAAATAATAATTTTAGAGGTCACAGTAAATAAAAGCATAAACCTTTAACCTTGCCAAACCAATATAAAATTTTAGCTGGGCTATCCTGACTATATGCCTGTCAAGGCGGAGCAAAGCGGAGACTTGACAACTTTATGTTAACGTAGCGCTTATGGCTAAATCTTTTATTGAGTAATTTTAATCAGTAATAGTATAAGATGCCACGCATAGCAATATAACAAGAAAAATGGGGTAAAAACCATGAATCAAGAAGAAATAAGGACAAGAATTTTATTTTTACAGGAAGAGCTGGCACGTCATTCAAGGCTTTACTATACGAACGACGCACCAGAAATTTCTGACTATGAATATGATGCGCTTTTTGCAGAATTGAAGCAACTTGAAGAGAAATTTCCAGAGTATAAAACGCAAAACTCACCAACACAAAGAGTTGGGGGCAAAATTTTAGAGGGCTTCCAAAAAATCACCCACGCTATCCCAATGATGAGCCTTGATAACGCCTTAAACAAGGAAGCACTTTCAGAATTTATCACAAAAATAAATGATTACTTTGGGGCAAATTGCGAGTTCCTTTGTGAACCAAAAATAGACGGGCTGGCAGTTTCCTGCATCTTCCAAGATGGCGTTTTCGTGGAGGGAGCAACAAGAGGGAATGGAGTTGTCGGAGAAGATGTCACAGAAAACTTAAAGACCGTAAAAAATCTCCCCTTGAAATTGCCGGTGCATCTTTCCGGTCGTCTTGAAGTGCGTGGCGAAGCCTGTATAGACAAAATTGGTTTTGAAAAATTAAACGCTTCTCGTGAGGAAGAAGGGCTTACCCTTTTTGCCAACCCAAGAAATGCCGCTGCAGGGAGCTTGCGCACCCTAGACACAAGAGAAACTGCAAAAAGAAATTTAAAGGTTTTCTTCTACCAAGTTGTAGAGCCGGAAAAGTGGGGCATAAAGACACAAAAGGAAATGCTTGAATTTATACAAAATATCGGGCTTCCCTGCCAAGGCTCACACACTCTTGCAAAAAGCGAGGCAGAAATTATTTCTTACCTTGACAACTGGGCAAACCTTCGCCATTCTCACGCCATAGACACAGATGGTGTTGTTGTGAAATTAAATGATATCTCGCTCCGTTCTCCCCTTGGTGCTACAAGCCACGCACCACGTTGGGCTATCGCCTTTAAGTTTCCGCCGGAAGAAAAATTGACTCAAATAAAAAACATTGAAGTAACAGTCGGACGCACTGGAGTTCTGACACCAACTGCTGTGTTTGACCCCGTCCGCCTTGCTGGGACAACTGTTCGCCGTGCATCGCTTCATAATCAAGATGAGATAGACAGGCTGGACGTCGGTATTGGAGATTTCGTTTGGGTTAGAAAAGCTGGCGAAATTATCCCTGAAGTTGTCCGCGTTGAAAAAGAAAAAAGACCACCAGAAGTGTCGCGTTTTGTCATTCCAAATGTTTGCCCTGTCTGTGGTGCAGAGGCTGCAAAAAATAGCGGAGAAGTTGCTATCCGTTGTCAAAACAGCTCCTGCCCTGCACAGTTAAAACAAAAGCTTGCATACTTTGCGTCCCGTGATGCTATGAACATCACAGGGCTTGGCACAAAACTAGTGGCACAATTGATAGACAAAGGCGTATTCAAAAACGCTGCAGATATCTATAAAACTGATATAAAAATCTATTCCCTTATGGACAAAATGGGAGAAAAATCTGCTTCAAACCTTGCAGAGGCAATAGAGGAATCAAAAAAACGCCCCCTCTCAGCTCTGATAAATGCGCTAGGCATTTCAAACATTGGGCAGAAAACGGCAGAAGACCTTGCAAATCACTTTGGCACATTGGACAAGTTAGCCCACACTGCTCTAAACGATACAGAGGCTTTGTCTTCCATTGACGGAATTGGCGAAATTTTGGCAACTTCAATAAAGACATGGTTTAGCCAAGAACAAAACAAAAATTTGGTAGAAGAATTAAGGCAAGAGGGCTTAAATTTTGGCACAGAAGAAGATGTAAATAAGCCTGTGGCACAAACTGCAATTACAGGCAAAAAATTTGTCTTAACGGGGGAATTAGAAGGCTTTACGCGAAAATATGCAGAAGAAATAATAAAACGAATGGGCGGAGTCACCTCATCTTCTGTCAGTTCAAAGACTGATTTTGTTTTGGCAGGCACTGCGCCAGGAAGCAAACTAACAAAAACACAGGAACTTGGAGTAAAGGTTATAAACGAAGAAGATTTCAAACAAATGATAAAAGACTTTTTACCATAGCGAAAAACATTTGCCATAAGCGCCGTGTGATATGCTCCCCTCATGAGAGACAGTGAAATAAAAAAACAGTC
>CALELF010000160.1 GCA_937902895.1 uncultured Synergistaceae bacterium | reverse complement strand
GTGAAGGTGGCAGAACAGTCGGTGCTGGTGTCGTAACTGAAATCATCGACTAATTCACGGGAGGCGATTTCTCGTGGCTAACAAGAAAATTCGTATTAAATTAAAAGCATTTGACCATAGTGTGCTCGACAGTTCCGCAGTGCAAATTGCGGAAACTGCCGTTCGCACAGGAGCAAAAGTTTCTGGTCCTGTGCCACTTCCAACAGAAGTGAACCGCTATTGCGTTCTTACGTCACCACATGTTGACAAGGATGCAAGAGACCAGTATGAAATCAGAACGCACAAGCGTTTGATTGATATAGTTGAACCAACACAGAAGACAATGGAAGCTCTTATGCAGTTGAATTTGCCTTCTGGAGTGGATATACAGATTAAGCTGTAAAAAGTTTTTTTAGAAGGAGTGAAGCAACAATGAGTATGGGTATTCTTGGCCGTAAGGTAGGGATGACCCAGGTATTCGACGAAGCGGGCAGAGCCGTAGCAGTCACAGTCGTGGATGCAGGCCCATGCACAGTCGTTGAAATCCGGACACCTGAAAAAAACGGCTACAGCGCAGTGCAATTAGGTCTTGGTGAAGTTAAACCTTCTCACGTTACAAAACCACAGAAGGGCTACTTTGACAAGCAGAAAGTTGCTCCAAAGCGCTGGCTGAGGGAGTTCCGCATTGACAACACAGCGGACTACCAGGTGGGACAGGAAATTACAGTTTCTTTGTTCCAAGGAGGAGAAATTATTGATGTCACAGGCATCAGTAAAGGTAAGGGAACGGCAGGCGTTATGAAACGTCATGGTTTTGGTGGAACACCATTTAGCCATGGACATTCCGTCACGCACCGTCACCCAGGTTCAATCGGTTGCTCTAGCTTCCCAGGTAGAGTTATGAAGGGAAGAAGAATGGCCGGTCACATGGGTTCAGAAAAAGTTACAACAAAGAACCTCAAGGTATTTGCAGTTGATGCCACGAACAACTTGCTTCTTATTGAAGGACCTGTTCCAGGCGCAAAGGACAGCCTTGTAGTGGTCAAAAAGAAGTAAGGAGGGAAGAAGACAATGCCTATCGTAAAGAAAATTGATTTTGCTGGCAAAATTTTGGGCGATTTCACTTTGTCCGATGCTGTCTTCGGAGCCCCAATTCACATGCCTGCAATGCATCAGGTTGTGGTTGCACACCTTGCAAACTGCAGACAAGGCACAGCAAATACTAAAGACAAGGGCGATGTCCGTGGTGGTGGCAGAAAGCCATACAGACAGAAACACACAGGCAGAGCTCGTGCCGGTAGCAGCCGTTCACCACTATGGATTGGTGGTGGCGTTGCACACGGTCCACATCCACGCGATTATCACCAGAAGGTGAACAAGAAAGTTCGTCAGTTGGCGATTCGCAGTGCCCTCTCATTGAAGGCACAAGAAAATATGATGGTAATTGACAAGTTTGCAATTGATGCGCCAAAGACAGCCACATTCAAGGCTTTCTTTGAAGCAATCAAAGCAGGAAAGAAGCCACTTATTGTGCTTCATGAGAGCAACGCAAACGTTTCAAAGTCAGTTGCAAACATCAAAGGTGCTTTTGTGCAGCATGTTGATAGCGTCAATGTTTATGACCTACTCAATCACGACACATTAATTGCAACACCAGAAGCCATCAAAAAGCTTGAGGAGGTATTTGCATAATGGAAGTCACAGCATTTGACATTATCGTTCGTCCTATCATCACGGAAAAAACAAGCCGTCAGATGGAATTAGGACAATACACATTTGAAGTTCTTCCAAATGCAGGAAAGATTGAAATCAGAAAAGCAGTGGAAGAAGCATTCAAGGTTAAAGTAGCAAAAGTTCATACTGTTAACGTCGCTTCAAAGCCAAAGCGCATGGGTGCCTTTATGGGCAGATCACGCACTTGGAAAAAAGCAATCGTTTCTCTCGTTGAGGGAGAGAAGATTGACTTCTTTGAAGGTTCACAAGCATAGGCTGAAAGGAGAGAAGAAAGATGGGAATTAAAAAATTTCGTCCCACTACGCCGGCACGTCGCCAAATGGCACTTCCTGACTTTGCTGAAATCACGAAGTCAAAGCCAGAGCGTAGTTTGGTAGTTTCGCTCTCACAGTCAGGCGGACGTAACAACAATGGTCGCATCACATCACGTCATCGTGGTGGTCATGGCAGAATCCAGTATCGCATTATAGACTTCAAGCGCAACAAACTCGGTGTTCCAGGTGTTGTCGCAGCAATTGAGTATGATCCAAACAGAACAGCTCGTATTGCTCTTATCAACTACAAAGATGGTGAGAAAAGATACATCTTGGCTCCAGTTGACTTGAAGGTGGGAGACACAATTCTCGCAGGCGAAGGTGCAGACATTACACCAGGAAATGCCTTGAAATTAAAAGATATGCCAGTTGGAACTATAATTCATAATATTGAGTTAGAGCCTGGCAGAGGTGGAGTTCTTGTGAGAACTGCTGGCGCAGTTGCACAGCTCATGGCAAAAGAAGGCAAGTATGCTTTTGTTAAGATGCCATCAGGCGAACTTCGTCTTATTCTTTTAGAATGCATGGCAACAGTTGGTCAAGTCGGAAACGAGGAACATGAAAATGTTATCTCAGGTAAAGCAGGTAGAACTCGTTGGTTCGGTGTGAGACCTCACATCCGTGCTATGATTCAGAACCCTGTCGATCACCCAATGGGTGGTGGTGAAGGTAAGTCTAAATCAAACAAGCACCCTGTGTCACCTTGGGGAACACCAGCAAAAGGTTACCGCACACGTAAGAGGAAACCTTCTGATAAGTTCATCGTTCGTCGTCGTAACAAGTAACCTGTAGGAGGAATTATTATGGCTCGTTCACTTAAAAAAGGCCCATACGTAGATGTCAGACTTCTAGGTAGGGTCGAGAGCATGAATGATGGCGGTAAAAAGACAGTCTTAAAGACTTGGTCACGCGCTTGTTCAATCGTTCCTGAAATGGTTGGTCACACAATAGCGGTGCACAACGGCAGAATTCATGTTCCCGTTTATATTAGCGATAATATGATAGGGCACAAACTTGGTGAGTTTGCTCCTACCCGTAAGTTCGGCGGTCACGCTGGACAGGAAAAGAAAACTTCTGTGAAGTAATAGGAGGGCTCTATCATGGAAAAGAAAATAGTTAAAGCATATGCGAAGAATGTCAGGCTCGCCGCTGAAAAAGTGAGAAGAACCTTGGCACTTATTCGTGGTAAAAATGCACAGGAAGCTCTTATGATCTTGAAATATACACCAAACAGACCATCAGAAGCTGTTTACAAGGTTTTAGCAAGTGCAATTGCTAATGCTGAGCACAACTTCGGTCTTGATATGGATAAGCTTGTTGTTTACACCGCACAGGCAGATCAGGGCTCATTCATGAGACGTTTCCGCCCAGTAAGCAAGGGCAGTGCACATCCATTCAGACACCACACCTGTCACATTACGGTGACAGTGTGCGAGCAGTAAGGGGGTATGAACTGTGGGTCAGAAAATACACCCGATTGGTTATAGAATCGGCGTTATCAAAGATTGGGAATCACGTTGGTACGCGGACGGTAAAAAATATGCAAAATTCTTGCACAAGGATATTGAGCTTCGCAACTGGATCAAGAAGCATTGGTCACAGGCAGGCATCAGCCGTGTAGAGATTGAGCGTATTGGAGACGTAATGCGTTTTACAGTTTGGACAGCAAGACCAGGTGTTGTCATTGGCAAGCAGGGTGCTGAAATCCAAGCTGCACGTGAGGAACTTCAGAGCATGACCGGTAACCGTGTCATGATAAATGTAAAAGAAATGAAAAATCCAGACATCGAAGCACAGGTCGTTGCAGAAGGAATTGCTTCATCCTTGGAGCGTCGTGTTAGCTTCCGTCGTGCAATGAAGCAGGCTATCTTCCGTGCCATGAAAGGCGGAGCACTTGGAATCAAACTTTCATGTGCAGGTCGTCTTGGTGGTGCAGAAATCGCACGCAAAGAGTGGTATTTGGAAGGTCAACTTCCACTTTCAACACTCAGAGCAGATGTTGATTATGGTCTTGCAGAGGCACACACAATCTATGGTGTTATAGGCATCAAGGTTTGGATTTACAGAGGCGAAGTGATAGGAAAGAAGCCTGTTTCTTCCGCCGAGCCATTGAAGGGATAGGAGGGGATAGAGATGTTAGCTCCAAAGAGAGTAAAATATCGTAAGCCTCATTTGAAAGCCCTTCGTGGTTATAGCAAGGGAGCAACGAAAGTTGATTTTGGCGAATATGGTCTTCAGGCATGCGAAAATGGCTGGATTACTGCTCGTCAGATAGAAGCAGTCCGTGTTGCTATCTCAAGAAAAATGAAAAAAGGCGGACAAATTTGGATAAGAATCTTCCCAGATAGACCAGTTACACAGAAACCTTTGGAAACTCGTATGGGTAAAGGTAAAGGTGGAGTTGAATACTGGACAGCGGCTGTGAAGCGTGGGCGTATTATGTTTGAAATTGCCGGCGTTCCAAAGGAAGTTGCAGTTGCGGCATTCCGCACAGCTTCTTTCAAATTGCCAATCAAGGTGAAGATGCTTGCCAGAGAAGGAGCAGGTGAATAATTATGAAGTCACAGGAATTTAGTGGCTTGAGCATCGCTGAGCTCAAGGATAAGCATAAGCAATTAAAAGAAGAATTATTTAATCTTCGCTTCCAGAATGCAATTAGTCAGTTGAATAATGTTAGCAGAATCAAAGAAGTGAAGAAAAATATAGCTCGTGTTCTTACAGTTTTGACTGAAAAAGAAAACGGCGAGGCAAAGGAGGACTAAACCATGGAAGGCAAACAGCGTAAAATCCGTAAAGGAACAGTTGTTAGCAACAAGATGGACAAAACCATCGTTGTTAAGGTTGAGCGTATGGCAAAACACGCACTCTATGGCAAGCCAGTTCTTTCCTCAAAGAAATTCTTAGTTCAAGATTCTGAGAATGCTTGCCGTGAAGGCGACGTCGTCTTAATAGGCGAAACACGTCCACTTTCACGCCACAAGCGTTGGGAACTCTTGGAAATCGTCGAGAAGGCTAAGATCTTGGGCTCAGACGAGGAGGCAACTAGATAATGATACAGTTACGTACAGTATTGAATGTTGCTGACAACTCTGGTGCAAGACGCATCATGTGTGTTCAGGTGAGAGGCGGAAGCTTCCACAAGGTTGGCACTGTTGGTGACGTCATTGTTGCTTCTGTTAAGGAAGCAACCCCAGGTGGCAATGTCAAAAAAGGCGATGTGGTCAAGGCTGTCATAGTCAGAACAAAGAAAGAAATTCGTCGTAGAGACGGTTCTTATGTGCGTTTTGATGATAATGCAGCAGTTCTCATTGATGGAAACGGTGATCCAAGAGGCACTCGTATATTTGGGCCTGTTGCAAGGGAATTGAGAGAGAAAAGATACATGCGTATTTTGTCCCTCGCGCCCGAAGTTGTATAGGGGGTAGTGATCATGTCTAGAATGAGAATTAGAAAAGGCGACACAGTCCGTGTAATATCCGGTCGTGACGCTGGCAAGGAAGGTAAGATTTTGGAGAGAAATCTTCAAAAGAATACATGCCTTGTAGAAAATGTAAATATCATCACAAAGGCTGTTCGTCCTTCACAGCAGGATCCACAGGGCGGTCTTGTCAAGAAAGAAGCACCACTCAATGCGTCAAAGCTCATGCTTGTTTGCCCAAACTGCGGCAAGGCAACAAGAGTTGGACATGCTTTTCTTGACGGTGGCAAAAAGGTTCGCGTTTGCAAAAAATGTGGCGAACTCATAGATAAGGCATAGGAGGGAAGAACATGACTCCACGTCTTTTAACACAATACAAAAAAGAAGTTATTTCCCGCTTGAAGCAAGAGTTTCAGTATGGAAACATTATGCAGGTTCCACGCCTTGAGAAGGTTATTATCAACATAGGTGTGAATGAAGCAAAGCTTGACCAGAAGTATATGGACGCAGCTCTCAATGAGCTTACAATAATTTCCGGTCAGAAACCAGTGCTGAAACGTGCAAAGAAATCTATTGCAGGTTTCAAGGTTCGTGAAGGAATGCCTGTGGCCTGTGCTGTTACATTGAGAAATGACAGAATGTGGGAATTTGTTGATAGACTTATCTCTATTGCTTTGCCACGTATTAAGGACTTCCAAGGTGTTTCAAAGAAGGGGTTTGACGGCAGAGGTAATTACAATCTCGGTCTTAAAGAACAACTTCTTTTCCCTGAAATCGATTATGATAAGGTAATTCGTCAGCGCGGTATGAATATCACATTTGTGACATCAGCTGCGACAAACGAAGAGGCCATGGCGCTTTTATCAGCCCTTGGTATGCCTTTCAGCAGGTAGGAGGATAAACGATGGCACGTTTAAGTATGAAGATTAAGGCTACACAAGAGCCACGTTTCAAAGTTAGAAAATACAACCGTTGCCCACTTTGCGGCAGACCACACGGCTACATGCGCAAATTTGACATGTGCCGCTGCTGCTTCCGCAAGCTCGCACGCGAGGGAAAAATTCCTGGCGTCGTGAAGGCAAGCTGGTAACGGCGAGTTAGGAGGATCGATTATGCTTATTACAGATCCAATAGCGGATATGCTAACACGCATCAGAAATGCAAACATTGTCTATCACGAAGTGGTGGATATGCCACTTTCACGTATGCGTGCAGAATTAGCAAGAATCTTGAAAGAAGAAGGTTACATTCGTAACTTCAAGACAATTACAGATGCAAAGCAACCAATGCCAATCTTAAGACTTTTTATTAACTATGGTCCAGAGAAGACAAGAGTTATTCAAGGTCTAAAGAGAGTCAGTAAATCTGGCAGAAGAATTTATGCTGGTCATAAATCATTGCCAAAGGTTATGGGCGGTCTTGGCATTGCAATAATTTCAACAAGCAAGGGCATCATGACAGACCATGCAGCTAGAAAAGAAGGTCTTGGTGGCGAAGTCCTTTGCTTTGTGTGGTAATAGGGGAGGTTTGACATGTCAAAAATAGGACGTAAACCAATAAAATTGCCACAGGGCGTAGAAGTTAATTTGAATGGCTCACATGTTACAGTCAAGGGTGCAAAAGGCACACTTGAGATGGACATTATGCCAAACATTGGTGTTACCGTTGATAACGGAGAAGTGACAGTAACCCGTGCAAATGAGACAAAACCAGTCAAATCTGCACATGGTATGACAAGATCACTTTTAAACAATATGATTATTGGTGTTTCCGAAGGTTTCTCAAAGACCTTAGACATTGTTGGTGTCGGTTACAGAGCTCAGATGAAGGGCAAGACCCTTAGCATGAACCTTGGTTATTCACACGTTGTGGATATTGACCCACCAGCAGGTATCACCTTTGCTTGTGAGAGCCCAATCAAAATTATTGTTTCTGGTATTGACAAACAGCTTGTTGGTCAAACAGCAGCAAACGTTCGTGAGTGGAGAAGCCCAGAACCATATAAGGGTAAGGGTATTCGTTATACTGATGAATATGTAATTAGAAAAGCCGGTAAAACCGGTGGTAAGAAATAAGGCGAGGTGAAGTAAATGAGTAATCGCAGTCGTAATGCAATGCGTGTACTTCGCCACCTTCGTCTTAGAAAAAAACTTTCAGGAACTGCTGAGTGCCCACGTCTCGCAGTCTTTGGTAGCTTGAAGCACATCTATGCACAAGTTATTGATGACACAAAGGGACACACACTTGCTTCTGCTGGCACAGTCCAAGACAAGCTTGCAGAAGTTAAAGGCACTGGTAATGTCCAAGCTGCAAAAGCAGTTGGCAAGCTTATTGCCGAGCGTGCTACAGCACTTGGCATCACGAATGTTGTTTTTGACAGGGGCGGTCACATCTATCAGGGACGTGTCAAAGCACTTGCCGAAGCAGCTCGTGAAGCAGGTCTGAAGTTCTAAGGGAGGCAATTACAGTGGCAAAAGAAACACGTGAAAACTCAAAAATATTCAGTGCAAGAGGTCTTGAGCTCACAGAAAGAGTTGTTGCCGTAAACCGCGTTAGCAAGGTTGTTAAAGGTGGTAAGAGATTCCGCTTTAGCGTTCTTGTCGCAGTTGGTGACAGCGTCGGCCAAGTTGGTCTTGGTATGGGCAAAGCAAAGGAAATTTCCATTGCTATGAAAAAGGCCATTGAGCGTGCAAGAAAGAATCTTGTAGATTTGAAGAAAACTGGCAATACACTTCCACATCCAATTGTTGGAAAGTTTGGTGCAGCAGAAGTGCTTATCCGTCCAGCAGTTCCAGGTACTGGTGTTTTGGCAGGTTCTTCAGTTAGACCAATCATGGAACTTGGTGGAGTCAAGGACGTCATAGCAAAGGTCATTGGCAGAACAGCAAACCCAATAAATATTGCTTATGCTACAATGGATGCTGTGAACAGACTCCGCACGCCAGACGAAATTTATCGTCTACGTGGCAAGACCAAGGAAACCAAGGAAGCATAGGAGGTAAGAGATTATGGCTAAACTTCGTATTACATGGAAGAGAAGCACAATCGGCAGACCTCCACAGCAGGAAAGAGTAATAAAAGCATTAGGTTTTCACAGACTCGGCGAGACAGTCGTTCGTGAAGACATCCCCACAATTCGTGGTATGGTGAACAAAATTTCTCACCTCCTCGAGTGGGAGAATGTAGATTAGGAGGCGAGCCTATGAGACTAGAAGATTTACAACCAGTTCCAGGTTCAAGAAAAGCTCCAAAACGCCTTGGTATGGGACTTGGCTCTGGTCACGGTAAAACCGCTGGCAAGGGTCATAAAGGTTCCAAAGCTCGTAAGAGCCCTGACATCAGGGCAAACTTTGAAGGTGGACAGATGCCACTTGCACGTCGTATTCCAAAACGTGGATTCTCAAATTTCTTCTTCAAGAAGAATTTTGAAGTGGTAAACCTTTCTGCTTTGGAAGAAAAATTTGACGCAGGTGCAGAAATTACACCTGAAAAGTTAGCAGGAATTCGTCTTATTTCCTCACCAGTTTCACTTGTCAAAATATTGGCAGACGGTGAGCTTACAAAAGCTTTCACCGTTCGTGCAAATGCATTTAGTGCTAAGGCAAGCGAGAAAATCGCAGCTGCAGGCGGAAAAGCTGAGGTCTTGTAATGTTGGACAACGTCAAGGGCACGTTTGCATTGCCAGACTTAAAACGTAAGATACTGTTTACGTTAGCAGCACTCTTTATATATCGTTTAGGGTCTCATGTGCCAACGCCAGGAGTTGATACAACTGCCTTGGCTGAACTCTTTAAGCAGGGTTCTGCAACTGGCACAGTGCTTGGCTTTTTAGACCTGTTTGCTGGTGGAGCTCTCAGCAGATTTTCTGTTTTTGCATTGGGAGTTACACCTTACATTAACGCGAGCATTGTCATGCAGCTTTTGGCTGTCATTATTCCTTCTCTTGAAACAATGCAAAAGGAAGGACTTGAGGGCAGACAAAAGATTGCACAGTGGACACGCTATGGTGGAATTGGTTTTGCATTCCTACAAGCACTTGGTATGACAAGTTGGCTTCGTAGCCTTGGAATTTATACAGGCTCTGTTTGGGGATTAATTCTTGTTTCTGTAACTCTCACAGCTGGTGCTGTGGCGGTTATGTGGTTAGGCGAAATTATGACAGACTTTGGCATTGGCAATGGTATTTCACTATTGATCTTTGCAGGTATTGTTGTTCGTATTCCAGAAGCATTTATTAGAACAACCCAGATGTTGAAGCTTGGCGAAGTAAATCCAGTTGCATTGCTTATAGCAATAGCTTTGATGATTTTGGTTGTTGCCGGTTGCGTTATGCTTCAAGAGGGGCAGCGCAGACTTCCAGTGCAATATGCAAAGAGGATGATGGGCAACAAAATGTATGGTGGTCAATCAAGCTTCATTCCTTTGAAGGTTGATACAGCAAACGTTATTCCTATAATTTTTGCTTCATCAATATTGATTTTCCCATACACCATTGCTGGATTTTTCCAGGGACCAATTTCCCAAGCAGTTCAAAAATATCTTGGTCCAGATAAACCACTCTATTTAATTCTTTTTGTTCTTCTTATTATTTTCTTTAGTTTCTTCTATGTTGAAATTGTTTTCAAGCCAGAAGAAATTGCTGATAATATGAAAAAAAATGGTGGCTTTATACTTGGTATTCGTCCAGGTAAGCCAACACAGGATTACATTCAGCGTGTTATGGACAGATTAACGCTTGGTGGCTCAATTGCACTTGCAATTGTAGCTGTTATTCCAAACATAATGTCCGGAGTGATGAACATACATTCCTTTGCCTTTGGTGGCACAGCATTAATCATTGTTGTTGGTGTTGCTTTGGAGACCGTTCATCAAATTGAAGGACAACTTCTTATGCATCATTATGAAGGAATTTTGAAACATAATGGTGGCAAGAGCGGTAGCTTGCTCAGACTGTAGGATATTTGCAATGAGATTAATTTTATTAGGTGCGCCAGGTGCAGGTAAAGGCACACAGGCAGATGTTGTAAAATCAAAATACAACATTGCACATATTTCCACTGGAGATATTCTCCGTGCAAATGTAAAACAGGGAACAGAGTTAGGCAAACTTGCTCAAGGTTACATGACAAGTGGAAAGCTTGTGCCAGACGATGTTATCATCAATATGATGAAAGCAAGACTGGTTGAGCCAGACTGCAAAGAAGGTTTTATGCTAGATGGTTTTCCACGCACAATTGCACAGGCAGAAGCATTGGACAAGATGCTTGCCGAGCTTGGCATAGCACTTGATGCAGTTGTTTCTCTTGAAATAGACGATGAAGTTGTGGTTAGTCGCCTAACTTCTCGTAGAGTCTGCAAACAATGTGGAGAAATCTACAACACGATTGGCAAGCCAAGCCGTGTTGAAGGTGTTTGTGACAAGTGTGGTGGCGAGGTTATTCAGCGTGCTGATGACAATGAGAGCACCATCAGAAACCGTCTTTCAGTATTCCACGAGCAGACAGCTCCTCTCATTGAATATTATAAAAAGGCTGGTATCTTAGTTTCTGTTGATGCAACAGCGGGCAAAGATTCAGTATTAAAAATAGTTGAGAGAAAAGGCTAGTCTATGATAACTTTTAAAAGTGATAGCGACATTGTCTTAATGCGTCAAGCAGGAAGAATTGTTGCAGATGTTTTAAAACTTATGAGAGATATGGTTCGTCCTGGAGTAGATACCTTAACGCTCGATAAGGCGGCTGAAAACCTTATTCTTAAGGCCAATGCTAAGCCGGCTTTTAAGGGCTATAAGGTTCCAGGATCACCACCATTCCCCGGAACAATTTGCGCTTCTATAAACAACGAAATTATTCACGGGATTCCTTTGAAGGAGAGATTCCTAGAAGAAGGAGACATTATAAGCATTGACACAGGAGCATCGTTCAAAGGTTTCTTTGGCGATGCGGCGATCACCTTACCGGTAGGACAAATAAGCGAGGATCGACAGAGACTGCTTGATCTAACGCTCTTGTCTCTTCATAAGGGACGTGATGCTATTCACCCAGGGGCAACCTTGGGAGACATCGGCAATGCTGTTGAAAGAACAGTAGCACCTCATGGTTATGGGGTAGTCAGGGATTATGCCGGTCACGGCATTGGTCGCCATTTGCATGAGGCACCGCAGGTGTGCAACTTTGGACAGAAGGGAACAGGAATTACGGTAAAGAGTCATATGACTTTTTGCGTAGAACCTATGATTACTGCTGGTTCAGAGGATGTAGTGCTTGATGAGGAAAACAAGTGGACAGTCTATACGGCTGACGGAAGTGATGCTGCGCACTTTGAATATTCTCTTCTCGTTACAGACGAGGGGTCGGAGATATTGACACAATGGGAAGAGTAAGTGTGCCATACAAACCGGGAGATGTTGTCCTTGTGAAGCAGGGGAAATATAATCATCTTCCATTTGCGGTTGTCGGATGCGAGCAAGACAGAGTCTTGATTGCTGATGGGGCTAATTACAGTGCAGTGAAGCCCAAAAAAAAGAATGTTATTCACCTGCAGCGCACACATTTTTATCTTGGGGATGTTGCTCAATATGTGGCAGAAGGAAGACTTCTAGATAACGGATGGCTTATCCAAAGGCTACGTGGTGCATCTTCCACGAAGGAGGAATAAATCAGTGGCTGAAAATAGCGATGCATTAGAAGTCAAAGGCACAGTGCTAGAACCACTACCAAACGCAATGTTTAGGGTGCAACTAGAGACTGGGCACAAAATTTTGGCACATGCTTCTGGTAAGATGAGGATGAACTTCATACGCATCCTGCCAGGGGACAAGGTCACGGTTGAGATTACACCGTATGACCTTACAAGGGGCAGAATAACATACAGATTCAAGTAGACAAAATAATGAGTAAATTTTACCTTGGAGGTATCAGTCTATGAAAGTAAGACCGTCGGTCAAACCAATATGTGAACACTGCAGAGTTATCAAACGTCACGGCGTTGTCCGTGTAATCTGCAGCAAAAACCCACGCCATAAGCAGCGTCAGGGTGCAAGGAGGTAACGTAAATGGCTCGTTTAGCCGGTGTTGACCTTCCACGCGAGAAACGTATCGAGGTGGCATTAACATACATCTACGGTATCGGTCCAGCGATTGCGAAGGATATCATTAAATTAACAGGAATAAATCCAGACACAAGAGTCAAGGATTTGTCCGAAGAAGATGAGCAGAAGCTCAGAACAGAAATTGAAAACAACCGCGTAGTTGAAGGTGATCTTCGCCGCGAGGTTGCGATGAACATCAAACGTCTAATGGACATTGGATGCTATCGTGGTCTTAGACATCGTCTTGGACTCCCAGTCAGAGGACAGCATACAAAGACAAATGCTCGCACTCGTAAGGGTCCAAAACGCACGGTTGCAGGCAAGAAGAAAGCCACAAAGTAGGCTACGGGGAGGGATTTTAATTGGCAAAGCGTGTAGTGCGTAGTCGTAAACGCAGAGAAAAAAAGAACGTAAGCTATGGAGTTGCACACATCTACTCAACATTCAACAACACCATAGTTACTTTGACAGATAAACAAGGAAACGCGTTGTCTTGGGCTTCCGGTGGAAACGTTGGTTTCAAGGGAGCACGCAAGTCAACTCCATACGCAGCCCAAATGTCTGCACAGCAGGCAGCAAAGGTTGCACAGGACAATGGAATGGTAGATGTTGACGTCATCGTCAAGGGCCCAGGCCCAGGTCGTGAGTCTGCTATCAGAGCCCTTCAGGTTGCGGGACTTAATGTTAATGTCATTCGTGATGAAACACCAGTTCCACACAATGGTTGCCGCCCACCAAAGCGTCGCCGCGTGTAATTTATAGGAGGATATGAAATGAGCAGATATACAGGACCAGTATGCCGTCTTTGCCGTGCAGAGGGTGCAAAGCTCTTCTTAAAGGGAGATCGTTGCTACACAGAGAAGTGTTCTTTGAATAGACGTAATTCAAAGCCAGGTCAGCACGGTGCAAAAAGAGGCAAGATGACAGAATATGGAATGCGTCTTCGTGAGAAGCAGAAGCTTCGTCGTTTTTATGGTTTGCATGAGGTGCAGTTCAGCACACTCTTTGTGCAGGCTACAAAAATGGCTGGACAGACAGGTCACAACTTCTTACAGTTATTGGAAAGAAGATTGGACAATGTTGTCTATCGCCTTGGCTTTGGCAAGAGCCGTGCAGAAGCACGTCAGCTTGTTTGCCATGGTCACTTCACAGTAAATGGCAAGAAGCTTGACATTCCAAGCGCAAGATTAAAGGTTGGAGATGTTGTTGCAGTTGCAGAAGGCAGCCGTGACATAGACATTATAAAAGAAAATATCGAAGCCAAAAAGGCAG
Organism: uncultured Synergistaceae bacterium; assembly: GCA_937902895.1. Classification (GTDB taxonomy): domain Bacteria; phylum Synergistota; class Synergistia; order Synergistales; family Synergistaceae; genus CALELF01. The sequence continues at coordinate 18,220 of CALELF010000160.1, read as the reverse complement.
TTCCCGCATGGCTTGAATTCAACGCAAAAGCTATGAGTGGCACAGTTTCGTCAAACCCATTGAGAGAGCAGATAGACGCTCCAGTTGACGAACAGTTGGTCGTTGAATTTTACGCACGTAACTAATATAGCGAGCAAGAGTAGCTTAGCACCACATTGTTTTTGCAGTGTGGCGCTTGAGTGCTGTTGTCATTCGCACAGAAAGGGAGGGAACGAAAATGCAGCATGAACGTCAATATGAAATAGCATTATTGGATTCTAGTAAGACATACGGCAAAATCAACATAGGACCTCTTGAAAAGGGCTATGGTGTAACATTGGGAAATTCACTCCGTCGTGTTTTGCTTTCATCTATCACAGGTGCAGCAATCGTTGCTGTAAAGATAGATGGTGTTGTCCATGAGTTCAGCACAATTCCTGGTGTTAAGGAAGACGTAATTGAAATACTTGTGAATTTAAAGCATATACCAGTTGCATGTGAAGCAGATGAAGTGCAGGTTTTGCATCTTTCTGCAACAGCAAAGGGTGGAGCGAAGGAAGTCACAGTAGAGGACATAGAACCAAACAGTGAAGTAGAATTTCAATTGGATGAAGATGGAGCATCACCATACATTTGCACATTGGAAGATGGTTGCTCTGTTGAAATGGACATATATGTCGCTGTTGGCGTTGGATATGATTCAATTGACAGACCACGTGCACCATATTTACCAATTGATGCACTTCAGACAGACGCACTTTACTCACCAGTTAAGCGCGTGAAGTATGAAGTAAATCCACAGCGTTATGGTAAAAAGACAGACTATGACAATCTCACATTAGAGATTTGGACAAATGGTGTTGTCACACCAAAAGACGCAGTTGCTGAGGCAAGCAGCATTTTGAGAAACTATTATATAGACATCATCAATGCAGTTGCCGCAGAAAATGTGGAAAAATTTGCAGAAGATGCAGAAATAAATACGGCAGAGCCTCTTCAGGCTACTGGGGCATATCCAATGTCACAGCAGTTTCCAATGGGAGAAAACTCAGTCTATACAAAGACAGTTGAAGAGCTTGATCTTTCTGTCCGTAGCTTGAATTGCTTGAAGAAAGCAAACATAAACTTCATTCATGAATTGGTTGCAAGATCACCAGAGCAACTCTTGAAATATCGTAATTTGGGAAGAAAATCCCTTACAGAAATTCAAGAGAAGATTGCAAGATACGATTTACATTTGGCTGGGGATAGTGGCATGTCTTACGACACTTACCTAGACGAGATAAAGGAGGATTAACCGATGAGACACCATGTGACAATGAGACGCCTTGGGCGTTGCAGCTCACACAGGCGTGCAATGCTTGGTAATATGGCGGCAAGTCTCTTCATAGAGGGCAGCATTGAGACAACTGTTACAAGAGCGAAGGAGCTTCGTCGCGTAGCAGAAAAGCTTATAACAAAAGCAAAGAATGGTAGCCTTACAGACAGAAGACTTGTTATTGCGCGTATGCCACACAAAGCAGCTGTAATAAAGTTGTTTGATGAGCTAGGTCCAAAATACAAGGAACGCAATGGCGGTTATACCCGCATCGTGAAGCTTGGCAACCGTGTTGGAGATGCTTCTCCAATGGCGGTTATCAGCCTTGTTGACTAGATAATTTAAGCCAGCAGAATAGGTGCATGATGTGCATTTATTCTGCTGGCTTTGTCTATGTAAAAAAGTGTAAACTTGGTGGAGAAAAACTATGGAGCAAACGCCGAAGATTTCTTTGCAAAATATCTCTTTTAGCTATTCAAAAGATAATAAAATATTGAATGAAATTTCACTTGATATTTTTTCTGGTGAAAGAGTCTGCTTGCTTGGCGCAAACGGTAGCGGAAAAACTACACTCTTGAAAATTATTGCAGGATTACTGTCACAAACGAGTGGTGATGCTTTGCTTGATGACAGACCTGTAATGAAAGCACGAAAGGGCGAAGTTTGCTATGTGTTTCAAGATGCGGAATTTCAAATTGTAGCGAGCACAGTTGAGGAAGATGTTGCCTTTGGTGCGGAGAACCTTGCTTTGCCACAGGAGGAAATTGAAAGACGTGTTTGTGATTCGCTTGAAGCTGTGAAACTTTCACATAAAAGATATGCGGATGTTGAGTGTTTAAGCGGCGGGCAAAAATCTTGTCTTGTGATTGCAGATGCTTTGGCAATGAAACCTAGTGTGCTTTTGTTGGACGATGTTACAAGTCATCTGGATAGAAACGGACAAGAAAGAATTGGAGAACTTTTGCAAAGACTTCACGACGGTGGCACGACGATAATTAGCGCTGAATATTCACTTAACAAAATTAAAAATTGTGATAAAGTTTTTGTGCTTAAAGATGGCAAGATTGTGATGCAAAAAAAGCCGGAAGAAATTTTTGCAATGACGGATATTGAATTGGCGGAACTTGGATTTTTGCGAATGGATAATTTGATTGCATAAAGATATATTTACGCATAGAAAAAAAGAGCCTTTGTGGCTCTTTTTTTATTTTTATGTTAAAATTCAGTAGCAAAATTGTAAGGTGAATTGAAATGTCTTTAAAGATTGAAAATTTGACTGTAATATACAACAAGGGATTTGAAGACGAAACGGTGGCATTAAAAGAGCTGAACGCGGAATTCCCTGCTGGGCAGATTTCTGCTGTCGTTGGTGAGATGGGAAGCGGTAAGTCAACCCTGGCAGACCATCTTAATGGACTTTTAACGCCGAGTGCTGGGCGTGTCTTGCTTGACGGGCAGGACGTGTCACAGGCGGAAGACAAAATGGAGATAACTCGCCGTGTTGGTTACGTTATGCAGCAAGCGGAAAAGCAAATTTTTTGTCAAACGGTAGAGGAAGAAATTGCTTTTGCTCCAAAGAATTTTGGCTTTTCGGTAGAAGAAACGGAGCGCATTGTGCACGAGCTTTCAAGGGAACTTGCTTTGAGTGATGACATTTTGCACCGTGATCCGCTGAAACTTTCCAGTGGACAAAAGAGAATTGTGGCGATTGCCTCTGTCTTGGCACAAAGACCAGATTATTTGGTGCTGGATGAACCAACGGCAGGGCTTGACGACTTTGCCACAAGGGCAGTTTTGCAGCTTCTTTGTCGTTTGAAAGAAAACGGAAAAATCGGAATAATTTTCATCACACATAATTTTAATTATGCCTTTGCGATAGCGGACAAATTTTTGGTGTTAAAAGATGGCGAAGCTGTCTTTAACGGCACAAAAGAAGAAGCAAAAAATATTATGGAATTTAATTTATGATGAGGGATGAAAAATGAACTTTCTAGAATTGTTTGGGGCGAAAAAAATTGGGGATGAAATCTTTGGCAATGATGATGCCTCTCGTCTTAGGGAAGAACTCAAGGAAGCGGAAAGAAAAATAACTAAACTTGAAGAAGCACAAAAAAGAATAGCTAGCCTTGAAAGAGAACTCAATAGACGCCAAAATGCACCAACCGCAAGCAATACAAATCAATATGCCGCTAGCACTGATATGCGCCTAAAGAGTGCACAAAATAGGATTGCCTACCTTGAAGGAGAAGTTGAAAAATATAAAAACGGGAGCTCGGCAAGCAATACAAATAAATTTATTGCCACAGGGAGTGCACCCAAAACTTACTCTGTTGATATACTCTGTGGAGAGGAAGACAAGATTTTCATTGAAACGGAATACACGGAAGATTGGCAATACATAGAAGAAGTAAAACGACTCATTGAGCTTGAAGTGAAGGTAACCGCGGAAAGAACAGAGTGCGAGCAAGCACTAAAAAACTTGCAAGCTTCGGAAGCTGCAATCAGAAGGAAAAAGGAAAGCTTGCTAAAAAAGTTAAAACAAATGGGCTGGGAGCAAGAGCCTATGGAAAACGGAGGCGTTCACTTTACTAAATATGTGGATGTTGACGAGTAAAATCAAAAGTTGTTTTTTGATTTTATAAAAAGCCTAGCTATACAAAATACTCCGTATAGTTAGGCTTTTTTTATCACCCACGATTCAATTTTATCATTTTAAGAAAAAATGATAAAATTGCGTTGTTTTTTGATAAAAATGATGGTATTATATCCGCGGTAATTTGAGGCAGCGAGGTTATTTTGTGAAAAAATTTGATTTGAAAAATGAATATCAAAAACTGCTAACACCGAAAATTGTTGCTCAGCTTTCACAAATTCACGAGCTTAAGGGAAAGCAGGGTGAGTTTGTAGGTGCAAAGGGTAGTGTTCTTGATAGCTTGGTCGAGATTGCAAGAATTCAAAGCACGGAAGCATCAAACCGCATTGAGGGAATTATTACAACAGATGAACGTTTGAAAAAAATCGTCCGAGACAAAACCACACCCAAGAACAGAAGCGAAAAAGAAATTGCCGGTTATAGAGACGTGCTAGCAACAATTCACGATAGCTACGATTACATTCCGGCAAAAGTAGGATTGATTCTTCAACTTCACCGTGATTTATTCAAATATAGTGGCAGTGCAAACGGTGGCAAGTTTAAAGATTCTGACAATGTTATTGCAGAGGAAATGCCAGACGGGACAAAATATGTTCGTTTTGAGCCTGTACCGGCGTGGCAAACTGCAGAAGCTGTGGAAAATCTTTGCATTTCTTTTAATGACGCTTTGCAAAAAGATGAATTAGACCCACTGATTTTGATTCTGATTTTCGTTTTTGACTTTCTCTGTATTCACCCTTTCCATGACGGAAATGGCAGAATGAGCAGGCTTTTGACACTCCTTTTGCTATATCGTGCAGGCTACATTGTGGGGAAGTATATCAGTGTTGAAAAATTCATTGCAAACAGCAAAGATACATACTATGAAGTTTTGCAGAATAGTTCTTTTGGTTGGCATGAGGGGAAAAACGATTATTTGCCCTTTGTTCAATATATGTTAGGCATAATACTTGCCGCATACCGTGATTTTTCTGCAAGACTTGAGCTAGTAACAGCAAAAAAACATTCCAAACCGGATCAGATTCGTGAAGTTATCAAACAAACAACCGGCAAAATAACAAAAACTGAAATTATGGAAAAATGCCCAAATATTAGTCAAGTAACAGTGCAAAGGGCACTTGCGGACTTAATAAACAAAAATGAAATCACAAAAATCAGCGGTGGCAGATACACAGCCTACACTTGGAATTGGAAAGATTAACAAAAGTGTATGTCTTTTTAAGCAAGAAACAGGCTATTATGGAATTTTATTTATAATGAGGAACGAAATTACTTTAAGCTGAGGAATATGAGGAGACAAATATGAAGATTTTTGATAATGTTACGAATATTATCCGTGACGATTTGAAAGATACAATAACCAAGGGAAGCAAGGTTTCTATCGCAGCAGCCTGCTTCTCTATGTATGCCTATAAAGAGTTAAAAACTCAGCTTGAAGAGGTGGATGAGTTTCGTTTTATTTTTACATCTCCTACCTTTACCAAAGAAAAAACAGAAAAACAAAAACGTGAATTTTATATTCCTCGCCTTGGTCGTGAAAACAGTCTTTGCGGGACAGAATTTGAAATAAGGCTTAGAAATGAGATGACTCAAAAAGCGATAGCCAAAGAATGTGCTAACTGGATTAACCGCAAGGCACGGTTTAAGTCCAACATTACCAACGAAAGAATGATGGGCTTTATGAATGTAGATGACAAAAGCTATATGCCATTTGATGGGTTTACAACGGTGGATTTAGGTTGTGAACGAGGCAATAACGCATATTGCATGATTCAAAAAACCGAAGCACCGATGAGCACAGCATACCTACAACTTTTTGATCAAATTTGGAATGATAACAACAAATTACAGGATGTAACGGATAAAATTCTTGAAAACATTACAACAGTTTATAACGAAAATTCCCCAGAATTTATCTATTTTATGACGTTGTATCATGTTTTTAGTGAGTTTCTTGATGATATTTCAGAGGATGTCCTGCCAAATGAGGCAACGGGTTTCAAACAGAGCAAAATTTGGAATATGCTATATGACTTCCAAAAGGATGCTGCCCTTGCTATTATCAACAAACTTGAAAAATATAACGGTTGTATTTTGGCAGATAGTGTTGGACTTGGTAAGACTTTTACAGCCCTGTCTGTAATCAAATATTATGAAAATAGAAATAAAACTGTTCTCGTTCTTTGTCCAAAAAAATTGGCAGAGAACTGGAACACCTATAAAGACAACTATGTAAATAATCCTATTGCAACAGACCGCCTAAACTATGATGTGCTATTCCATACAGACCTTTCCAGAAATGGCGGATTTTCAAATGGACTTGATCTTGACCGTTTGAACTGGGGCAATTATGACCTTGTTGTAATAGACGAGTCCCACAATTTCCGTAATGGTGAAGGTGGCACTGCCACACACAAAAGCAATGGTGAAAATCGTTACCAAGTTTTGATGAATAAAATAATCCGTGCTGGTGTAAAGACAAAAGTCTTGATGCTTTCTGCTACGCCAGTAAATAATCGTTTTTATGACTTAAGAAATCAGCTTGCACTTGCCTATGAGGGCAAATCAGAATATATAGACAACACCTTGAACACGTCAAAATCAATTGACGAGATATTCCGTCAGGCACAAAAGGCTTTCAATGCATGGAGCAAGTTAGAACCTGAAAAAAGGACAACAGAAGCCCTACTCACGACGCTAGATTTTGATTTTTTTGAAGTGCTGGATAGTGTAACCATTGCCCGTTCCAGAAAGCACATAGAAAAGTATTACAATATCAATGAGATAGGCAAATTCCCAGAACGACTCAAGCCTGTGTCCTTGCGTCCAAGTTTGACGGACTTGGATAATGCCATAAACTACAACAAAATATATGAAAAGCTTGCGTTATTGCGTCTTGCTATATACACTCCGTCCAATTACATATTTGAAAGCAGGCTGGATAAATATACAGACCTAAATTCCGGCAACGGCTCAAACCTCACCCAGCAGGGACGTGAAAGTGGTATTCGGCGTTTGATGAGCATCAACTTGTTAAAGCGTCTGGAAAGCTCTGTGTATTCCTTCCGCCTTACTTTGTCTCGCATTAAAGACCTTATTGCTTCCACAATTGAAGAAATAAACAATTACGAAGCGAGCGGTTATGCAGATTTAGATGTATTTGAAGTCGAAGAAAATGATTTTGATATGGAAGATAGCAACAATGATCTATTCAGCGTTGGCAAAAAGGTAAAAATTGACCTTGCGGATATGGATTACACGACATGGCGCAAAGAACTTCAGGAAGATGCCAACATTCTCACACAGTTAATTCAGATGGTAAACAATATCACACCGGAGCATGACACAAAGCTTCAAACATTATTTTCCTTGTTGGATGAAAAAATATCAAACCCAATCAACGAAGGAAACAAAAAGGTGCTTATCTTCTCGGCTTTTTCTGACACTGCAGAATATCTTTATGATAATGTTAGCACTTATGTAAAAGATAAATATAATCTTGATACAGCAATGGTTACAGGCTCTGTTGAAGGGCGCACAACAATAAAGGGGCTAAAAGCAACGCTTAATAATGTGTTAACCTGCTTTTCTCCGATATCAAAAAACAAAGTTGTCCTAATGCCAAACAATTCAGCAGAAATAGATATTCTGATTGCAACAGATTGCATCTCCGAAGGTCAAAATTTGCAGGATTGCGACTATCTTGTAAATTATGATATTCACTGGAATCCTGTGCGTATTATCCAGCGTTTCGGGCGTATTGACCGTATTGGAAGCAAAAATGCCCACATACAGCTTGTGAATTTCTGGCCGGATATGACCTTGGATGATTATATAAACCTAAAATCTCGTGTTGAAACTAGAATGAAGATTGTAGATATGACTGCCACAGGAGATGACAATGTTCTTAGTCCGGAAGAAAAGGGTGATTTGGAATATAGAAAGGCACAGTTAAAACGCTTGCAGGAAGAAGTCGTAGATATTGAGGATATGTCATCTGGAATATCCATCATGGATCTAGGCTTGAATGAATTTAGGCTTGACCTGCTTGAATATGTAAAGAACCACGAGGACTTAAACAAAAAGCCTAAAGGGCTTCATGCTGTTGTCCCTGCCACGGAAGAAAATCCGCAGGGAGTTATCTTTGTGCTCCGAAATGTCAATGACAGCGTGAATATAGACAATCAGAATCGTATTCACCCATTCTACATGGTCTACATTGCGAATGATGGCAATATTATATGTGATTATCTCAATCCAAAAAGATTGCTAGATACTGTCCGGCTTTTATGCCGTGGAAAATTTGAGCCATTGACAACTTTATGCAAGCAATTTAATAAAGAAACAGACGACGGCAGAAATATGACGAGGCTTTCTGCGTTGCTTAACGAAGCGATAGTCTCTATCATTAACAAAAAAGAAGAAAGCGATATCGACAGCCTATTTTCAAGCGGTGGCACTTCTGCTCTTGTGTCCATGGTATCTGGATTAGATGACTTTGAGCTTATTTGTTTTCTTGTGGTAAAGTGAGGGAAAATGCATTATGTTAGATTTGCCAAAGTCAACGGAATTTAACAAACGTATTCCAAAACAAAAATTCTATGAAAAACTTAACGTAACATCGCAGATGAAGCGTTTTTTTTGTAGAACAAATAGACGTAATCTACTGGCGAAACAAGATAGCGACGTCAACGCTGAATCTTGCAGCAGGCAAAACTGTTACAGAAATTGAAATATTTGAAATAAAATTGAAGAAGCAACCTTTGGATGAATCTGTTCTTCGTCAGATGGATAAGGAAATTCCATACCACATTATTTTTCTTCTAGAATATAAAGGAAAATACCAAGCATGGACAGCCTACAAGGAAACAGCACTTGCCGGCAATAACGCCTTTAAGGTTGGAAGGTATTATCACACAGAATGGCTGGCGGAATCGGAGCTTTCTCTCAAGATTGATGGACTGAATCTTGATTCTGTTTATGAAAACTTTGTTAAAAAGATTAGAGAGGGGAGAGAGTGTGGAGTTTGGAGAGTGGAGAGTGGAGTTGATGCTCGCCCCCTCAAAGAAATTGTTGCGGATGACGAAAAACGTAAGCAACTACAAAAACAAATTGCAACATTAGAGGCAAAAATACGAAAAGAAAAACAGCTGAATAGGCAGATGGAGCTTAACACGGAACTAAAACGATTGAGAAAGGAACTAAAAGATTGGTATGAGGATACAACGGATAGAATTAAATAATTTTAAGCGTTTCACACATCTTGTTGTTGAGGATATTCCTCAAACAGCTAAATTAGTAGTTATGGTTGGACCAAATGGTTCAGGAAAAACATCGTTCATGGAAGCCTTCAACCATTATTATAAATACTCTGGATTTGCTAATGTTGGCGATTACCATTACTTGAGTAAGACTGGTAACGAAGACTATTTTAGCAACTCTCAATGGTATCAACGAGCGTTGGAACTTGTTGATATAAGCTTCCACGATAAGAAATTTCCTAACAACTTGGGCAATAACAATGATATAAAAGGTCATTTCTATTTTAGAAGTGCCTATCGAAACGAACCTGAATTTAAGATTAATTCCATGCGAAGGCTACAAAATCCAACTGAATCGATTCGTCTAGAATCGCTTAACCAAAATGATCAAGTTGTCTCAACAAATTACCAAAGACTTGTTGCAGACACAATTTCTGGCTTATATAACAAGACAAATGACACAAAGTTTGTTGTTGACTTGCGGGACGAGTTAACCGGAACGTTACGTTCAGCAATTAAACGTATATTTGATGATTTAGAATTCACATCTGGTGAAAAATCTGCTTTTGATTTGATACTGGACATAGTTGTCGAGTCAAAGTATTATCCTGATGCAATTTATTGCATTGATGAGCCTGAGGCACACATGCACACAAAACTACAAGGAAAGGTATTGCGTGAACTCTATTCGCTTATTCCAGAACAATCACAGCTCTGGCTTTCAACACACTCAATAGGTATGCTTCAAGAGGCAGAGGAAATCGAGAAAGAATATCCTAGTACAGTTGTTTTTTTAGATTTTGGCGAAAGGGATTTTGACATAGATCAAATAATTCGTCCGTCAAAGGTTGGAAAGGCTGTAAAGGATAAGTTTTACGAACTTGCTTTTGGTGATTTTGCAAAGTTAATCTTACCTAAGATTATTGTGTTTTGTGAAGGTGATCCCAACGGGAACAAACGCAAGGATTTTGACAAAAGTATTTATACCACTATTTTCGCCAATACCCATCCAGAAGCATTCTTTATTTCAGGTGGCTCGTGTAATGACATAGAAAATATTGAAAAAAATAGTGGGGAAATTATTAGAACTTTACTCAAAAACGCTCGAGTAATTAAGTTGATTGATGGTGATGATCATAGCCAGCAGGAAATTCTTGATTATGCAGACAGGGGCATAACAGTATTGAAAGAACGAAATCTTGAATCATATATGTTTGATGATGAAGTAATCAAAAAATTGTGTGAAGCTAATGGAAAACCTGAAGAATATGAGGAATGTATACGAGAAAAAAAAGAAGCTCTTGCAACTTCCATTGATAAAAAAAATGCAACGGATGATTACAAGTCAGCTCGCGGAGAAATTTATAATGCACTAAAACATCGCCTGGGGCTTACTAAATGCGGCAATAATTCAGATCTTTTCATTCGCGACACCCTTGCACATCTGATTACTCCAGATATGGAAGTGTACAAGCGTCTAGAAGCAGAAATATTTGGACAGAAAAATGGCGGAGGAGCAAATTAACAATGGATAAAATGAGAATGGAGTCGGTTGATATGACGGCACAGAATATTGATCGGATAGGGGAACTGTTTCCAAATTGTATTACGGAGACAAGGGATGAAAATGGCAAACTGAAGAAGGCTATTAACTTTGAGATGCTAAGGCAAATGCTTTCAAGTGATATTGCTGAAGGTGATGAAGCCTATGAATTTACATGGGTTGGGAAGAAAGCATCTATTGTTGAAGCAAATAAACCAATTCGTAAAACTTTGCGTCCTTGCCCTGAGGAAAGTGTTGACTGGGACAAAACGGAAAATCTCTATATTGAGGGCGACAATCTGGAAGTGTTAAAGCTCTTGCAGGAAAGCTATCTCGGTAAAGTGAAGATGATTTATATTGATCCACCATATAACACAGGACATGATTTTGTCTATCCGGATTCCTTTATTATGGATAATGAAGAGTATAATGAAGGAACGGGCTATTTTGATGAAGATGGAAATGTAAACTATAAGCGGGAAAATCCCTCAACTGCAGGAAAGTATCATTCGGATTGGTGTTCTATGATTTATTCTAGGTTGTTACTTGCACGAAACCTATTGACTTACGATGGATTGATTTTTATAAGCATTGATGATAATGAATATGAGAATTTGAAGAAGATATGTGATGAAGTATTCGGTGAAGATAATTATATTAACGTAATTTGTTTAAAAACAAAAGCTACCTCAGGTGCAAGTGGCGGAGGTGAAGATAAACGTTTAAAAAAGAATACAGAATATGTATTGCTATATTCAAAAAGCAGAGCAGATTTTGATATGAGTTCACCAATTGAATATGTCCGCATTTCGGATTTTATTTCAGAACATAAGGAAAATAAAATAGGATTCTATTATACGCGTATTTTAGAAGATGAAGGAAGCAGGAGATTGGTTAAGGAAGTTGGAGATATAAAAATTTATGAACACGAAAATTTCAAGTTTAGCTCTGTTTCGGAAAAGATGAATCAGGAAAAATTGACGCTTGATGAAGTATATTCTAAGTACTTTGACAAAATCTTTATGGTAACAAATGCTCAAACATCAATTCTCACGAGAGTAAACGATATAATTAAAGACTCGCAAAAATTGCTATCATATGATTATGTGCCTCAATCAGGAAAAGACAAAGGACAGGAAGTAACTAAATATGTTTGGAATAAAACATTAGTTGTATGGTTTTCAGATAGCGCAATAAAAGAAAATAATTTTGTATTTAAGGCAAATCAGAAAGGAACACTTTGGGATGATATCTCGTGGGGACGTTTGGACTTACAAGGAAATGTATCATTTAAAAATGGGAAAAAACCGTTAAAGCTTTTGGAACGTGTTATTTCAATGTGTACATCTAGTAAGGATATAATCCTAGACTTCTTTTCCGGTTCAGCCACAACCGCTCATGCTGTTATGGATATGAATGCAAGAGATAATCAAAAACGTCGGTTCATGTTAGTCCAGTTACCAGAGCCTTGTGAAGATAAATATCCTGAATTCGAAAATATCTGTGAAATTGGCAAGGAACGTATCAGAAGAGCAGGAGCAAAGATAAAAGAAGAGATGAAGCAAAACTCCACTCTTCACTCTCCAAACTCCACACTCGACACCGGTTTCCGTGTCTTCAAGCTTGATGATAGCAATATGAATGATGTCTATTATTCGCCTGCTGAATATAATCAAGGAAAACTAAAGGATTTGGAATCCAACATAAAATCTGACCGCACAGACCTTGACCTTCTGTTTGGTTGTTTGCTTGACTGGGGCTTGCCACTGTCAATGCCATATACTTCCGAAAAAATTGATGGATTTACCGTTCACACCTACAATGATGGTGACCTTATCGCTTGTTTTGATGAAAATGTGCCAGAATCCGTCATAAAAGAAATTGCAAAACGCAAACCTCTCCGTGCCGTGTTCCGCGATAGTAGCTTTGAAAATAGCCCTGCAAAAATCAATGTGGGTGAAATATTCAAATTACTTGCGCCGGATACAAGGGTCAAAGTTATTTGAGTTTGGAGTGTGGAGTTGAAAGAGTGTGAAGTGTTAAGTGTGGAGTTTGGAGTTAGATGAGTGCCTAGTGTGCAACGACCAAATTGGTCAGACACCATCTGACTTATTGAATATGGAGCTAAAAGAGTGTGGAGTGTAGAGTGTGAAGAGTGGAGTTGAAAGAGTGTGGAGTGTGTAGTTAAATTAGTGTGAAATGGGGAGAGTTGAATTATGGAACAGGAAAAGACTGTGAAATCCAAGAGCAAAAAGTTTGCCGTAAGGATTGTTAATCTTTATAAATTTCTATGCAACGAAAAAAAAGAGTATGTTCTCTCCAAACAATTATTGCGGAGTGGGACAAGCATAGGTGCAAATATTGCAGAAAGTGAAACTGCTATCAGTAAAAAAGATTTTCTTGCCAAGCTATATATTGCATTAAAAGAAACAAATGAAAGCTTGTATTGGCTTGACTTATTGCATGACACAGAATATTTAACAAAACAGGAATATGATTCCTTATATTTTGATTGTGAAGAGCTGCGAAAGATGCTGTCATCCTCAACTATGACGATAAACTCCACTCTCCGCTCTTCAAACTCCAAACTCACGAAGGGAGGCGAAGCCGAGTGAAGTTACAATTTCGATATCAAAAATTTCAAGCGGATGCTGCAAAGGCTGTTGTGGATGTTTTTGCAGGACAGCTATATGGTCATACATCTTATAAGATAGATATGGGTGTAGCAGATAATCAAGGAAAAATATTTGACGACCGCTCCACTGGCTTTGGCAATGCACCAATCCTGCCGGAGCTTTCTGATGGGGTTATCTTGGAGAATATCAACAAGATACAGAGAGCAAATCAAATTGCTCCTTCACAAGCACTTGAGGGCAGATATAATCTGACGATAGAGATGGAAACAGGTGTGGGCAAGACCTATACCTACATCAAGACAATGTATGAGCTGAATAAGCATTACGGATGGCGCAAATTTATTGTCGTTGTTCCAAGCATTGCTATTCGCGAGGGTGTCTATAAATCTTTTCAGGTAACGCAGGAGCATTTTGCAGAGGAATATGGAAAGAAAATCCGTTTCTTCATCTACAATTCTGCACAACTGACAGAAATAGATCGTTTTGCTTCTGATAGTGCCATCAACGTTATGATTATCAACAGCCAAGCCTTTAACGCAAAAGGTGCGAATACTAAGCGTATCAAGATGAAGCTGGACGAATTCCGCAGCCGCAGACCGATTGACATTATTGCGAAGACAAACCCCATCTTGATAATAGATGAGCCACAATCTGTTGAGGGAAAGCAGACGAAGGAAAATTTGAAAGAATTTCATCCGCTTTTCACACTGCGTTATTCCGCAACCCACAAGGCAGATAGCATCTATAATATGATTTATCGTCTTGATGCACTGGAAGCATATAACAAGCGTTTGGTTAAAAAAATTGCGGTAAAGGGCATTTCAGAAAGTGGCAGCACTGCCACAGATAGCTTTGTATATCTTCAAAGTATCAATCTTTCAAAAGATGCTCCAACTGCCACAATTCAGTTTGACTGTAAAATGAAAAATGGGACAAAAGTTGTAACAAGAATTGTCGGTGAAGGATACAATCTCTATGACAATTCTGGCGAGTTGGAAGAATACCGGAAAGGCTTTGTCGTTTCCAGGATTGACGGACGTGATGACTCCATAGAATTTATCAACGGTATCAAAATTTATGCTGGTGATGTGGTTGGTAAGGTTAGCGAGGAACAATTACGCCGTATTCAAATTCGTGAGACAATTCTTTCTCATATTGACCGTGAGCAACAATTATTCTACAAGGGAATAAAAGTGTTGTCGCTTTTCTTCATTGATGAAGTAGCACATTACAAGATTTATGACACTGCAGGGCAAGCACAAAATGGCATTTTTGCACAAATGTTTGAGGAAGAATACAAGGATATTTTGGATAATCTGCAGCACAAACTTGGCGACAAAACCTATATGGAATATCTGAATGCCATAAATGCCTCTGCAACTCACGCTGGCTATTTTTCCATTGACCAAAAAGGACACATGACAAACAGCAAGGTGAACAATAGGACGGAAAAGACCTCAGATGACATCAGTGCCTATGACCTGATTATGAAAGACAAAGAATTGCTTTTGGACAGAGATCCAAAAAAAAGCCCAGTGCGTTTCATTTTTTCGCACTCGGCTTTGAGAGAAGGCTGGGATAATCCAAATGTGTTTCAAATTTGCACACTAAAACAATCCTCTAGCGAAGTAAGAAAACGTCAAGAAGTTGGACGAGGCTTGAGGCTTTGCGTTAATCAAGACGGTGAACGCATGGACGCAAATGTTCTTGGAAACAGTGTGCACGATGTCAATGTATTGACCGTTATTGCAAGCGAAAGCTATGACAGTTTTGCAAAGGGACTCCAAGCAGAAATTGCGGAAGCCGTCGCAGACCGTCCAAGAGCGGTAACGGCTGAACTCTTCGATAAAAAGGTTGTTAAGGACAGTGCAGGGCAAGGGATTAAAATTGATTCAAATTTAGCTAGAAAAATTTATTTTTATCTTGTTAGAAAAGAGTATATTGATGAAAATGATAGTTTGACGGATAAATACTATGAAGACAAAAGAAATAACACTCTTGAATTTGCTGAAGAAGTAAAAGATTGTGTCTCTGACATGATTACCATTCTTGAGTCTGTTTATAATCCTGCTTCAATGGCTCCGGAAAATGCAAGGAGCAATAATATTGAGCTACATGTCAATCAGGATAAGCTGGCTATGGCAGAATTCAGAGCCCTGTGGTCAAAAATCAATTCAAAATCTGTTTATGTGGTGGACTTTGATACAGACGAACTTATTAGAAAGTCAATCAATGCGTTAAACAGAAAACTCCGTGTATCAAAGATATATTTCACAGTAGAAACAGGGCAGATGAACGATATAAAATCAAAGGCAGATTTGCAGGCTGGGCTTTCCATGGAGCAGGCTCCGACTACACACCGTTACGATACTCATATTGCATCTGCCAATAAATCTGTGAAATACGATCTCATTGGAAAATTGGTAGAAGAAACAAATCTCACTCGAAAAGACATAATAGCGATACTCACAGGAATTGAAAAGGTTATTTTTGATCAGTTCAAGGATAATCCGGAGGAATTTATTATCAAGGCGGCATCCCTAATCAATGAAGAAAAAGCGAATGTCGTCATTGAGCACATTACATACAACGTGCTTGATGAAAAGTATGATACAGATGTATTTACCGACCCAACAATTAAAGGGCGTTTAGATAAAAATGCAATGAAGACAAATAAACATTTATATGACCACGTTGTTTATGATTCAGCAAACGAGTTGAAATTTGCAAAAGATTTGGAGAATAATACAGAGGTTGCTGTATATGTAAAGTTACCAAGAGGTTTCTACATCTCCACTCCAGTGGGGCATTATAATCCAGACTGGGCAATAGCTTTCTATGAAGGGAGCGTTAAGCATATCTATTTCGTTGCAGAAACAAAAGGCTCTTTACAATCTTTGGAGCTTCGGTCGATTGAAAAGGCAAAAATTCACTGTGCAGAGGAACATTTCAAAGCAATCAGCAACGGCAATGTTGTTTACAGTGTTGTTACAAATTATAACGACCTGCTGAATTTGGTGAAGTAAAAATTGATGTTGCTTTATTCTCAAAATAAGCATAATTTATGCCTAAAAACAGAGGAGAGAATCAACTTTTGTTGATTCTCTCCTCTGTTGATATGAAATTTTCTTAAGATTTAACAAAATTTCTGTACATCAAAAAGATTTTTGAGGATAACGAGCTTGAGGAAAGTTCAACTATTAAGAAATACTTAATAGTTCAAAGAGAAGGTAACAGAGAGGTCACAAGAGCTGTTGACCATTACAACTTACAAATGACTCTTCTCTCCTCTTTTTATATGGAATTTCTCAAAATTTCATATGAGCCTTATGTCCGAAGAATAGGGGTAGAGATTTCAAGAAAACGCAAGAAAGTGAAATTACTCTTGTGAAGAAATTTCAAAAAAACGTAAGAAAATGAAATTTCTCTTGTGAAGAAATTTCAAAAAAATGCAAAAACTTGAAATTTCTCCCTAAAAATGACGGTAGAAATTTCAAGTTTAGCTTTTTATTACAGTTTGATATTTGGTTGCGTAAAAATTTAATAAAGTAACATGCCGAGCACTGCGGAATAAATTATCAGCTTTATGGGCGAGAGGAATTTTTTTGTGCTATGGTGGTAGAAAATTGCACAAGCTAGAAGAATTAGCAAAATTAAAATTCCTGTTTTGTCCAAAGTGTTGTCTGGCAAGAGAGAGGCAAGAAGCATATTAGCCCCTGTGGCAAAAATTATACCGATTGCGCAAGGCTTTACGCCACGCAAAATTGCCTGCACAGGTTTGCTTTCACTCCAATTTTTGAAAAGCATACAGATAAAAACAATAACAAGGAATGCCGGCAGGATAACGCCAAATGTGGCGACGACAGAGCCAAGAAAACCTGCCTTGACACTTCCTATGTAGGTTGCAGCGTTTACCAATATAGGACCAGGAGTAGACTCGCTAATTGCCAACATATTGGCAAACATTGCCTTGTCTATCCAAGCATTTCGCAAAACGATTTCTTGTGTCAAGGGAATTCCTGTGTATGCCCCGATGGAGAATGTGCCAACCTTTAGAAATTCTGTAAAAAGTTTTAACAAAATCATTTGTGTCACATCTCCTTACTTTTTGCCTTGTATGCCGTAGATAGCGTAACCAAGAAGCCCGGCAATGATGATTAAGTAAATTGTTGAAAAGTTAATTTGTAGCAAATTCAACGTAAAGAGAATTGCAAAAAATACGGTCGTAAAAGCAATGCAAAGGAGCTTGTTAGAAGCTTCTTGTAACATAGTTTGTAGCATTTTTACTGCTGCTTGGATGATGAGAATAGCCACACCAATGCGAACACCGGCAAAAGCCTTTGCAACGATTTTATATTGCATGAAATGGACGAAGAATTTTGAAATCAAAAACAAAATTACAAATGACGGAAGCACAACTCCAAAGGTTGCCCAGATTGCGCCAGTTATGCCGTTCTTTTTGTAGCCAACGTATGTTGCAGAGTTTATGGCAATTGGCCCTGGAGTTGACTCAGAAACTGCAACAAGGTCAAGCATCTCGCTTGGCGTGAGCCATTTCTTGCACGTCACACATTCGTGGTCTATGAGAGAAAGCATTGCGAACCCACCGCCAAATGTGAAAAGTCCAATCTTGGCAAAGGTGAGGAAAAGCTCTGCGTTAGGATAGCGTTTAATTTTTATGTTTTGCATTAACGTTCTTACCTCGTTTTTGTCGCAAATCAAATTTTTCGATATTATACCACATAAAGAATTGTGCTTTTCAAACACAAAAAAAACGGCTCTTCACGGAAAAGTGTGGGATGGTAGAGTGAAGTAACGAATCAAAGTAAA
>CALELF010000159.1 GCA_937902895.1 uncultured Synergistaceae bacterium | reverse complement strand
TTTACTTTGATTCGTTACTTCACTCTACCATCCCACACTTTTCCGTGAAGAGCCAAAAAAACAAGGATTAGATGTTTTATATAATGCGTCCAATCCTTGTTTATTTTTTACTTTTCAAGATTCTATATTTTATTTTGGTAGCACAATCAATCCTTCAAAGGTGCGATGCCAAGGGAATGAAAACTCTAAATTCTCTAGCCCTTTATATTCTGGCAAATGTGTCAAGGCGAATTCACGTATTAGTGTTGTAGTTTCGCTTGCGACTTCTTTATTATATTCTTTTAGATCTAGACAAAGGCTATAATTGCCATATTTTTGTTGCAACATATTCATAACCTTGTTCCGTATATTACCTTGATAAACATAGTCATCAAGGTAACGCTCCATTAGAAGTCGCTCATAATTCTCTTTAGAAAGACGAGCTGCTATAATTCCCTGTCCGATTGCAAAACCAGTGCTATTGGTTGGTGTATTCCAACCTGCATAGGCACGAAGCTTCATTAAAAGATTTCTTTCATGTAGCACCTTCATCAATGCATTGTCAGAGCCATTGGCAAAAGCAATATCTGCAACAACCACTTTGTAGTTTGCATTTACTTTTTCCTCAACTAAATTTGCAAATTCAAATGTGCCTGCTCTTGGCTTATAGCTTGTAGCTGGTATATCCGGTATAGAATTACTGTCACCAGTGCGACCATCTGGATTAGTATTTACAAGAAGTATAAAATCCGCATCATCATCTGAGGCAACTTTTTTAGCGCCAGCAATGGCGATTTGTGAGTCAATAGAATTATGAATTGGTTCATCGGAAAAAGCAGGAATAGTATCACTCCCCGTACCGATGTTATATTGTACGGCAATTTTTGGCGTTTGTTTTTCGTGTTTATTAACAGCACGTGCCAAAAGCAACATTGCAAATTCGTCAATTCCGGCAAGAAGCTGAAAATTATCATCTGGTAAATTACTGCTGTATTCAGCAAGTTTACGTCCTTCCATGTGTGTAGCAGACAAAGGTGCATTGTCATCTTTACCAATAATGAAATAATCCAGCGTTCCAGAATGTATTAGGTCAATTAGTTTTTTGTTGATATCAAGGTTTTTCTTTCTTCGCTCAGTCCAATCCTGCCAGGCATAACTTGGAATTTTACTTATCAATTCATTTAACGCGTTTTCTTCTTCGTCACTTAAGCCTTGTATGTCTTTTTTATCTATAAACCCTGTTGCTTGAAAAATTTCACGCCCAAAGAGCTTGTAGTAACTGGGTTCCTCATTGCCTGATGTTGATGGACCTCTTGGGGTTCGCATAAGAGAACCGAAAACATATATGTCTAAGGTGGGGTTTTCCTTTTTTAATGAGATTATATTTTTTACCCTTTTGTCTAGTTCTTCCGTGCTAAAATCGTGATTTCTTGATGGCACTAGCCCACCATAAATCATGGCATCTGCAGAGATAACCGCAGCTATTGAACCTTTTGCTTGTCCTTTTGCCCATTTTGCAAGTTTTTCTGGATTGGCTAGCTTGCCCACTCCGCCTAATAGTTCCTTTGGTGGCATTACTACATCGTAACCCAACATAAAAACAGCTTCTGCTGGCATGTCGCATGATATAGGTCTGTCATCGTGAGGAATGAAAAGTATTTTCCCCTTGCGTTGTGCTTGTGCAGACTTGACAGGCAAAAGTGAGAAAAACATAATAACAAGGCAAGAAAAAACAGTTATAAATTTTTTCATGTCAGAAATTAGAGCCCTTTCTATTGGGATTAGTATCTTTTGTATTGTTCTTTTTCACGAGGCGTTCTGTTGTCGTCTATAAAGAAATGATTGCCGTCCTTACGGCAGCGCCAATAATATCCGCCTCCGTCTCTTTTCCTCATTCGGACAATAATACCATCACACTTCAAGCACTTGTGAGTTTTTGGCATTTTGCCTCTAACAGTTGCATAAAGAACCTCTGAACAGGCTTCGCATTTCCAGAATTTTACGCCTGTTTTGCGTGAAGTAATTTCAACCATCTTTTCTTGTTTGCAGAAGGGGCATTTTACCCTCTCTCTTGTATCATGCCATTCACGCCTAAAGCGAATTGGTGGGTGAGCTTTTAGCCAATTTTTTGTCAATTCTTCCAAGAAATTTTCCTGTTCTTCTAGGAATTTTTCTTTTGTAAATTCACGGCTTACTATTTGGGAAAGCTTTTCTTCCCACAAGGCTGTCAATTCCACAGATTTAATTTCCTGTGGTACGACGGCAATGATATCACGCCCCATTTGGGTTGAAATTATAGACTTGCCTTTTTTCTCTATATATTCTTTTGCATAGAGCCTTTTTAATATTTCTGTGCGTGTTGCTTCTGTGCCGATACCAGACGTTTCCTTCAATATTTCTCTGAACCTTGCATCTTCTGTGTAACGCTGCACATTTGCCATAACATTTATAAGACTGCCCTCTGTAAATCGTTCTGGAGGTGTGGTCTTTTTCTCTGTCTGTGTTAATTCTCTCAGCCCTGCCGGCTCACTGAGTGTCATGTGGGGCAGTGCATTTGTTTGTGTTTCTTCTTCCTCGTCTTCTGTTTCATCTGTGTCTGGTTCCGCGTCCTTTGCATAGAGTACTTTCCAGCCGAGCGAAACACATGTTTTTGAGTGTGCCTTGAAGAGTTCTTTTTCTATTTCAACTTCCGCTTTTGCATCTTCAAAAAGTTGTGGTGGTAAAAATTGTGCGATGTATCGCGCAACAATTGCATCATACACAGCCTGTTCAACTTCTGTTAATTCACTTTTATGTGGAATTGTTCCAGTTGGAACAATGGCGTGGTGTTCCACAACCTTTGCATCATTGAATGCTTTAGATTTTTTATCAACATCAATTATTTCTCTTACAGAACTTGCTATGCTTTCCGGTAAGGTGGAAAGCACTCGTGGCAAAACGCTTGTGTGGTTTTCGTAAATTGCGTCCGTTGCATATTCGCAACGTGTGCGAGGATATGTAGTAAACTTTTTTTCGTAAAGAATTTGCAGTGCTTTTGTAACATCTTCAACGGAGCAACCGTGTTTTTTAGAAACCTCTGTTTGGCAGGAAGACATACAGTGTAATAGCGGTGGATTTGATTTTGCTTCCTTTGTATCGTAACTAATAATTCGCCCAATAGCACCATTTTTGAGTTTTTTTCGTAATTGATTTATTACTTCTTTGTCCAAAATCCTATTTTTCTCGTCTAAAAAAGAGCTGTCTTCGTTGGGCTTCCATGTGGCAGTAAACTCGCCATTCGTCACAGTAAAAATTCCGCTGATAGAATAAAAAGGTTTTGGCACAAAATTTTCAATTTCTAAATCTCTTTTAACGACTATTGCAAGAGTTGGAGTGATAACACGTCCTATGCTTAAAGACTTTGTGTCGTCTCTTGGCACAGTAAGAGAAAACAAACGTGATAACGACATTCCGCAAGTCCAATCTGCTTCCTGCCTAGAGAGAGCTGCATCATACAAGGGCTTGTATTCCTCGTTTGATTTCATGTCTTCCAGTGCTTTTTTCACAGCACTTTCGTTTGTATCATTTACCAAAAGTCTTGTAACAGAACCTTTATAGTTACAGTAATTTATTATTTCGTCTATTAAAAGTTGCCCTTCTCTGTCTGGGTCGCCAGCGTTTACCACTTCATCTGCCTGAAGGATAAGATTTTTTAATGCTGTGAAGAGCTCAAGCTTTGTTTCATCAGGCGTAACATTCCATTTCTTTGGTAGTTTTATTGGTAAAGCGTCAGTTCTCCAATGTCTATATTTTTCGTCATAATCACTAGGCTCACAGGCTTTCATTATGTGCCCTGCAGCGTGTGCTACGATGGTATCGCCAATCTCTATGAAGCCACATTCTATTCGTTTTTGTGGTCTTCCGATTCCGTCTGCAATAGCACGGGCAAGTGAGGGTTTTTCTGCAATAATAAGTCTCATATTTGTCACCTTAAAAAATAATACAAATTCTGTCGTAAGATATTAAAAAAGCCTTGTCAAAGACAAGGCTAAATAATCTAATAATGGAGCCGGCGAGGGGATTCGAACCTCCGACCTACTGATTACAAGTCAGTTGCTCTACCAGCTGAGCTACACCGGCGTTGCGATAACAACTAGCGTATTATACACAAAAACAGATTTTTGTAAAGGGGGAAAATTTTAGGTTTCAAGAATTTGCCATAAGACTTGCTTTTAGCCATAGAGACATAGAGGCAGCATCAAAATAAAAATCTCGCGAGCGAAATATCTGTAAAGTTATCATCATCTTTTTGTAAAAAAATAGACATATAAATTGGTAAATAGATAACCTTGTCAATTTTTTTTATGTTCTCGTTGGAAAAAACTAATGCATGGCTAATGTTGTAATTTTCCTCATTTAACAAATTATTGAGAGCAGAGTGCCTTTCATAGCCCTTTCCGCTTTTTACCTCTATGGGAAATACTTGGCAGTCTTTTTCGACAATAAAATCAAGTTCTCCACGCTTCTTGCTATTATAGTAATATAGAGGAAATCCGTGGCACACCAATTCCTGAGCCACAACATTTTCATAAATTGCTCCTTTGTTTATATCTGACTCACCATTGATAATCTTGAGTTTAGTCGCCTTACCGTAAACTGTAGTCAACAACCCAATGTCAGACATGAAAAGTTTTAACAGGGAATGTTTCGTATTTATCAAAAGTGGCAGGGTGGGCTCTGTTATGTTGTAAACTGGCAGGGCAACACCAGTTTTACAAAGCCATGTTAAAGTGTCTTCAATTTTAGCAAAACGAAAATTCTTGTTCATATCTGCTACTTTGTAGCGTTTATTTTTTGCATTGAGCTCGGCAGGAATTAACTCATAAGCACGTTGTAATAGTAGCTTTTTGTCCTCGCTTTCATACCGCGTGAAATCAAGTTTATACAATTCAACTATTGCTTCGTGTTCCGTTATGACATCGTCAATGTTGTTAGTTTTTCTGTAGGCTTCGACAGCTGCTGGCATTCCACCTATTATCAGGTAGAGACGAAATATATCCATAAGCTTTTTGTGGATACTTTCGTCAACAGGAGTTAGTGTTGAGTATGATTGCCCTAGTCTTGATATTATTTCATGTGAAACATTAAAAATCTGCAAAAATTCCTCAAAATCAAGAGGATACATTGACATAGTTTGTAAATAGCCGACAGGTGCAGATTTTATATTGGTAATTTCTACTCCAAGCAATGACCCACTAAGAATGTATCTAAAACGCCCATCTTCCACTAAAAATTTTAGAATTGTTACAAATTCCTTGCAAAGCTGAATTTCGTCAAGAAATATTACGGTTTTGTTAGGAATAAGTTTTTGCTTCGCATATAGTGAAAATTTTAAAATTATGTCGTTAGGATTAGTAGTATTTTGTAGAATTTGTAAAACTTCTGGATTTTCTATCAAGTTAAACTCGACAAATGGAATTTTACTTTCGGTTAAACAATTTCTTATGCTGAAAGTTTTGCCAGCTTGACGAACCCCATAGACTAATAAAGCCTTTGTCCCAGACTGTAGCCAGTCATTGATAGTTTTTTCAATTTTTCTTTTGAGCATTCTAGCCTCCCCCAAACAATAAGTTGCGTTTTTCTGATAAATTATAGCAAAATCTGTTGCGTTTTCCAAGGAGTATTTTGTTAAATTTGTTGCGTTTTCCAAAATTTGCCTCTTGCGTGAATATGTATTTCGCAAAATCAAATAAAATTCAAAAATGCGAAATAGCGAAATAAAACAATAAAATTTAATGGCGAAATAAAAAAAATGGGCTCTTCACGGAAAAGTGTGGGATGGTAGAGTGAAGTAACGAATCA
>CALELF010000158.1 GCA_937902895.1 uncultured Synergistaceae bacterium | reverse complement strand
GATACAAGAAACTGCATTTAGGTTATTGAACCGCCGTGTACCGAACGGTATGCACAGTGGTGTGAGAGGTCGGCTACTCAAATAATGGGTAGCCTCCTACTCGATTGCTCTTTACAAAAAATATCTTTAAGCATCTAATGCTTTATTAAGAGCACTGATTGCAACCTCTAATTGGTCGTTTGATGGTTCCTTTGTCGTAATAAATTGTAGTGCAAGTGCTGGAGTGACTAGCCATTTTCCAATTCCATTTGACTTGCTTGCACCCTTTATGATTTCATATGAGATGCCAATGACGAGAGGAAGCAAAATCACACGGCTTGCAATACGCCAAAAAATTGTTGTCGTTGGGATAAGGGCAAAGACAACTATTGAAACAACGATAACTATTATCAAAAAAGAAGTCCCACAGCGACGATGAATGCGTGAAAAATTAGAAACTTCTTCTGGCGTCATGATAGCGCCATTTTCATAGGCATTGATGGTTTTGTGTTCTGCTCCATGGTATTCGAATACCCGTGCAATATCTTTGAAAAGAGAAATTCCTGCCACATAGGCTACAAAAATTATTCCCCTGAATAATCCTTCAAGTGCGTGTTCTGCAAAGGCAGATAAGTTGCACCATTTTGCAACTAGTTCTCCTGCAAACATAGGCAGTGCTATAAAAAGCCCAACAACAGCAAAGAGTGCAAAAACAATTGTGCCTGCTGTTTCCAACGCGGATAAATTTTCTTCCTCACCAAGGCTAATGTCAGCGCTTTTTGATATTGCTTTTAGTCCCACTCGCATCATTTCTATCATAGTGGCAAAACCGCGTATAATTGGAATTTTCCAAAATTTTGCTTGAATCCATGTAGATGGTTGCCACGTTTCTGTAACAATCTCTCCTTTTGGATTACGGACGCACATTGCCCAAAGGTTTTGCCCCTTCATGAGCACGCCTTCAATTACGGCTTGCCCACCGACTGGCAGGGTGTCTCTTTTGCAACATTCTTCACTGGTCAAAGCAAATGACAAGTAGAGTAGAGTTGCAATTTTTTTTACAAAATTCATAATTTGTGTTGTGCCTAAAGTTCCTCAGGATTTATTGGGTTGCCACATGGGCGTGCTTCTTCGCATTTACCCTTTGATACACAGCTAGGGCCTGCCTTGCTGAAAAGAAGTGGGGCGACACGCTTTACTTCCTTAAGCATTGCCACTGCAAGTGACTGTATTTCCCATTGTGCTCTGTGACAAATACGGAGTGAAAAGAAGTGGTGCAGTTCGCGAGCGTTCATTGTGACAACTATGCGTGTTAGTCCACCATGAGGCAAAACAAATCTAGCATCTTCCTTTGGAACACCAAGGGCAATTAATTTGTTGTAAGCTTCTTTAGCATTTTTTACCTGTGCCATAAAGACTTCTTTTGCACCGTCTATGTTGTCAAGAGAAGGTGGCAAAACGCAATCATTTTCTTCCATGCCGACATAGCGCTGGCTTTGTTGACTAAATGAAGCCATTCTATGACGAACAAGTTGGTGGGAAGTAACGCGTGAAATGCCGTCAATAGCAAAGGTAAAGTTAGCATGCTCAAATGGTGACATGTGTCCAGATTTTTGCAAAATTTGCAAGAATTTGGCACAATTTTCACTTGTTAGTCCATCAAAAATTTCAACAGCGGAACTGGCGCTATAGCAAAGCTTTGCGGCAGCTGCTACGACCTTATCAGGTTCAGGGGTGTGAGCTATTAATTTTACATACATGTTTTTCAACCTCAACAAGAAATTATTGCTTGCATTATATCATAATAGAAAAAATCCGTAAAATAAAAAGGAGTGCATTGCACTCCTTTCAAATTCAAAATTAAATAATCTTTAATCTGTTGCTTTTGCTTTTTGTCCGTAGTTAATACCTGCGTATTTCTGACGGAACTTCTCCAAGCGACCTGCCTCTATAACGCGGCCTTTTTTGCCACTGTAAAATGGATGGCAAGCACTGCAAACAGCAACTCTCATATCACCAACGGTAGACATTGTTTCAAATGTGTTGCCACATGCGCATGTCACCTTGCATTTTACATAGTTAGGATGGATGCCTTCTTTCATACTGATACACCTCCGATGTCTTTCTCATTAACGGCTAGGTATTATACGCCAAACAGAAAAAAAATGCAAGAGAGTTTTGTTATTTTATTGAACATAAATAATTTTTTATGCAAAAGAATAAAAGCAAGGCAGAAATTTTTGTTTCTCTGCTTTGCTTTTATTTAATTTTTTGTTAGGCAAGATTATTTTATTTCGTTTATTAGCAGTGTTCTGATGCCACGTGGTGTGTGAGCCTTAACGACATCACCGACCTTGTGACCGATTATTGCCTTGCCAACAGGGCAAGACATGGAAATTCTATTTTCTCTTATGTCAGCTTCTTCTGTTGCAACAAGCGTATAGGTATAAACTTTTTTCGTTGCTTTGTCAGTAATAGTAACTGCTGTTCCAATGCTTGCTGTGCTAGTGTCTATATCTTTCTTCTCGACAACAACAGCCTTTGCAAGTTGCGCTTCCAGTTCAAGAATTCTGTTCTCTAATTTTTCCTGCTCTTCTTTTGCTGCGTGATATTCAGCATTTTCAGACAAGTCACCGAAAGCACGTGCTTCTTCTAATTTTTCTGCAACTATTTTTCTACCGTCACCACGAAGATTAGCCAACTCGTCTTTTAATCTGTCGTAGCCTTCTCTTGTCATTTTAATTGCGTTTAAATCACTTTGATTTTTTGCCATAAAAAATCGCCTCCTAGTTCCAACGGGGTATTATAACACAAATTTCATTTTTTTAGAGAAAAATAGCCTGCGAAAATTTTCGCAGGCTATTTTTTATTTATTCGTTGTAATTAACCTTGAATGGATTGTGAACTGCCTTTATGTAGCGGACTGTGCCACTTTTTGATCTCATAACAACAGAATCAGTAAGGATGCCGTCAGATGCATAGCGAACACCATTTAGCCATGTGCCGTCTGTGACACCAGTTGCAGCAAAGAATACGTTTTCGGATTTTACAAGGTCGTTAAGGTAGAGCACACGATCTAAATCAAGCCCGTTTTCTTTGCATTTTGTAGCTTCCTCTTCGTTGCGTGGCCACAGTTTGCACTGCAAATTACCACCCATGCACTTCATTGCACAAGCTGTGATAACTGCTTCAGGTGAACCGCCAATACCCATCATCATATCAGCGCCACTGCCTTGTTTGCAAGTGGCAAGAGCTGCTGCAACGTCGCCGTCAGCAACAAGAAGTATTCTTGCTTCAACTGAACGAAGTTCTTTTATCAATTCTGCGTGACGCGGTCTGTCGAGAACTGCAACTGTAACGTCTTGAGTTGCCTTTCTCAATGCACGTGCGACTGCTCTGACGTTATCGCTTGGGCTTTGCTCTATGTTAATTGCGTGTGCTGCAAGTGGTCCTACCGCAATTTTGTTCATATAAAAAATATGTTTTGGGTTGAACATTGAGCCACGATCAGCAAATGCAACAACGCTGATTGCGTTTGGTTTGCCTTCTGCTGTTGGTCTTGTTCCGTCCACAGGGTCAACTGCAATATCAAGCATTGGATCTTCTGCCCAGCCGAGTTGCTCGCCATTGAAGAGCATAGGAGCTTCGTCCTTTTCACCCTCTCCAATCACAACTACACCCTTCATTTGAACGGTGTTTAGCACTCTTCTCATTGCATTAACGGCTGCGCCGTCAACTTCATTTTTGTTGCCACGTCCCATGCAACGTGCAGCAGAGATTGCAGCTGCCTCTGTTGCTCTAACCATTTCTAACGCTAAATTTCTGTTTGGTGTTGACATTGTTAGCCCTCCAAGGTAATTGTTTAATTTTTATGTGCGTATTATACACTTCTAGCACTTTTTTTGTTAGTGCTAATTTTTAATTTTTTCTATTTCTTTTTTCCAATCCTGACGCACTGTTTCTAAAAATTCATCATAAGCACCGCTTTTAAAATCTGGAAAGGTATAAAAAAAGCTTTCCCAGTGCCCTTTTCTTTTACATAATGTAACTTCACAGAATATTCCTTGCGACAAATATACCCTGTGTGCCTGTCCCTTTGTGGAAGCAAGCACAAGTCTTGCTCCATCTATTGTGCCAGGATCAAGATTTACACGACGTGTAATTCCCGTTTTTTTCTCTATCTCAACCGTTAGCCTTTTCCAAGAAGCGAGATCACTAAAATTGTGTAGCAACGGATAGGAGAAAAAAATTCTATCAAGTTTTGGAGAAATATCTTCGTAATAATTTGTCCAAACAAAAGGGATTCTATGGCTGATTCTTTGCGGTGTGCCCCATTCTTTTTCAAGCAATTGTTTGGCTTCTTCAAAAATTTGTGGCTCATCTTGTGGCACAAGAAGTGCTAAAATTTTTTTCACCCTTGGCTCACGCGGGTGGTGAACAAGTTTATCATATTCGGGCAAGAGAAAATCCATTAAATTTCGTCTCTTTCTCTTTCTTCTGCGTCAAGCAGATAATCAACAAATTCTTCGGGATTAAAAAGTTTCAAGTCGTCAATTCCTTCGCCGAGTCCGACATAGCGGATAGGGAGTTTTAATCTGTCTGCAATGGCAAGGACAATTCCGCCCTTTGCGGTATTGTCAAATTTTGTTAAGACAACACCGCTTATAGGCATAATTTTATTAAATGTTTCTGCTTGGATAAATCCATTCTGCCCCGTGACGGCGTCAAGAACAATGAGAACCTCGGCTGGACCCTCTGGAATTTCCCTTTTTATAACGCGTGTAACCTTACCTAGCTCTTCCATGAGGTTGGATTTGTTGTGTAATCTTCCTGCTGTGTCTGCAATAATAACATCTGCATTTGTAGCCTTTGCAGAGGAGACAGCGTCAAAGATAACGGCTGCTGGATCGCTCCCTTGTTCCTGTGCCACTACGCGCACATGTGCTCTCTGTCCCCATTGTTCCAGCTGTTCAATTGCAGCAGCACGGAAAGTGTCTGCCGCAGCAAGAATAACCTTTTGCCCCTTTTGGGTTAATTGATATGCCAATTTGCCACAGGTGGTAGTTTTGCCACTGCCATTTACGCCAATAAACACATAAACAGATGGTTTTGTAGGCTGCGCCAGTGGGCGCCCCATATTTGGCACAGAGTTCAATAATTCACAGAGCAGTCTCTTGAAGGCTCGTTTTAGACCTTTTCTTGTTGCAATTCCTTCTTGCTCCATTATATTTCTAAGCTCGTCAAGTAATTTTTCTGTTGTGTCAAGCCCGACATCACCGGACAGAAGTTCATCTTCAAGCTCTTCCCAAAACAAATCATCAACTGGCTCGGAGGAAAACGCATTTGTTAATTCCTGCGACCATTTATTCAGTGTGCCTTTAACCTTGGAAAAAATGCCCATAAAAATCTCCTAACTATTTACGCTTAAAGGTAATTCTTCTGCCCTGCTTTTGTTCGGTATTGGAAGAGCTATTAGCAGTTAGAGCACCATGTCTAGATGAATTGTCTCTACCAAGAAAATGGTGTTTTTGCTTTTTTTGAAAGTGTCTTTCTTGGTGATGATTGTCTACAAAATTTTGCTTTTGTTGAACAGCCCCAGCGTTGTTTTCCTGGTTTTCGCGAGTATCAAGCCTTGTAGTGGTTTCAGGTTCAGCGAAAGAGACAAGATTTTGCTTTATTGTGTTCATCTTTTCCTTTTCATCTTCGGTTTTCCACTCTGTGCCTTCTTCAATAGCCTTTGTAACTGTTTCTAATTCGTCTTTTGCCACAAGGACTTCTCCCCTGTCTGGCACAAAAATGCGAAGTTTGTTTGTTTTCAAATCAATTCCTGTGATAATAGCGGCTCTGCCATCTGGCATCTTGATTTTTGTGCCATGCTGTGGAAAATCTTTCCACACCTCATGATAAGCGGCGTGTTCAAAGCACATACAGCACATTAATCTGCCACAAATTCCAGAAATTTTTACTGGATTTAACGCTAGATTTTGTTCCTTTATCATTTTAATAGAAACAGGCATAAACTGATTGAGCCAATAGTTGCAGCAGCAAGCGTGTCCACATGGAGCAACGCCACCGACAACCTTTGCAGCGTCTCTTGTGCTAAGCTGGCGGAGCTCTATTCTCATTTTAAATTCTTTAGCAAGGTCCTTGACAAAATTCCTAAAATCTACGCGTCCTTCGGCTGAGAAATAGAAATAAATTTTCTTTTCACAGCGTAGACACTCAATGTCCACTAACTTCATTTCTATATCTTGCTCTGCAAGGATTTCTTTTGCAACCTTTAACCATTTTGGTTCTTCTTTGCGATGAAAAGCGGCTTCTTCAAGGTCTTCTTCAGATGCAGGAGATACGTATGTTACATCTGTAACAAGTGGCTCTTGGGATTTTGCCATACCTTCACTATGCTCAAGACTACGGAACATACCTCTGCATGCTTGTTCTTGTTCATCAGTCAAGGGAGAAATTACAGTAGACAATTCCTCACCGCGTATAGTTTGTGAAACTATCACATCTCCACGATTCAATTCTGTATCTGTCAATACAATACCAAAATAGCGTGGTTTGCCATATATTACTAAATATTTACTCATGTCATTTTTCCTTCGTCTATAAATTTATTTAAGAATTATTTGCCAATAAAACTTTGGCGTGTTCAATTGCTTCTAGGGATTCTTCTCCTGCAAGCATTCTTGCGATTTCTTTTTGCCGTTCGACACCGCTTATTTCTTCAACTATTGTTTCTTCTCCCAAACGTCTAACAACAAAATGCTGATCTGCCATGGCAGCAATAGAAGCTTCGTGAGTTATCAAAATCGTAGGGCAAACGCGAGAGAGCTCTTTTAATTTTTGCCCAGCAAGAAAAGCGGTTTTCCCGCCAAGTCCTGCCTCAACTTCGTCAAACACCATATTGTCAGGCAAAAGTGTCGGGTCAGAAGAAACCTGCAAGGCAATCAATATTCGTGACAGCTCGCCGCCAGAAGCATTTTTTGCCACAGGCAATGCCTCGCCACCCTTTATAGAGAGGGTGAAGATAATATTTTCCGCGCCATTCGCACGAATGCTCCCGAGCTCCTCGACAATTATACCAAACTTTGCATATTCCATTGCCATGTCAGCTAAATTTTTATTAACTTTTTCTGTCAAGGAAACAGCTGCGACTTTGCGCATTTCGCGCAACTTCCGAGCAAGATCTGCTGTTTGCTTTCTCAAGGTTTGGCGTGTATTTTCTAGATTTTCTACCTCTTGACGAGATGAAGCCAACCATGCGAGTTTTTCTTCGGCTCGCTCCATATATTGAATTAACTGTTCAACATTTGAAACATTGGCAACACGGAGCAATTTGCGCACTAATCCCATTTTTGATTCAAGAGCTTCCTTTTGTTCTTCTATCTCGCTTTCGTCCATTTGCTCTTTTGTGAGATCAGAAACAAAATTTGTGAGGTTACCAAGAGAATCCAGTGCGTTTTCCAAAATATTTTTCTTTTCATCTGGAACATCTATTGCGCCGTAAAGTTTTTGGCAGATATGCTCTAATTTGGGATAAATTCCGCCCTCATTTGCTGTGAGAGCCAAAAGAATAGAGGCAAGTTGCTGTCTTGTTTCTCCCACTTTATCTAGTGCATTATATTCACTATCCCACTTATCTAGGCAGTCTGGGGAAAGGTTAAGTGGTTTTGCAGTTTTCAAAATCAATGGTGCCTTGTCAAATTGTTCTTCTATTTCTGCACGCACTTTTTTTATTTCGAGCAATTTTTTTTCGGTTTGCAAAGCTTCGTTAAACACAGCTTGCAATGATTTTTTAACTTCCAATAATTCTGTGCCACCGCAAGAATCCACGATAGAAATTTGTTTCTGTGGGTCAAGCAGAGAAAGTTGTGCAAATTGACTTTGGATAGCCATATTTTGTGCAGCAGCATAGGCAAGCATGGTAAGGGGAGCTGTTTGTCCCTGTATTTTGCACTGTCCCTTGCCGGATCTTGAAAAATTTCTGGAAAGGATAAGTGTTTGTTCCTGTGGTTGACAGCTCTCTGGAAGGTTTGCTATTGGTTTACTTGTAAAGGTAGCTTGCGCTTCACAGAATTCTGCACTCGTGTTGATAAGGTTTGCTTGAGCTCTCCGACCTGTAATAAATTCAATTCCACGAACTATACTACTTTTACCGGCTCCGCTTTCGCCCGTTATGACTATGAAACGACCGTGAAATGTGAGAGTGGCAGAAGTAATGCCACCAATAGATTTTATCGTCAATTCATCTAGCATTGTTCTTCACCACCCCTAACGTCTTCCAAAACCTAGCTTTTCTTGAATTATAGCAAAATAATTATCGTCGTGCAAAGCAAAGGTAGAAATCTTATATTTGGGGTCTAACTCTATTTCAATTTTGTCGTTAAGTTTCAAGTTGTATGCAATTTGTCCATCAACAGTCAATACATGTTTTGCGCCTTTAATGGTGGGAACGACAGTGATATTATCATTTTCGCTAAACACAACAGGCCTTGCGTTTAGTGTATGAGCGCAGATTGGTGTCATTACCATAAGTGGTGCATGTGGAGGAACA
Source organism: uncultured Synergistaceae bacterium (assembly GCA_937902895.1). Lineage (GTDB taxonomy): Bacteria > Synergistota > Synergistia > Synergistales > Synergistaceae > CALELF01. The sequence goes on along the minus strand of CALELF010000158.1, from coordinate 20,591 downwards.
ATCGGGCCACCGGCAGAAAGATTATATGCGGTTGAGCCGGTTGGGGTGGAGCATACAATGCCGTCTGCTAAAAAATCTACAAATCTTTTACCGCCAACCTCGAGGATAAAATGCCCAATGCGAGAAATTAGCGAGGAAGAAATTACTGCATCATTCAAGGCTCTAAAGGTTTTTACAATTCTGCCACCACGCCAAACCTTTACAAGCAGTAGTCTGCGCTTCAAACAAAAAGCCTCTCCGACAAAAATTGCTTCTATCATAGACTTGCAGTCTGTTCCATTGCAAGAGGCAAGAAACCCGAGATGCCCAAAGTTAACGCCAAGTAGAGGTATATTGTATCTATACACAACATGTGATGCTCTCACCATAGCGCCATCACCACCAAGGACGACACAAAAGGAAATATTTTTTTTCCATTGGTCGTTGTCGGTGGGGGACAGCCCTATAAATTTTGCCTCATCTTCGCGCAACAAAAAATTATAGCCTTTTTCTTTGCCCCAAGCAATTAATTCCTGAGCAAAGGAAAGGCAATTTTTGTTGTCACAGTTAAAAACAAGTCCGATATTATTGTTTTTTGGCAAAAAATTAGCTTTCATTCTTTCTCCATATTTATTTTGCATTTATATGTGCTTCACAAACAATTTTTTCTAGGTCTATTTCCTGTATTTCGTCCATTTTTTTTGTTTTTGTTAAAAGAAACAAAAATTCAATGTTCCCCTCTGGTCCTTTTATGGGGGAATATGTTGCGTCTGCCAGTGTTAAATTCGTTTGAGAAGAAATAAAATCACGCACTTCTTCCAATATTGTTAAATGCAAGGTGGAATCTTTTATTACACCGTTTCCGACTCGCTCTTTACCAGCTTCAAACTGAGGTTTTACCAAAATTACTGCCGTTCCGTCATCTGCTAGTAGCTCTTCTATCACAGGCAACAAAAGTTTAACAGAAATGAAAGATGCGTCAGACACTATAATGTCTAATTTCCTATTATCAAATTGTTCGGCGGACAAACTTCTTGCATTTGTCCGTTCCATTACAACAACTCTCTTGTCGTTGCGCAAGGACCAAGCAAGCTGACCATAACCAACATCAACTGAATATACAGTTTGTGCTCCGTTTTCTAACAAAACTTCTGTAAAACCGCCGGTAGAAGCTCCTATGTCAAGACAAACAGCACCGTGAGCATCTATGGGGAAAACTTCAAAAGCACGCAAAAGCTTATATGCTCCTCTGCTTACCCATTCTTTTTCTGTATGCACTACCTTGACACTTGCTGTGGGTGCAATTTGCATGGAAACCTTTGTCGCCAATAATCCATTTACAAAAACACGCCCGTCTGCTATATAGTTTTGTGCTACTGTTCTTGAAGGCGCAAGATGTCTATCAAATAAATATTTGTCTAGTCTGACTAGCAAATTACTCAAGACAAATGTTCCTTACATACCTTGACGATGTTGGACACAGTGAGTCCTGATTCGTCCCATTGACTGCTTCGTGAGGCATGGCGAACAAATTCGTCACGAACACCCAGCGAAACAAATTTTGTTTTCAAATTGTTAGTGGCAATCAGCCCCGCTATCTTTTCGCCAACTCCACCGCACAAGCCTTCTTCTTCTGCAGTAAGGGTAAGCTCATGTTTGGCAAGCAGAGGGCTTAATAGTTCTTTGTCAAGAGGTTTTATATAACGAAGGTCTAACACGGTTGGTATAACACCAAGCTGTGCTTTTACTTCAGCTGCTGCCTTTAACATAAGGTTAACTGTGCTACCATAGCCAATCATCAAAATTTTGTTACCGCCTTGTAAAATTTCTGCTTTAGCATCATTGGGTCTATCATTCGTTACCCCAACAATTTCCGTAGGGCAATTTGCACGAGGATAGCGTATTGCCATTGGGCATGGGGTATTATGCCAATTTTGCACCATGATTTCTAAATCCTTGCCATCTCTTGGCGATGCAAAAATTAAATTTGGAATTGACAAAAGCATTGGAACATCAAACACACCTTGGTGTGTTTCTCCGTCTTCGCCAACCAGTCCGGCTCTGTCTATCAATATCAAAACGGGTAAATTTTGTAACGCGATGTCGTGAATTACAGCGTCAAGAGCTCTTTGTAAAAATGTCGAATAAACAAAAACAATAGGGAGAAGTCCAGCCGCAGCAAGCCCAGCCGCACAGGTCAACATGTGTTCCTCGGCTATTCCAACATCGAAAAAACGTTTGGGATATTTTTTTTCAAACTCATTTAATTTTAATGCATCTTTCATTGCAGCGGTGAAGGCTACTATTCGTTCGTCGCTTTTTGCAATATTCATAAAAGCTTTTTGTGCGTAGGCGCTCCAAGATTTATCGACTTTTGGCTGCAAAATGGTGTCTATTGTGCTGAAAGCAGACACACCATGAAACAATGCTGGATTTTGCTCTGCAACATCAAGGCCCTTTCCTTTTTGCGTGGTGAAATGTATTATGAGGGAGCCATCATATTCCTTTGCCAAGCGGAATATTTCTTCCATTTCGGATAGGTTATGTCCGTCAAATGGCCCCCAGTAAGAGAGACCAATTTCATCAAATGTGTTTGTCATTCTTGGTGTAATGAGAGATTTTAATCTGTGTTTTATATTTTTTAATTTGTCCGCCAAGATTTCACCATTTTCATTTGAACGACAATGTTGCTTCACAAAATTTTTAAAACGGACATAAAAATCACTTGTGCTTAACTCTGCAAGGTATCTTGCAAATCCGCCAACGCGAGGAGAAATAGACATATTATTATCGTTTAGCACAATGATAACTTTTGTTTTTGCGTTGTCTATATTGTTCAAGGCTTCAAAGGACACGCCATTCAAAAGAGAGCCATCACCGATTACAGCAACGACTTCGTGTTTTTCTTTTTTCAAATCTCTGCTGATAGCATAGCCTATTGCAGCGGAAATGGAAGTGCTGGAATGTCCTACTGTAAAGAAGTCATACTTGCTCTCGCTAATACGAGGAAAGCCGGCAATGCCGTCCTTTGTCCGCAAGGTGTCAAAGGTGTTTTTTCTGTCTGTTAGGATTTTATACGCATAGCTTTGATGTCCCACATCAAAGATTATCTTGTCAAAATCTGGGTCAAACACACGCAACAAGGAAACGGTAAGCTCAACTGCTCCAAGAGAAGAAGCAAGGTGCCCACCATTTTTCAATGTAACGGAGATTATTTTTTCTCGCAGTTCAGAGCATACAGTTTGTAACTCTTCTTCTGAAAGGCCCGCGAGGTCTTTGTAATTTTTTATCTTTTCTAAAAGTGACATTACCTTGTCCTATCAACTAAATACTCGGGTAAAAGTGAGAGGAATGAATCTTGTTTTTCAAAGCGAGAAATGATTTCTCTCGCTTTTGAAGATGCTTCTTCTGCCATTTTTCTTGCCTTGTCAAGGCCATAGGCGGTGACGTGAGTCAATTTGCCTTCCTCTGCGTCCTTGCCGATTGTTTTTCCTAGCTCCTCTTTTGTGCCGACAACGTCCAAAATATCGTCCACAATTTGAAAAGCTAATCCCAACTGGCGAGAGTAACTTTCATAACACATAAATCTTTCTGTGTCACTTCCTGCAAGTGCCACAGCGGTTGTGACAGCGGCAGAAATCAAATCACCCGTTTTTCTGGCAGCTATTTTGCCCACAAAATTCGGGTCTCCTTCAGCACCTTCTTGGAATATGTCTAATGCCTGACCAGCACAAACGCCGGAAGCACCGCCTGCTCTTGTGATAATTTTGAAAGCATGTAGCACATTTTCTGCTGGCAACTCAAGGTTATAGAGTGCCCACTCAAAGCCTTCTATAATTAAGGAGTCTCCTGCGAGTAAAGCCATTGTTTCGCCAAATTTTGCGTGACAAGATGGCATTCCGCGACGTAAGACATCATTGTCCATACAGGGCATATCGTCATGAATGAGTGTGGCAGTGTGAAACATCTCAAGCCCGAGAGCCATGGGCAAAACCTGTCGTGTTTCAAGCCCATTTGAAACAGCGCTTGCCATGCAAAGCACAGGCCTTAACCTCTTTCCACCGACAGAAAGCGAATATTCCATTGCGTTAAAAAGGCTTTTTGGAATAGTTTTTGCACGTTCTTGGCGTGTTTGCTCCATATATTTATTAAAGGTGTCTGCGTAATTTGCAAAGGTGTCTTTTATAATTTTATTAGATGTCATCCTGAGTTCCTCCCAGATTATTTAAGTCATTTTCGCTCAAAATTTGAATTTTCTTTTCTGTGGTATTTACAAATTCAAAACATTCCTTAAAGAGCGCAACACCTTTTTCATAGGAAGCCAAAGTTTCTTCCAGTGGTCTTGCTTCGTCCTCTAATAAGGCTAATATTTTTTCCAATTCTTCTAAATTTTTTGAAAAATCCATTTTCTTCTCCGTTATAGAATAAGGATAATTATGTCAATACGCGTGAATTATACAAGTTTAACAGCTGTTTTGCAAGCAAATTTTATACAAAACAATTTCCCCACTAGACAAAAACTTAAAAAAGTGTATAATATCGTCATACTATTAAAACTTACGCGTAAAGGAGTTATTCAAATGAAAAAACTTGTAGCAGTAGCAGTTCTTTCAGCAACATTGGTTTTCGGTTTTGCAGCTCTTGCAATGGCTGCCGACAGCGTTGGCACAATCAGTGCCCAGCAGATTCTCTTCCAGCACCCAAAGTTTAAGCAGGTTCAGGATCAGTTGAAGAAGATCTCCGAGCAGAAGGAGAAGGAAGCACGCGCAGCTATCGACAAAGAGAAGAATGACCAAAAGAAACAGGAAATCTTCAACAAGAAGCGTGGCGAACTCGCACAGCAGGAGCAGAAGCTCATGGAGCCACTCCTCAAAGATATCGACAACGCAATTAAGAAGGTTGCAGAAGCAAAGAAAATCACTGTTGTTCTTGAGAAAGAGGCAACATTCTACGGTGGCACAGACATCACAAACGATGTCCTTGCACAGTTGAAGAAATAGTTTTAAGAGTATAAAGGCGACAGTTGCTGTCGCTTTTTTTTTGTCTTTATTAGTTTTAAGAAAGAGGTGTTTATTATGGAATTAAAATTTGATGTTGTTGATGTAACAATTCCAGCGGATTCAAATGTAATTGTGGGGCAGAGCCACTTTATAAAAACAGTTGAGGATATCTACGAAGCTATGGTAACTTCAAGCCCATGTGTAAAATTTGGTGTGGCTTTTAGTGAAGCGTCTGGCGATTCACTCATACGTTTTGACGGAAATGATGATGAGCTAATAAATGCAGCAGTTGAAAACGCAAAAAAAATTTGTGCAGGACACACCTTTGTTTTGCTTATGAGAAATTGCTACCCCATAAATGTGTTAAAGAGAATTCAAAATGTGCAGGAAGTCTGCAACATTTTTGCTGCAACAGCAAATCCACTGCAAGTGATAGTTGGAGTGACAGAGTTGGGACGGGGAATTATGGGTGTAATTGACGGGACAACGACAGATAAACCCGAAACAGAAAAGGACAAGGAGAACAGACTGTCGCTTTTAAAAGATATCATCAGATACAAAAGATAAAAACCTTTTTGCCATAGAGGACATAGAGGGCATAGAGTTAGCGGCTTCGCCGACAAAAAGCAACTTGCGAGCGAAGCTCGCTTTTATGTCAGCGTGGCAAAGCCGCACGCTTATGGCTAAAACTCTTATGGCGAATGTCCTAACATAAAGTATTTACTTTTACCTTTATCTTTGGTAGAATACGCTGTTATTCTTGAAAAGTAGGTGCCCTTATGGATATAAAAATTGCTTTAATTGGTTGTGGCAATGTTGGCACAGCCTTTATTGAGCTTTTGGCAGAAAAAAAAGAATTGTTAAAAAACAAATTTGGCTTTTCCCTTTCGCTAGTTATGGTAAGCGACAAGATAAAGGGTACAATTTGTAACAAAAACGGATTTAATCTTGATGACGTTGTCACTGCATTGCACGAAGAACGCAATTTGTCACGCTTTGAGCAGGCAAGTGGCGATTTCCGTGATGTGTTACTTGCAAGTGGTGCAAACTTTTTGGCAGAATGTACGCCAACAGATTTTGAAACAGGCGAGCCTGGAATGAGCCACATAAAGTTTGCTTTAAGCAACGGCATTAGTGTTACAACAACAAACAAAGGTCCTATTGCCCTTGCAATTGACGAGTTGCGAAATATTGCGCGTGACCACAATGCAAAAATTTTCTGTGAAGGCACGGTTCTCTCTGGCACTCCGCTTCTTGACCTTTTGCGCAATGGCCTTGCCGGTTGCGATATATTAGAGGTTCAAGGAATATTAAACGGCACAACAAACTTTATCCTGTCTCAAATGGAGCAGGGACAGACATACGAAGCTGCTTTGAAAAAAGCACAGCTTTTAGGCTTTGCCGAAGCAAACCCAAAACAGGACGTTGAAGCCTATGATCCAGCAGGAAAGGTGCTAGTCTTGGCAAAGCTCATCTATGGAATAGATGTTGACTTTGCTTCCATAAAGCGAATTGGAATTACCGGTGTCACAAAGGAAATGATAGACACCGCTGCCAAAAATAACCACAGAATAAAACTCATTGCAGGAATCCGTCGAGATGTTAATGGACTGCACCTTTATGTAATGCCAAGAGAATTGGAAAATACACATCCTCTTGCTTCTGTTTCCGGAGCGACAAACGCTATCACCTTGACGACGGATAACCTTGGCGATATAACGCTCATCGGGCCAGGTGCTGGCAGACGTGAAACTGGTCAGGCTCTTTTGCATGACTTGATAGAGTTTGGCAAAACTAAATAAAAAAATAAAAAAATATGAAAAGAGTGGTATCAACTTAAATGGTTGATACCACTCTTTGTGTTTTGGTAAGTATTGCTATTCTGTAATTGTTGGGTGTTCGTTGAGATAACGGACAATACCCACTGCAATAGTATTACAGAGTTTTTGTCTGTATGCTACTGTTGTCAATTTTTGGGCCTCTTCCTTGTTTGTAAGGTAGCCAAGCTCTGCCAAAACTGCTGGCATGGCTGCACCACGAAGGACAAAAAACGGCGCCTGTGCAACCTTTCTCATTTTGAGCCCAGAAGCAAGAGAGGAATTGTATAGATATTCTGCAAAGGTAGTGCTTTCGTCAATCTTGTCGTTTTGTTGCATATCGCCAAGAATCTGCAAAAGCACCTTTGTCTTTTTATCAGTAACGGCAGGAGAGGTTATTGCATTGCTTCCCCCTGCAAGCTCTTTGTTTTCAGCAATAGCAAGCGCCATGGAGTCCTTGTCACGAGGGAGTGCCATTATGTAATATTCAAGCCCAGAAACAGCGGAATTTTTCTTTGCCAAGGAATTGCAATGTAAAGAAACAAACACGTTTGCGTTGCACTTATTTGCAATGGCTGTTCTGTCAGAAAGTTTAAGGTAAACATCTGTGGAGCGGGTGAGGCGAACGTCAATTCCTTGATTACGCAATATCGCTGCCAATTCATGCACTGCCTTCAAGACAATATCCTTTTCCCGAACGTTGTTTGCTACTGCCCCAGGGTCGTGTCCGCCATGTCCTGCGTCCAACACTACTATTGGCTTTTGAGAGTTTGCGTTGGTGTGCTGTTGCTTTGTGGTGTCTAATGGCATCGCCTGCATGTTTAACTCTTGTGTTTTTGCAGTAGTCACTGTTGCCTGTGCGACCTGTGGTTTTTGTGTAGCTCTTGGAATTGAAATTGTTTTGGGTTTTGCTAGTGTAGTTGGTTTTGCCTGTGGGGTTATTTTTGTTGGTGTTGCTTGTTTTGTGGTGGGGGGTGTAGGTTGTGTTTTTATATCAGTCGAATCAGGAGTAATTTTTGACTGTGTAGCTGTTTGTATTATTGTGGGTTGGTCAGTGGAAGCAAGAGCAAATTTTGGCTGTGCAGATTGTGGCATTGTAGCAGTTGAATCCGCTCCTCCTGTTGTTACAGGAATAATAGTAGCTATTACCTGATGTTTTGGACTAAAATCAATTTCGCCTGTGGTAGCACTGCTCGTTTGCAGTAGTTTGGGTAGAGTTTTTTGCATGACTGAACCAGCTTTTTGCATCAATTCATCCAAGGAAGTGGTGTTACTGTCTTGCTCAGCAGTAATGGTAATTGGTCTTTTGCTGTCCCTTATAAGGGGGGATGATTGCTTGGATAGAGCTTTTGTTGAGAGGGACACAGTTCTTCCATTTGCTTTTAGAAATTTTTGGCAAGCATTAAAAGCTGTTTGCGTGTCGCACCAAAGGTAGGGCTTTTCATATTTTACCGGTTTTTTTGCAACTAAAAACTCACCAAGAGAGCGAACCATATTCGTTCCGTCAAAGAAATTTACGCTTCGTCCCTCTTTGTCTCTTGCAAATAACCCGTTTTTGTCAGATGTCTTTGCTTCAAGCCCAAGTGCCTTAAAAAGAGAGGCAACAGAAATAAACTGCAAGCCAGATTCATTTTTGACGGTTACTGTGCCTATCACCTTTCCATTATCTACAAGCGATGCCTCAATAGCCTTGGCTATGTTAGGATACATAACAAAAGATGCCAAAACAATGAGAGCTAGAAGGAATTTTTTCAAATTATTCACCTGCTAACACAACTCCTTTCAAAACTATTGCAGGACAGAGAACAGAGCCACTCCAAATGCTGTCAGATGAAACAGCTGTTATCTGATTCCAGAGGTCTGTAAAATTACCTGCCATAGTGGCGCCATTTCCAGCACCGGTTAATTCACCATTTTCAATAAATCTTCCTCTTATTCCTAGCGAAAAATTGCCACTTATTGGGTCTGCCGTGTGTAGCCCCATAAATTCCGTTACATAGAAACCGTTTCCAAGTTCTTTTATAAGATCTGGTTTTGTTTTCTTGCCGGTTTGTAACACTAGGTTGTTTGTGGATACATCTATCAAAGAGCCAAAAGATCTGCAAGCGTTCCCTGTGCTTTTTACATGGTCTTTTGCTGCATATTCCATATTGTAGAGGTAGGAAGAAGCAACACCGTCTTTTACCAAGAAAGTCTCACCCGTGGGGCAACCCTCTGCGTCAAAATTGCTACTGCCAAACGCCCAAGGAATAGTGGCGGTATCAAGTAAAGTTACGCAACTAGACGCGATTTGTTGTCCTAGCTTTCCTGCCATCATAGATTTGCCCTTGTGAACATCTGAGGCACAGAAAAGCTCGCCCAAAAAACCGATGAGGTCAGAAGCACATTCTTCTTCTATCACTACATCGTAACGCCCAGTCTTTATGCCTTTCGGATTTAACGAAGCGACAGCATCTGTTACCACTCTTGTGGCAATTTGTTCTAGGTTTATGTCACTTAGTCTGAGAGCTCCCTTACCGCCAGAGAGCATTTCTGGAGAAGCTCCGTCCTCTGCGATGAGGCAGAGACCGACCTGCGCATAGGTGCTGTCCTCCCAAGCGTTGAAGCCCAAAGTGTTTGCTAAAAAGCTACTACTGGTGCCACAGGAAAAAGCGGAGGAACGCACAGAAATAATTTTCTTTTCTTCCCTTGCCTTGCGTGTTAAAAAGTGGCAGAAATCTTCCCTGTCCCGCGATGTAAGGTGGGCGATTTTGTCATCATAAAAAACTAAATCTTTTCTCACATCATACTTGCCACAGAGGTAAATATTTTCCTTTGGCGGAGAGAGTTTTGCGTTTGAAACGCTCATTTTTGTAAGATGTATTATGCTTTTTTCGTCCAATGCAGTTCCACAGGCAATTCCTTGCCTGCCGTCAGGGAAAATTGCACGGATGGAAACTGCACTGCTTTCATCTGTTTGACATTCTTCCAACTCATCGTCACAATAGGAGAGGTTGTTGGAAATGCCGTGTGCGAAATAAAAATCGCCACTAGCACCAAGCTGTTGCAGTGTTTCTAGTGATTTATTTGCAATGTTTTTAACGTGTAATTTTAATTCTTCGTTCATTTTATATTATTATGTAGTCTTATGTTTAACCAAAAATTTTTGCCCAAGGCAAAGTGTTTTCCTCAACAGAAATTCCAATGTCGTTTGCGTGATTATGGGAGCTGAAGGAATGGAAGTCTGACCCAGCCGTTGTGGTTAGGTTATATTTTTTTGCTAGCCTCAAATGTTTTGCTGTAATCTCTGGAGTGTTCGTGCCATAAAACACTTCAAGCCCCCATAGTCCTTTTTCTTTTAGTTCACCCACAAATTTGTCTAGCGCTTCATCAGTTAGCTTGCATTGAGCAGGGTGTGCCAAGACAGGGAAACCACCAGCAGAGCGAATTATGTCAAAACAATCGTCTATTGTAAGACGACGCCTGTCAACATAGGCAGCTGCACCACGGGCAAGAAAACGAGTGAAAGCTTCTTTTTCCGAGCTTACAAGTCCTTTTTTTGTCAGAAGTCTTGCAAAGTGCGGACGTGCCACAACGCCACAACCGGATTCCTGCACGACCTCTTCCAAGGTTATGTTGTAACCGAGCTTTTGTAAATTTGTTGCAATTTGCATGTTTCTTTCTTCTCTCATTTTTGATAAACGTGGAACAAGAGAAACAATTTTTTCGTTATTAGGATCAAATCGAAAGGCAAGGATATGAAGCGTCCCATCAAAAGGTGGTTGAGCAGAAAATTCAATTCCTGTTGTTGTTTTTATGCCGAGTCTTTTTGCCTCATGGCGGAACTCTGTCACGCCCTCTGTTGTGTCATGGTCTGTTAGAGCCATAAAAGAAACACCACGCTGTTTGGCACGCTTTGCAAGCCAAGTTGGTGTTTCCTTTCCATCAGAAAAATTGCTATGACAATGCATATCTATTAAAATCATTTTTAGCCCTTTTAGATTTCCAATTGGAACATAAAAATATCTTTTGCAATCATCTGAGCCAAGAGAGAAAGCTTTACCGCATCGTCCCCAGAGTAGGCGTTAATTTGTGCACTTTCCAGTTGCAATACTCCAATTGTTTCTCCCATTGCAATCAATGGAATACAGATAGCGGAAAGAGCATTTCTGTCTAATGGTCTGTCCTTTGCCGGAGAAAGATGTGGAATGTTTAACGTAACAGATTTATTGCAAGACCTGTAAGCCATACTGCCAGTGCTGATTACCACATCATCTGTGTGTGGAAAAGTTGCAGGGAGATAAAGTGCACCGTTGCTATCCCGCAAGAGTATGAAAACCACGGATTTTGGAGAAATTTTTTCAATTTCGGCTACTGCCGTGTCCAAATATTTAGAGTAATCTGTTATGGCAGAGAGGGTGCTTTGTATCTCCTTTGAACGTGTTATAAAGGTGCGTAGCCTAAGGTCGTAATGACATACATAAAAGGCTACAAGCAAAATGATGCAAACAAGGGACAAAGCTTCTGCTTGAGAAAATACTCCAATGAAAAGCAATGCTAAAACCACAGCACTAACAAGCAAAAAGCTTATTCTTTTTGACAAAACGCTAAAAGAATAAAGCCCGAGCAATGCGACTATGAGCACGGCTGCTACTGGTAATGCACTCCTTTGAACTGCAAACGCAAGAAATACTGCAAATAGCAAAAGCAGAACGAAAAAAATTGTAAGGAGCAAGCTATTTATTGTTGAATAGACACTACCACTTTTCAACTTTCAACACCGTTCCATTATTTAAGGATATAATTTTTATTTCATCTTCTGTCAAGAGAGCTGCACTCGGTCCATCTTGTGACTTTGGCAAGGTGGTGGAGCCAGGGTTCAAGAAGACAGTGTTCTTTTCCTTTGCTGTGCCTGCAATGTGAGTGTGTCCGCTTATTGCAAGATTTATATTATTGTCTAGTGCTGTTTGGTGAAATAGTGGGTAATTGTCGCCATGCATCATAAAAATTTTCTTGTCATTCCAAACAAAAGACTGGAAATCACGGACAAAGGCACCTGCTGCCCCAAGAATCATAATGTCAACGTCTGCATCACAGTTGCCACGAGAGACAAAAAGCTGTCCACCATTTTCCGTATATTCTTCCATTGCTGTTGCAAGGTCTGCCGGAGTGTAACCATTTGGAATCATATTGCGTGGTCCATGGTAGAGTAAATCCCCTGCGTGTAACACCAACTCGCCCCCAGTGCGTGACAGAGCAGCATTCCACGCTGGAAAACTTCCGTGCGTGTCAGACATGACACAAATTTTTTTTATTTTTGAATCAATAATTGTCATAAAAATATGCCTCTTAATTACAAAAATCCGCGTATCAGTGTATAATATCACAAAATTGGAAAAATGTGAGGTAAAATTATGGAAAAGGACTTAAAAAACAATTTGAAACAGCAAAATATGGAAGAATTTGTAAAATCACTGGAGCTTGTTTCTGCACGTTTGATAGAAAGTGTTACAAAAGCTTCGCAACTTGCCTCGGCTCAAACTCCAGAGATGAGACTTCTTTTTGAAGAATGGCTTGAACTAGTGGGTGGCGAAATCATAGAAGCAAGCAAGGGAGAACACCTCATTGAGCCAATGGAGCTTGCAAAAAAAATAGGCGTTTCCCCAAGCACAATTTTGTCACTTGCTCTTGCGTTACACAGACAGGGCAAAATTGAAATTTTGAGCCTTGTTGCAAGAGAAGGTAGAGGGCAAAACACAGAAATCTGTAATTGCCTCAAATAGAATCTTTTGTAATATAAAAAGCAGGTCATTGCAACCATCAAGTTGTATTGACCTGCTTTGATAATCTTATCTGAATACAAAAAAGAAAATACTGAAAAATTGTAACAAAACACCCATGTCTACAAAAATATGAAATATAGAATGCATATACCTAATTTTTGAGTCAATCAAATAAAAAGCAGCACCGAGAGAAAAAGCAATACCACCTGCTAACAACCATAGGAAACCCGAAAAAGTCATAGCTGATACAGCTTTAGATAAACTGAATACTATACACCACCCCATAGCCAAGTATATTATAAACGAGGTTTTTTCAAATTTGTCCATATCTATAGCGTTTAATATTACACCAAGAGTGGCTAATCCCCATTCTATTCCAAAAATTATCCAAGCTGTTGCAGAATATAGAGGCCTTATTGCTACTAGCAATATTGGAGTATAAGTTCCTGCGATACAGAGGTAAATATCACAATGATCTATTATTCTAAGCACTTTCTTGCCTGTGCCTGGAAGTAAACCATGATAAAGCGAAGAAATTGTAAACATCAAAAAGACAAAAAAACCATAAATGCTTCCTGTTACAATAATCCACGGATTATGTAATGTAGCTCCTTTAATTACCCCCAAAACAATCATTACAATAGCCATAATTCCACCAAGAATGTGGGTTATAGTGTTAAATATTTCCTCACCTTTTGTGTAATCGGGCAAAATTTGAATATCAATTTTTCTAACGTTATTCGTCATATAAAAACCACCTTTGTATGTCAAGATATTAATGATAATTAATGCTTGCTAAAATTTTATTCTGCCTTTAATGGTCTTGTCATCAATTCTAATGTGGCTTCTTTTGGATTTTTGCCGTTGTTAATAATGTCATTTACGGCCTTGACAATTGGCAAATCTACGCTGTATTTTCTGGCGAGTTGTAGGGTAGCGGGAATTGCATAAACCCCTTCAACCACCATTCCAACTTCTGCTTGAGCTTCTTCAATTGTCTTGCCCTGCCCGACGAGTCTGCCTGCTCTGTTGTTTCTGCTGTGTTCACTTGTGGCTGTTACAATAATGTCACCAATCCCTGCAAGCCCGTAAAATGTGCTTGCTTCACAACCCATTGCAACTCCAAGCCTTGTCATTTCCGCCAAAGCACGGGTCAGGATTGCTGCCTTTACATTATCTCCAAAACCAAGTCCATCAGAAATCCCAGCAGCTAAAGCCACTATATTTTTTAGCGCTCCGCAAATTTCAATTCCCTTTATGTCCTTGTTTGTATAAACACGAAAACATTTATCGTTAAATATGCTTTGCACAAACAGTGCTGCTTCCACGTCAGTGCTGGCAGAGACTATTGCAGTTGGTAAATCAAGAGCAACTTCTTCTGCATGTGTAGGACCGGATAAAGCAACAAGAGGGATATGAATTTGCCGACCTACCTTTTCAATTTCGTCCTGTATCACTTCTGTCATGGTCATAAGTGTGGTCTTTTCTATCCCCTTTGACACATTAACAATTACCTGCTCATTTTTTAAGAGAGGAGCTATTTTTGATGAAATTTCTCGCACGAATATGGAAGGCACTGCAAGGAGTATAATATCTTGCTTTTTTACAGCGCTGGCAAGGTCAAGGGTGTATTTTATGCCACTCGGCATTTCTACGTTTGGCAAATTTTTGTGTTTGCCACATTCTTTGAGCAACTCTATTTCTTCTGACACAGCAGACCAAGCTGTTACAGTGTGCCCATTCAAAAAAAGCCTTCTGGCTAACGCTGTTCCCCATGTTCCAGTTCCGATTACACCAATGTTCATTGTATTCCTCCCTCTGCTTGTATTCTTATTATCTTAACGGACAATCTGAGACGCGCACATTTTTTGCAAGGCGATTAAGTCCCAATTTTGTTAGGAAATTTTGAAGAATTATTATATTCTGCGTAGATTTTGGTCCGATTATTACTTCTGTAATTAGGTCTTGTATATCTATATTGTGCTCTGCACAGATTTTTTTTATGTCAAATATTATATACTCTCGTATTTTGTCAAAGGCTGCATCGTAATGAATATCGCCGTATGGTGTGGTGTCTGCTGCGCTCACTGGAGCTGTCATTAGGCGCACTTCCATTTCACTCTTGAAAGAGTAATCTTTATATGCACCTGAAGTTGCCCAAAGCATGCCAAAGAGTCTATCCATATTGTCCTTTGAGGGGTGAGTGCCTTCATTGGTGCCGGAGAAAATTTCTTCTGGCAGTAATTTTTCAAAATCTCTATTTCTGTAATCTCTGCTGTAAGAAACATTTTCTATCATAAATGGAGATGAAATTTTTAGCAAAAGGGCCATGTTAAAGCCAAGACTTACTCCCTTGCCGGAATAGCCATATCTTTCCCATTGAGCGGCATCATTCACAAGGTATGAGAAGCTAGAGCCGTAAATACTTTTGTGCTGATGTCGGCTGATTTCTTTTTTGAAAAATTCATGTATTTGTTTTGAAAAACGAGGATGACGAACTTTTAAGAGTTCTTCAACTTGGTAGATGAAAGCAAGCATTTCATTTTTGTCGTTCATGCCCTTTGTGTTGCAAAGCCATAAATGTCCCTCTTCCAAAATACTGCAAAATGCCCTGAAATTGGTATAGTGCCAAATTATTTTTTGCTCGTTTTGTTCGTTTTGCTCATTTTTGGTCATTTTTTTCAATTTCCTTGTTGAATTTATATTACAATTATATTGTTAAAACGAAAATTTGCAAGCGGAGTAATTTTTGATTTTTTATTAACAAGGTGGTAAGTATGATGAAGGAATTGTTTAAAACAAAAATTGTGTCGTTTAGTTTTGCGTCAATAATTTTCTCTTTCTTCTTCTTTGTAATTTTTTACAAGTTATTTGGTGTCTCTCGTGAGCTTCTTATCGCGAGTCTTACATTTTGCGTTCTCTTTTTTCATGCCTACACAGATTACCATTGCGGTGTTACATTTGATCTTGTTACATATATTTTCGTGCCAAGTCTTTTATTAATTCGCCTGTATTTTGGTGTTGATTTCTTTTTGCAGGGCTTATATTCAATGTTTGTAGCACTTCTTCCTATGCTTTTAATATTTCTTGTTTGCCATGGCAAAAGCGGTGTCGGAGATGTTTTTGTGGCTTCCTGTCTTGGCTGTGGATGTTTTGGTATATTTGAGTGTGCCACTTGTCTCTATCTCTCATTTTTATTTGGGGCTGTGTCTGGTGCGGCACTTTTATTAGCTAAGAAGATAACAAGGCAAACAAAAATCCCCTTTGCACCCTTTTTGTTTCTTGGTTATGCAATGGGGATTGTATTGACTAATGTTTTTTCAAATATGCTTTCTTTGTTGTTTGGTTAAATTTACAATTTTCTTACTAATAGCATGATTGGTAAATTTAATAAGCCAAATATGAGGAATAATCCTGGAACAGAAACGCCAATAGCCAAAAGTGCAGTGGAAATTACAGCGGTTAAAACCATTCCAAGTGAGTCGGTTACATTCAAACTAGCAATGACTCTTGCACCATGACTGCGTGGCATTTTGTTTTGTAGCAAAGCGTAAAGCGGAACGCCATACATTCCGTCAAACAGAGATATGGCAAACAACAATATGCAAACCACGATAGAACGCCCGTGAGTTAAAAATTCTGCCAAGCCACATAGTTCCGTAGTGTTTGTGTTTGCCTTGAAGAAAGAAGATACTATATACAGTAGGGTTGAACAAATAGTCATACCTATGAGTGATGGCTTTGCAAGTTTTGCAGAAATTCTTCCCTTCAAAATTTTGTTGCAGCAAAACGATCCGCATGCAACTCCAACAGAGAAGAGAACAAGGAAGAAGGTTGAAACTTGATTGTTTGCACAGGCAAATTCCTTTGCAAAGGTAACAAATTGAGCCAAAAAAACGCTCCCAATGCACCAAAGCCAAGATATTGAAAGAATTATTGTAGATATTTTGGGTAGTGTGAAGGGAAATTTTAGCATCTTAATTGTTCCGCTAAATATGTTACGACGAATAGTAAGATCCGGGCTTGAAGAAGCAATGTAGGGCACAAAGCAACTAGCAAATAGCCCCAATGCTGCTACTATTACAATTCCAGCGGATACCAAGGCTCTGCCGTGTGGTGTCATAATGAGAAGTCCGCCACAAATTGTTCCAAGCAAAATTGCCACGTTTGTGCTTGCATTGACAAGTGCGTTTCCTGTAATTAACTCGTCCTCTGTCAGTAACTCAGGAATTACCGAGTATTTCAAGGGACCGAAAAATGTGCTTTGCGCTCCCATAAAGAAAAGAAGTATAACAAGTATAGGGATATTGAGCTTGATAAAGCAACCGGCAGTAAGAATCATTAAAACCAGTTCTGTTACCTTGGTCATTTTTACGATGAAGGACTTTTCAAATTTGTCGGAGATGTCTCCTGCAAGGCTAGAAAAAAGAAAAAAAGGTAATATAAAAAGTCCTGCCACAATCGTTACGAGAACACCGGAAGGAATGCCGAATGGTTTTATCATTCCGTAGGTTATGAGGGTTACAAGGGCACTTTTGAAAAGATTGTCATTAAATGCCCCAAGAAACTGAGTGAAAAACATAGGTGCAAATCTGCGAGATGTAAGAAGGTCAAATACGAGTGCTTTTTTTGTTGAACTCATTTTGTTTTCCTTTCGCAATTAAATTTCGTTCTCAACGGGAATTTTTACCACAATTTTGTTGTGAGTGTCAATGTTGTCTGCCGTAAGGCAGGGGGCATGGGCGTCACAAGGTGCAAGAAATATTCCATTGCCCTGTTGCAGGGTAACAAAGTCCCCACCAAGTTTCTCCACAGTGCCATAAAATTCTATATCTGCCGTTTCCTCATAGTCAGTGGTGGGAGAGCCAATATTTTTGAGTGGCAAAATTCCAATAGCTTCTTTACCGGAAAAAATTAATTGCAAATCCCACATTTTTTTGTGAGCTTCATATTTTGTGGCAGATGGAGCTTTTGTTGTTATGGTGCTCGGCTTAATGTCTAGGTTAAAATTTTGTGGCAAAACTTCTTCATAGCTGTGAGAAGTAACAAAGGTAAGAAATTTTTCAATTTCCTTGGCAGTTGGAGCTTGAAATTTCTCAAAGGCAAAGGCTATTAAATCGTTATAGGTTCCGAATTTCATTTTGATAGTCTACAGAAATAAGGAGCTCTTTCTGTCATCTTGTTTAATTTGCGTAGCTCACGAGAATTTGCCCTGTCTATGGTGAGGGCAAAGTCCTCATCTGTCATTCTCCAAACCCAGTTGCCACTGCATGTGCCGGGAATGTTTGTTCTGCATGAGTCGTCTTTCAACAAAATGTCCTGCATTGGCAAAACTGCCAGTTTGCTTCTTGAAATAAGGCAAGTATAAATCAATTTTTTTGCCAATTCTTCTGCAGTTATTTTCTCATTTATTTTGAGCAACTCAAGAGTTTTCTTGAAAGAGGCCTCATCACGAGACTGACACCAACCTAGAATTGTGTTGTTGTCGTGTGTCCCAGTGTAGCATACAGTGTTTTCTGTTATGTTCTTTGGCAGATATGGATTTTTTTTGTCTGAGTCAAATGCAAATTGCAAAACCTTCATTCCAGGGAGATTAAAGTGGCTCAACATATGCCTCACCTGTGGTGTGATTATGCCAAGATCCTCTGCTATGAGAGGCACTTTGCCGTCAAAATCGCTTGTGACGAGGTTTAGGAGCTTGTAGCCTGGCGTTTTAACCCATTGACCGTCAATTGCGGTGTCGCAGGTTTCATTCACATTCCAATATGCTTCAAGGGCTCTCATGTGGTCAATTCTGCAAAGAGTGGAATAGGTCAAGGTGTGCTTTATTCTTTTTCTCCACCATGAGAATTTGTCTTGCTCCATGTAGCTCCAGTCGTAAAGAGGATTGCCCCAGCGTTGTCCGGTAGGCGAGAAATAATCCGGTGGGACTCCGGCTACGCCACGTTGTGAGCCATTTTCGTAGAGAGAAAAGTTTGCCTTGTTTGCCCAAACGTCACTGGAGTCATAGGAAATGTAGAATGGCAAGTCAGAAATTATGCCTATTCCTTTGCTTGTTGCATAGTCAAAGACATCTTTCAGCTGTTTGTAGAACACAAATTGTGTAAAGCATACGCAATTCCAAAAGTCAAAATTTCTTTCCTTTAAGTCTTTCAAGGCATTTACATCACGATTTTTTATGTTTTCTGGGAAATCACACCAAGCGACATCGCCATACTGTGATTTTGCCGTTACAAAATCTGCATAGGGGAAAAGCCAGTCCGCATTTTCATGGCAGAAATTGTCAAATTCATTTTTCAATTCTTGAAATTGTGAAGAGTTGGCAGAAAAATTTGCGTAGGCAAGAGAAATAATTTCTTGCTTTGCATTTGTTGCATGTTCATAATTGCATTTTCCTGTGTTGACTGTTGCAAATTGCAGAAGTTTTGTTTCATCAACGAGCCCAACTTGTGCAAAAAACATTGGGTCAATAAAAAGTAAGTTGCCGGCAAATGCACTGCTTGAACTGTAAGGAGAGTAGCCATTTACCGCATTTGTCGGAGCTAGTGGCAAGATTTGCCAGTAGCTAAAGCCAGATTTTTTAAGAAAATCAATAAAAAGTTTTGCATTGTCTCCGAAGTCACCAATGCCAAATTTGCTTGGCAAGGAAAAAACGGGAAGCAATACGCCAGATTGTTTTTTCATAATAACCGCCTCAATATTAAAAATAACGGGTAATTATACAAAAAATGGTATTTTTTGGCAACAGCAAAGAATTGCAAGAAATTACTAAAAATCAAATTGATAATTTGTGGGAGGACTTATTAACATAAAAAATTCTTAAAATTTTTCGCGAATTTTGCGTGTTTTTGCCTTGCTGTTAGCACATTTTCTTTTTTGCCCATGTAGAAAAAAGTTTACAAAAAACTTGAAAAAAAATAGATGGCAGAAATAGTGGAATTTGCAAAAAGAAATATTTTGTGATAACATTAGCGAGCTTTAAGAATACTATGAATTAGGAGAGAAAGTATGAAAAAAATCAAAAAAATTTTATCAGTCCTTTTGGCTACAACATCACTCTTGAGTTTCTGTGTGGTGGCATTAGCAGACCAGTTTGACGATGTAATGAACCGCTGGCGCAAAACGGAATACTACAGTATGAGTTCTGTGGGAACCTTGGAAATTTCAGTTACGTATTTTTCTGCAGAGTATTTGGAAGCTTACTTCCAGAAAGAAGCAAAGAAAAATCTCTGGACAGCTGAAGAACTTGAGGATTTCAAATTGCGCTACCTTTCCTCCCTCAATATGAATGAGATGATTCCTATGCGTGTTGAATTTGTAAACTATGGTCCAACAATGTATATGAGTCCTTTTGATATACAGTGCTATATGAAAATAAAGGGCAAGGACTACAAATTAGCTGACTACGACAAACGCTTAAACTTTAAGTTTCAAGGCGAGCGCGAAGGCTTGATTTATTTTCCAAGATATGACCAAAAGACGGGTAAAGCACTTTTGGAAGGAGTAAAAGACATTTACTTTACCATAAAACCATCTATTAGTTCTGTTATGGACGGAAAACAAGCACAGTTTATTTGGAACGTTGCAAAGGATAACCCAGACAAATTATTCAAGGGTAAAACCGGAGCAAGAATGGAGCTAGATCGTCTTATGAAACGTCTTGAACTTTTGCGCAAGGATAGATCAGCTGAAGAACAAAAGATTAAAGCAATAGACACAGAAATTTCATCAATTCAAAAACGTGTTGATCAGTTAAGTACTTCTGCGCAATAAAGATTGATTAAATAGTCGTCACTGAATAATAGCAAATTTACAGAAGTTTTGAAAATAGCTTCTAAAAAATCTCAAAATTTGCATTTTTGACGTAGATTTCCAATTTTTGAAAAAAAGTAAAAAGCTTTTAAGGTATTTCAAAAGCTTTCTTATGTTAAAACCACATGCAGACATAAGGGCATTGACCGCTGCACCTGCTTCTCCCTTGAGGAAACTTCGTTGCATGCCATGCCCGAATTTCATATGCCCTATTATTGGCT
>CALELF010000157.1 GCA_937902895.1 uncultured Synergistaceae bacterium | reverse complement strand
ATTTCAAAAGTTATATAAAGGAATATGTTGCACCGTCAAACGAACTGGAAGAAAAGTTGTGCCAGGTTATGGCATCGGTTCTGGAGCTTGAACGTGTTGGTGTAACAGATGATTTTTATGAAATTGGTGGAGATTCTGTAAATGCAATAAAGGTCATTACTAAACTAAATTTGCCTCAGCTTGATGTGAACACTCTTTTTGTTGGGCGCACACCAGCAGAAATAGCAAAGCTTTATGAAGAAGCCATCAAAGAAGGCGTAAAGAGTCTTGATGAGCGTAATGCTTTGGAATTAACCAAGGAACACCCCATTTCAATACAGCAACAATATGTCATAGATTATCAATTGCGTTATCCTGATTCCACTATGTGGAATGTTTCAATGCTCCTTAAGTTTGGACGTGACACAGATGTGGAACGTCTAAAAAAAGCAGTTGATACAGCATTTAAAGTGCATCCGATGTTTTCAATTGTTTTTGCCTATAATGCAGAAAATCAGCTTGTGCAAAAATATGATGCAAACAAAATTTTTGATACAAAGATTGAGGAAATATCCGAGGCAGATTTTGCAAAAGAAAGCAAAAATCTTGTTAGACCATTCGAGCTTCTTAATAAGCCAATGTTTAGAGTTCGCCTTTTTCGCACTGAGTGTGGTGGATACCTTTTTATGGATTTTCACCACAGCATAGTTGATGGAACTTCCATACATGTCCTAAAGAATGACATATGCCTTGCTTACGACGGAAAGTCACTAGAGCCAGATTATTATTTTGTTTTCTTGGATGACCAAAAGAAAAGCCAGGCCTCTCCTTTGCGTGAAGAAGGCAAGGAGTATTACAATAATTCCATAAAAAAATATGAATGGGATGCACGCCTAAAGTCCGATTTTGATACACAAGAAAATACATACGGCAACATGACAGCAATGATACCGCTTGATTCTGTATATTATGAAAAATTGCGAGAGATTTATGGACTTGGGAAAAATGCATTTTTTATTGCAGTAACAGCCGTAGTTATGTCAACCTATAATGAGTCGAGCAACATCAGGGTAGGATGGATTTACAATGGACGAGACGCAGTGAGTGCACAGCATGCAGTTGGAGAACTTCTTAACTATTTTTACGTTGGACTTCATTTTGATGAACTAAAAACACTTGGGGCATTGCTGGAAGAGACAGCAAGACAGGTGAGGAATAATGTCAAATATGCATGTTGTTCTTATCCTAGCATAGAAGATGCAATAAAAAACCATGGTGATGTAAATCTAATATATCAGTCAAATTTGCGTAGCCTTGAAGCAGAAGGAAGTTTGAATTTCGCTGTGGCAGAACTGCCAGGGCAGGCAGATGGTGCTGACAATTTGTTGGATGTTGAAATACACGAAACAAACGACGGGTGTAAGCTTTATATGGATTATAATGCGAGCGTGTATAAAAAAGAGAGCATGGAGCGTTTCAAGGAAATGTTTATTAAGGCAGCCTGTGCCCTTGCACAAAATGTCGATAATCCTGATATGTGTATGATGGATATTATAAAGAGGATAAAGTAAGCAATGGAAGAATTTAGCCTCATTAAAAAATTTGCTGAAAATTGCACAGCACACCCAAATCACACGGCAATAATAGATGTTGCGAAAGACACAGCAATGACATATCACGAGC
>CALELF010000156.1 GCA_937902895.1 uncultured Synergistaceae bacterium | reverse complement strand
CACTAATCTCAAAGCTAGTAAATATATTTTAACTCTTTTTAGAAAGTTGTCAACTACAATTCATTTCGCACATATTCGCGAAAACTTCGTAGCATTGCCAAAGCTTCAGTTGCAGATTGCCTCACCTCACAAGCTAGAGTTGTGTCGTATGATTCTAGTTTATTAGCCATTCTCATCAAGGCACAACCAATAGTGTGAAGTCTAACGCACATTCTTTCGTGTGCTAACACTGGTTTTGTTAATTGGTTAATAACCCTAGTGGTGCTTCCTGCTTGTGTTGCTTGGTCTATTATCTTTCGTAGAAATCTGCCTTTGCTCAGATGATTAAGGTCAGCTAGATAGCCTAAAATCTCGTTTTGTCGCTTGCTAAGTCTAAATTTGAAAATTTCTGTTAAAACTTCATCACGTTCTCTTGGTCTCGCCATTTTTTTATCCCCTTTCTGTGTCTGTTCAGTGTATGAAAAACGAAGTTTTGAATACCTGCTGGCACGTTGACCACGACCTACGAAGTGGGTTTCGTGGTCAACGTGCCGTCCTGTCCTAATTACTCCATACCCAATTTGAAAATCAGAACAGCCTCTGTTGGTGTTTGTATGAGGCAAGTGTTGCCTTAAATTCTATTAAGGTTTGCTCCCGTTCTTCAGGCGGAGTGCCGTTCAAAATAGCACTTAGTCTATTGATTGCATCTGGATATGTGCCATTATCTCGTGCTTCGTATGCCATCTCGACCACTTCGGGGTCTTGTTTTTCAATCCAACCCCAGTTCTCCTTTTTCTTCTTTTTTTCTACTTCTGTCTTGGTTGGTTTTGCCTTTTCGGGGAACAAAATGCGGATTTTTGTGATTTTCTTGTATCTGCCTCGAATAAGCTCATATTCCCAACGAAGTATGTCTTTTTCTGTAAATTCTTTTTGGTATTTTACTAGGATATGCCGAACAAAGTCACGTGTATCCATTTTGGAACAGGCTATTTCACACTTAAATTCTTCGAAATCCAGTTCGCACTGATTTTTATACCTGTATGACATCAGGCACTGATACAGCAAGTGTGCAGTTGTGTTTAAGGGTAGTTGAAGAACTTTATCTAATCTCAGTTTAGCGTAATTTCCAGTAAGCTCTAACCAGTATTTATACATCTCAGGATTAAGTGAGCAGATTATTTCGTTTGTTTCTTTATCAATTCTTACTCTGCTGTAAAAAATGCCTAACAAATCCCAGTTTTTTTCATGCTCAAAAATAACTGCATTGTAAAATGTTGCCTTTACCATACGTGCAATTGCCTTATACTGGTTTCCACCACTAGTCCATTTTTGTCCCGACAACAACTTTGCAATTGGAATCCGAACATAACAAGGCTTGGTCATATCTTCGAGTTTTATGCCTTGTTCTTGATATTTGGCTAAAGTACACATCACCAAATTATGTCCTAGCCCTGAAATTATCCACTTCCGTCTGCATAATTCATTTG
This sequence comes from uncultured Synergistaceae bacterium, assembly GCA_937902895.1. Classification (GTDB taxonomy): domain Bacteria; phylum Synergistota; class Synergistia; order Synergistales; family Synergistaceae; genus CALELF01. The sequence continues at coordinate 1,372 of CALELF010000156.1, read as the reverse complement.
CTTGTTTAATCACTTCCTGTTTCATTACACTCACCTCACAGGAGATTATAATATATTATGTGGAATTAGTAAATATTAAATTCCACATAAAAGGTAAATCTTCCACATCATCTAGGTAAATCTTCCACATCATCCCCCCTTTTTTAGGTAAATCTTCCACATCATAAAAACTATAAAACCTTATTTTTATTAGTATTACCAGCATTTTACAAGATTTTTGCAAGTTCTTATATAATTTAAAAGAATATAAAATAAAGGGCTTCGCCCAATTTTTTTTTTTTGCTTTGTAAAAACCCATTAAAAATTTCAAACTTAGCACAACCCGAAAATTCAAAATTTTGCCTTTTTCGTTTAGGACAAGACGGCACGTTGACCACGAAACCCACTTCGTAGGTCGTAGTCAACGTGCCAGCAGGTATTCAAAACTTCGTTTTTCATACACTGAAATCAGACACAAGAAAAAAACCCCCTCAGACGATGCTCAATACCCCTAGAAGCGTTTGTTTGTATGAAATAGGGTATTTGGCTTATAAAAATCTTTTTTGATTTCGTAGGGGCGAAAATGTGGTAAAATTTGCCTCGTTGCTACAACCTACTCTGGCAACAGAGAGGAGGTGTTTACTACGCACAATCTCAATAAGCTCATTGTATCTATCTCTGCAAGTATAATCGCATATTATGTTTGCAAGTGGCTGGATAGATACTTCCTGTAGCAACAAGCCACAAAAAAAGGCAGAGAGGTCGCACCCTCTCTGCCTTTGTGTTTACTACACACTAATCTCAAAGCTAGTAAATATATTTTAACTCTTTTTAGAAAGTTGTCAACTTTTTCAAGTAATTTCCGAAAAACTGACAACGCTGAAAGCCCCTAGAAGCCCATACTTTAATTGCAACGGAGCATTGGGTAATTGGAACCCTTGTATCCGTTGCGTCGAATAGCAAAAAACATCGCTTGATGACCTTTCAAGCGGTGTTCTTTTTTCTGTGTCAGTTAAGGCTACCCTGTAGTATGTCCACAGACAACGCTCAATGCCCCTAGAAGCGTTTGTTTGTATTGCATAGAAAAACCTTATAAAAGAGTTTTGTTTCTTAAAGATGCGTCTTTTATTAAATTTTGGATTTGTCATTAATAGTATTTTTTTTCTGTGTCAGCGAGGCTTTTTATAGACAAAAGTAGGGTTTTCCACATTATCCACAGTAAATCACAGAGTTCTTATTATTTCTATATATATATTTCTTATATTTCTAGGGCTTTGCAAATCGTTGATACCACAGTTTTTTTTAGTATCACTTGCGGGGATTTTACCCCCCACTTGCGGGGATTTTACCCCCCTTTAAGGTATCACTTGCGTGGTTTTTACCCCCCCACTTG
>CALELF010000155.1 GCA_937902895.1 uncultured Synergistaceae bacterium | reverse complement strand
TATTTTATGAGGAATTACACAGCTTGCAGAGAAAATCTTAGAGGCAAAAACACCTTATTACTTACAAACTCATTAATCATAGATTTTTTGCAAGTTGAAATTACAATCTACCACCCTGCTATTTTTGATTTTAATGTTTGACAAGACATAGGAATAGGCATTATAATTGCAAGGTTTTGAAATTGCCTATTTAGTAAACGGGGAGAGTAAAAAATGAAGGACAAATCTTTGAAAAAAGTATTGGTTTTAGGTTCTGGTCCAATAAAAATTGGACAGGCAGCAGAATTTGACTATGCAGGCACTCAAGCTTGCAGAGTCCTACGCAGTGAGGGAATTTATGTTGTTCTCTTAAACAGTAATCCTGCAACAATTCAAACAGACAACACAGTTGCAGACAAAGTTTACATCAGACCTTTAACCAAGGAATATATAGAAGAAATCTTAAAAACTGAAAATCCTGACGGAGTGCTTGCCACTCTCGGCGGACAAACTGCCTTGAATCTTTGCATGGAATGTGAAGAGTTAGGCATTTGGGAAAAATATGGCTGTCGTGTGCTTGGCACATCTGCAAAATCAATTTGGAGAGCAGAAGGACGTGAACCATTCCGCCATGCAATGTTACACGCAATGCAGCCAATAGTAGAAAGCCGTGGTATCTCCACCGTTCGCGAAGCAAAAGAATTTGCTGCACACAATCCTTTCCCCTTAATATTACGTCCAGATTTCACACTTGGTGGAACTGGCAACTCTGTTGTTTACCATGAAGAAGATCTTATCCAACAAACAGAAGATGCACTTGAAGCAAGCCCAATTCACAGGGCTCTTGTTGAAAGATATTTGCTCGGTTGGCATGAAATTGAAGCAGAGGTTGTTCGTGACAAGGTTGGCAACAAGGTACTTGTTTGCAGTATGGAAAACATCGACCCTATGGGCATTCACACAGGAGACTCCGTTGTTGTTTCCCCAATTCAGACAGTTTCAAAAAAAGCATGGAAGGCATTAAAACAAGCAGCTTTTGACATAGTTGATGAGCTTGAAATTTGTGGCGCTTGTAACGTTCAATTTGCCTTAAATGATAAAACTGACGGCACATTTGAATATTATGTTATAGAGGTTAATCCACGCGCTAGCCGTTCATCTGCCCTTGCTTCAAAAGCAACAGGCTATCCAATAGCTCGTATTGCAACTCACATTGCAATAGGTCAAAACCTAGACGAAATTCCAGACCCAGTAACAGGTGAAGGTAATGCAACAAAAGAGCCACAACTTGACTATGTTGCGGTCAAGGTTCCTACTTTCCCATTTGAATCATTCCCAGGAATAAACAAGAAGCTCAGCTCTCAAATGAAGGCAACGGGCGAAGTGCTTTCACTCGCTGAAAATTACACACAGGCAATAGTAAAAGCCTATCGCTCAATTTCTTATAAACACACAATTCCATTTACAAAGCTTCGCATGAAATCGGAAGAAGAGCTTTGGAATGATGTCTTGCTTCCAACACACTTGAGAATGGAAGCCATGGCAGAACTTTTGCGTCGTGGCGTTACCTCTACAAGAGAATTAGCAAAAAAGACCTACATAGGTCAACATTTCATAAATTGTTTGAAAAAGATAGTTGATGCAGCAAACACCTTGGAGCAAGAAGGGCTAACGGATGAAGCACTAAAACGTGCGGTTGACCTCGGCTTCAATGAGGAGCAAATTACAGTCCTCACAAACGTGGACGAAGGAAACGTCCGCAAGAGAAAAGAGGAACTTGGCAAATATATACGCTACAAAAAAGTGGCACAACACAAGGGTGACGAAGGGAGCGGTTATTATTACGGCGTTCCAAGAGACATTGCAGAAGGCAGACAAGAAGCTCCAAATGTTGATGGCTCAATAGTTGTCTTGGGTTCTGGTCCAATAAAGATTGCACAGGGTGTCGAATTTGACTACTGTTGCGTTAAGGCAGCAGAAGCAGTTCGTCGCCGTGGACTCAGAGCTGTCATGATAAATGTCAACCCAGAAACAGTCAGCACAGATAGCGACACTTCCAACGCTCTCTATGTTGAACCACTTACGGCAGGAGATTCACTCCCGATACTTGAAAGAGAAAAGACACGCGGTGTATTTGCTTGCTTTGGCGGTCAGACCTCATTGAACCTCGGACTTGACCTCGCAAAGTGTGGAGTCCAGCTCTTTGGCAGCTCTGCAGAAGCAATAGACACAACAGAAGACAGAGGAAAATTCTCACGCCTCTTGGCACAAATTGGTGTCAATGAGCCAAAAGGCTGGGATGTAGCTTCAATAGATGAGGCACTCGAGGTTGTAGCAAAATATGGCTATCCTATAATGGTTCGCCCAAGTTTTGTCATTGGTGGTGTTGCTATGACCGTTGCACACAACGAAGAAGAGCTTCGTCGTGTCCTTGGCGAAGCATTTGACGTTATGCCAGGTGCAAGAGTTATGCTTGATCAATTCATTCAAGGTAGAGAATACGAAGTTGATGCAATTTGCGATGGTGAAGATGTCCTCATCCCAGGTATTTTTGAGCACATAGACCCAAGCGGTGTCCACTCTGGTGACTCTATGGCAATATTCCCATGCTACTCGCTTTCAAAGAAAGATCAAAATCAAGTTCTTGAGTTTGTTCGCCAAATTTCAAAGAACCTTAGCTTAAAGGGACTGCTCAATGTTCAGTTTGTCCGCTTTGAAGATGAATTCTATATAATCGAAGCAAATCCACGCGCAAGCCGCACAGTTCCTATTGCTTCAAAAATTTCTGGACTTCCTATCGTTGACATTGCAGTTGGCGTTTCACTTGGCGAAAAGTTAAGCGATATGCCATACGGCACAGGGCTCTACACTGGAGTTACAAAGATTGGTGTAAAGGTTCCTGTCTTCTCAAATGATAAATTGCCAGGAATGTCAAAGACCTTAGGTCCACGCATGATGTCCACAGGTGAATCACTTGGCATAGCAGATAATCTTTCTGCTGCAATTCATGAGGCTTTAATTGGAGCTGGCTGGAAAGCTCCAAGCGGGTATTAAAAATTAAATAGTCGTCACTGAAATAATAAAAAAGTGTGATTATGACTTGAAATAATGG
>CALELF010000154.1 GCA_937902895.1 uncultured Synergistaceae bacterium | reverse complement strand
AGAGAGTATAGATGATGTTGAAGCTAAGATTGAAACTATGATGAATGAAATTAAATCACCCATTCTTTCTATTCCTGGCATTAGTTACCGTATGGGAGCTATGATCCTTGCTGAAATTGGCGATATCTCCCGCTTTTCTTCTCCAGATAAATTACTTGCTTATACAGGATTGTCTCCTTCTACGTATCAATCAGGACAAATGAATAGCTCTCATTCACGTATGGAAAAGCGAGGTTCTCGCTATCTACGTTTTGCACTCTACAATGCTACTAAATGTGTTTGTTTGTGGAATCCAATCTTTGCCACATATCTTGCAAAAAAATTGGCTGAAGGTAAGCATTACAATGTTGCTATATCTCACGCAACGAAGAAACTTGTAAAAGTTATATTTGCCATTTTGCATTCAAATGAGATCTATAGAGCTGTTATATAACCTTAAAAAAGCATTTTAATCTCATCTTTGCATAGCTTAAAAATGAAGTTATAGCCTGTAAAAAATAATTTTTTTTGCTACTTGACATTACATAGATAGTCTTTATGTTCTTTATGTTCTTTATGGCTAATGTTTTTTAATCTATCCAATATCAGGCTCTCTGTAATAGATGGCCTTTATTTCCAGTGGTGATTGTGGCTTGAAGACATTTTTTGCCAAAAGATTTATAAAGCAGTTTGTTATGTCATTTTCCAGCGCTATTGAAAAGGGAGCCAGTGTTTCATAAAGGCTCGTGTCGTATGAAACGCAGATTGTATTTGCGTTTTGATTAACAAAATTTAGCAAGGTGTCAAGAGAATAACAGGCAGGGGCTTTTATCAATTTATTTTCTTGTCTGTCAAAAATCTGCGCAAATAGAGCATTGCTTTTAGACTTAATATAGGGAATTACAAATCTTTTATCCAGCAAATTTTCTTTTGTTAAGACAGCTTCCTGCAATAAATCCAGGGAAGAAAGGGGGACGACAGGCACCTTCAAGGCATAGGCGAGAGCCAAGGCAAAGGTTAATCCACAGCGTATCCCTGTGTAAAAGCCTGGTCCGTTTGTTACAGCAATGAGTTTGATGTCTTCTTTTGTGAGGTGGGCGGATTCTAAAAGCGCAGAAATTTTTTCCTGCAACAAGTTTGACTGTTCCCTGCCAAGGTCGCCACAAAATGAAGAAAAAATTTGCTTGTCATCATGCAGAGCCAAGTGTGTTATTCTTGTAGATGTGTTAATTGATAGCGTAATCATTTGCAAGATCTTCTTTTATATTTGATAAAATTTTCTCGTGTTTTTGCCCAAAAGCGGAAAAGACAATTTGCCTCGTCGATTCGCTTATTTTTTTTATCTCAATTTTTATGTGGTCTTTTGGCAATTCTTTCCAATTTTCGCTCCACTCAACGCAAACAGCAAAACCATCACGCAAATAGTTGTCAATTTCTAACGAATCAATTTCTCTTTGCGTTGAAATTCTGTATAAATCTGTGTGAAGCAGTGGAGGAGTTGTGTCTTCATATTCGCTTGCTATGATAAAGCTTGGGCTTTTCATACGCTTTATGCCAAGGCTATTGCCAATTCCCTGTGTGAAAAGTGTCTTTCCTGCTCCCAAGTCACCATAAAAAAGAACAAGCGTAGATGCTTCTATGTGTTTGCCAAAGCATTTTGCAATGTTTAGCGTTTCTTCCGGTGTGCTTGTTGTTATGCTAAACATTCAAAAACCTCGGTAGCTCGTTTGCAATTTCACTGGCTAGATTGCCATTGACACCAAATTTTTCTTCCAAAGAAATTCCTGCCTGTGCGTGTGCATTTGCTGCCAAATAAATAGCGTGGTGAAAGGTGTCTAGGTTTGACAAATTTCTTTTCTTTGCACGAGCCAAGAGAGCACCTATTGCCCCAGCCAAAACATCGCCACTTCCTGCAACGGCAAGGGAAGGACTGCCGGAAGAAATTTTTGTTGTCAGAATTTTTTGTCCGTCTTTTATCGCAAGAAGTGATCCATGTCCCTTCAAAAGTGCGTGGCAATTTGTCGCCTTTATCAAATTTGCGGCAGTCAATTTAGTTAATGTAACGTCCTTGCCCAAAATCCTGCTTGCTTCGCCTAGATGTGGAGTGATGATAATGTTTTTCCCGTCTTCTTCACTTGGTGTGAAGCGTGTTAAGTAATACAAGGCGTCGGCATCAAAAACCTTTGGCAAGTGTGAAAATTGTGTTGCAACAAACTGCAAAATCTTTTGTGCCTCTGCTGTGCGTGAAAGTCCTGGACCAAGAACAATAGCGTCTATCTTTGACATGATGGGCTCTATTTTTTGTGTGAGGGAAGCAAAAGAAATTGAGCCGTTTTTTGCTTCACAGACAAGAGGAATTGCTTCGGACAAAGCGACATTTAGAGAAGAAGCAGCAAAGTGTGTTGTTGCCACAAAGACAAGCCCTGCTCCTGCTCTCAAAGCACCAAGAGCGGAGAGGGTTGCTGCTCCGGGATACATATCACTCCCTGCAATTATTAAGAGGTTGCCTCTTGAATTTTTGTTTATGTTTTTGTCCATTTGCAAAAGGTTTTTCATAGTTTTGTCCTGTAATATTAAATTTTTGGAAGCGATGCCAGTAGTGCCTTTGTGTATTCGTGGTTTGGTGATGTAAGGATTTCGTGGGAATTGCCCTGTTCAACACAAACGCCGTTTTTCAACACGAGCATTTTTTCTCCGATTGAAGAAGCAAGCAAAATATCATGTGTGACGAATATCATCGCCATTCCACGCTCTTTGTATGAATTTAACAAATTGATTATGTCTTTTTTTGTGCTTGCGTCTTGCATTGAAGTGGGTTCGTCTGCAAATAGTAACATCGGGTTTGTTACAAGGGCACGTGCTATTTGCACACGTTGCCTTTGACCGCCAGACAAATCGTAAGACTTTGATTTTAGTAATCTCTCGTCTGCAAGTTTGAGCGAATCCAAAAGTGCCAAGGCGCGCTCCTTGTCCGAGTCTTTTACAACGCCATTTTGAATAAAGAGTGGCTCTGTCACTGCATCTAACACATTGCTTGCCGGTGGCAAGGCTCCATAGGTGTCCTGCAAGACAAGTGAGAATTTGAAACGCATTTCTTGCAAAAGTTTTTTGTCCCTTGTGTTTAGCTCTTTGCCAAAAACACGAATTTTCCCTTTTGTTGCGGGTAAAAGTCCCGTGGCACACTTTAGGAGAGTCGATTTTCCGCTTCCCGATTCACCGACGACGGACAAAGTTTGCCCTGCTTCAAGAGAAAAGGACAAATTGTCCAAGGCAAGTTTTGCTTTTGCCTTGGCTGATTTATATATTAAGGTTAGATTTTCACATTCAAAGATTTTTTTATCAATTTTATCCATTTTGTCAATTTATCCCATTTGCTTTTAGTTTCTTGATTTTTCTCTGTGTTTCCACTTTGTGCAAAATTATTTCTATAAAAATTTGCTGCTTCAACAAGTTCTTTTGTGTGTTTTGCCTGTGGTGCAACAAAAATTTTATCTCTTGTGGTTGATTCTATCAGGTGCCCGTGTTCCATGACAAAAAAGTTTGTGGCAAGGCTTGAAGCAACAGCGAGGTCGTGTGTAACAAGAAGAATGGTTAAATTCTTTTCTTTTTGCAAACGCTTTAGGAGTTGCAAAATTTTGTCCTGTGTCACAACATCAAGCGCCGTTGTTGGCTCGTCTGCCAAAAGCACACGACAGCCTGTTACGAGGGCGGCTGCGATTGCAGCACGCTGTCTTTCTCCACCGGACATTTCGTGTGGGTATTTCGGCAAAAATTCGCTAGATAAACCGCAGTCAGCAAGCGTTGCACAGATTGTGTTTTTTATTTCTTCTTTTGTCAATTTCTCTTTGCTGTGCAAGGTAACAAGCTCTTCCAAAATTTTTCCGAGTGTGAAAACTGGTGTAAAAGAATTCAAAGAAGCTTGCGGAATGAGAGAAATTTTTTTGCCACGAATGGAGAGGAATTTTTCCTCACCGTAGGTTAAGAGGTTTACACCGTCAAGCAGGATTTGCCCCTCAATCTTTGTTCCCAGTGGCAAAAGCCCCAAAATAGCGGACATTATTGTGCTTTTTCCGCTTCCGGATTCACCAATAAGGCAAGACGTTTCGTTGTCCTGTATGGTGAAAGAAACATCTTGAACCGCAGGAACGTCAAAAGTGCCGTTGTTATTTTTGTATGATATTGTTAAATTCTTAATTTCTATCATGTTATTACCTTATCCCTAAGCCCTAAAACTTGTCCTGCAATCTATGGTCAAGTTTTTCTTCCATAAATCTGCCGGCAGCGATAAAGGTTAAAGACAAAAGACAAATTGCAAGCCCAGGTGGCAAAAGTATCCACCAAGCGAGGTGAGTAAAAGCTCCAAAAGAATGAGCGTCATGCAACACACGCCCCCAAGAAATTATGCGAGGATCGGACATTCCAAGAAAAGATAGTCCCGCCTCTCCCATAATGGCAGAAGGCACACCTATGACGATGTTTGCCAAAATTATCGGGTATGTCTCACGGATAATATGGCGACCGATTATGTATTTATTGCTTGCTCCCATTGCTTGCAAACTTTGCACCCAAGCAGATTCACGCAGGCTCTTTACATAGGCACGAATTGTCCTCGCCGTTCCCATCCAAGCAAAAACAGACATTATAAAAACGATTTGGAGAATCCCCTTGCCCCAAAAAGCGGCGAGAATTAAAAGAATTGGCAAGGTTGGAATTGACATAAGAATGTCACAGAGCCTCATCAGTATTGTGTCCAAAATTCCACCGAAAAAGCCGGCAATACAGCCGATAATGACTCCCAATATGCAGGACACGAGAGCAGCTGCAATACCAATAAAGAGCGATGTTTTTGCGCCAGTTAGCATAATGCTAAAAATATCACGCCCCTTGTGGTCTGTTCCCAAAAATCCAAAGCGCTTGCCAAGGAGTTGCATTTGTAAATGTGCTGTGCCACCGATAGTCTCTAACTTATATTTTGCACCTTGTTTGAACAAAAACTCTGTGGCAGAGTCCGTTGGAGCAAGAGAAAGTTGTTGCTTGAAAGAAATATCTCTTGCGTCTAAATCAATTCCCGTTACGCCAATTTCTTTTGTTTCAAACAAGGTGAATTTTTCCGTTTTCCCCTCAAATTCTCTTGTTAAAACTATTTTTGCGCCGTCTGTATCTTTTGCGTCCAACGTGCCAAAAATAGAAAAAATTGCAGGAGAACCGTTTTCTGTTTCAAAGACAAGTGAGTTATCAAAATCATGAGTTTCGTTCTTAGAAAGAGACGAAGACCAAACAGGGGAGGCAAAAGGAGCAGCAACTGTCATTCTTGGAGAATAGGGAGCAATCCAAGAGCCGAAAATCCCAATAAATAGGAAAAGTGAAAATGAAAAAATTAAAAGATTCTTTTTCATGGTTGCACCTAGTTTTCTGCCTTTATTCTTGGATCGGCAATGCAAATGAATATATCTGCCAACATATTGCTAGTTATGGTAATCAGCGCAAGCAGGAAAAATGACGCTTGAGCAGAAGGATAATCCTGTGCCGTTACAGACTCAAGCAAAAATGTTCCAAGCCCTCTGAGTGAAAAAATCGTTTCTGTGATGACAGCTCCGGAAACAAGTCCAGGAAGCGACATCAAAATTATCGTTATGATTGTAGGAAGTATCGTGCGGAAAATGTGGCGCGAAATAGCCTTTTCCGAAAGTCCTCTTGCCCGTGCTGCGAAAACAAAATCTTCTTGCGTGGTTTTTATTGTTAAATTCCTCACATACAATGCCCATGAGCCAAAGGAAAGGAGCGAAAGAGAAAGCACCGGCAGTGCCATGTGCCACGCATAGTCAAGACAAATATTGAGAGTTCCAACTGGCTCTGGAATGGACGTTGTGCCACGTAGCGGAAAAATTCCAAGCCAATAAGAAAAAAACATCAAAAATAAAAGCTCCACAAAAAATGACGGAAAAGCACTTGTCAAGGCAGCACTGCGAAGCACAAATTTTTCTGTTTTTCCTCCGCGTGAATATGCAGCCTTTATGCCAAGGATTATTCCTGTGATAGCAGAAAAAATCATAACAGAGCAGGAAAGAAATAATGTGTTCAAAAGGCGCGAATGAATTTCGCCCCAGACAGGTTTTTGCGACAAAAAAGACACTCCAAAGTCAAAGGTCACCATACTTTTTATGTAAACCAAAAATTGTTCTGGCAAACTTCTGTCAAGAGCGTAGAGGTGGCGAAGGTGTGCCTTTGCTTCCGGTGAAAAGTTCGGGTCAATTATTGTGCTTACTGCGTCTCCTGGCATCAGGCGGAACAAAAAGAAATTTAGCACTATAACGCAAAGGAGGACAAAAAGAGCGGAAAGTATTTTTTTTGCAATATATTCTTTCGTCATCTTAAGTCCTCCTTTTTTATTGGAAATTTAGTGCGTGTGTAGTGTGGATTTTTCTTCATTGTTATAAATTCACCAGGCTTGTATTTGCCTATCACAAATGGACCAGTGCCAACCAGCTGCGAAAATGTCGGTTTCCATGTCTGCCAATTTGAAACGGAATCTATAATTTTCTTTGGCATGACAAACATTCCACCGATTTTGTCAAGATACCAATAGCTTATTCCGTTCAAGGTGATTGCAATTTTGTTGTTTGCAAGCACAGATATTTTTGCTATGTCCTTTACAGAATCATAAAAACGTGGAACCTTATTTTTTTTCAAAAATTCAAAAGTTGCCGCAACATCTTGTGCCGTTAGGTGTGAACCGTCGCTAAAACGGACAGAGGTGTCTATCACAAATGTTATTGTTGTCGTGTTTTGTTTTTTATCCGTTATCAATTTCCAAGACGAAGCAAGCCATGGAATGTCTTCCATCGTGTATGGGTCAGAAGATATCAGGCTTTCATAAAGAAGTCCCAATATTTCCCAATCATAAGCGGAGCTCGCAACAAAAGGATTCAAGTTTCTTGGCTCTTCGGGCAAAATAGTCCGCAAAACTTTTTTTTCGCCTTTTTTATGCACCTTTGGTTCTGTAAAGAGGTATGTGTAGGCATTGACTGCGGATGTTTTCTTTGTTGAAAAAATATTTTTCCACTTGTCACTCACGCAGGATACAGACATTCTGCTGTAAATAGGCACCATTGGGCGCAAATCACATAAAATTTTCTGTGCCTTTGTTGAATAGAGCGTTGCTTTGTGTTTATCCTTTGCGGTTCGCAAATGTATTAGTGCCGAATCAAGCTCCTTGCTTGAAGCACTTGTCATATTGTAACCACCCTTTGTGTCACACTCTGAATGGTAGAAGTTGTAAAGGCTATCCGGATTACGCCCCATGCTCCAAGCAAGGACAGAGGCTGAATAGTCTCGCCTGTCAAGGCGCGAAATCATGGTTGAAAAATCTATCGGGGTAACATAGGCATCAAAGCCAAAGGCTGTTAGTGTGTCTGCTATGTCCTTTGCAATTTCTTCTGTTGTTGGTGCAACGCTTGCCGTTGGAGATAATATTTCAATTTTTGGCAAGGTGTGTTTGTTTTTGTCCTGCCATTTTCCAAACAATGTTTTTGTGTAGCCGGCGTTCTTCAATATTTGCTCTGCTTTGGTTTGAGATGTTGCTTCTCCTGCCTGTGGTATAGCCCAAGGTGAAGTTGGTGGAAGATAAGAAGTCAAGGGCATTGAGTAGCCGGAAAAAATAAGGCGAACAATTGACGAGCGAGGAATGACAATAGATATTGCCTGTCTTATTGCTTTATCATTGAAAGGAGCTTTTTTATTGTTAAAAAGCAGAAAAAAAGCATGACTCATGGGAGCGACGGACATATTGAGATTTTTGTTTTTGCTCAAAAGTTCAATGTCGCTTGGGCGTGTCAAGTCACCGAGCATATCTACGGAACCAGAAGCAAGAGCCATAGTCTGTGCATCTGGATTTTTAATTATGAGGTAGGTTAGCTCGTCTATTTTTGGCACGGATTCCAGTGAGTATGCTTTTCTGTTAAATAGGGTAAAAAAACATATTGATACTAAAATACAAATTATTATGCTGTTAAATTTTTTCATCTTAACACTCTTCATCGTCTAGCAAGAACGATATTTCTTCCCTTGTTGTTCTATTTTGTTGCAAAAGTTCTTGTGCGTTTTGCTTCAATGTTGTCATACCGTTTGCTATTGCTCGTTCTCGCAAGACGCTTTCTGGAGTTTCAGCATTTATGAGGTCTATTATATTTTTGTCGAGCTGCAAGATTTCACACACAGCGACCCTCTTTGTAAAATTGCCATTTGTCATATCACAACGAATAAGTCGTTGTGCAACAATGACGGAAACTGAAGCAGAAATCAGATAACTTGGTAGCCCCATATTCTGTAATCTTTCAACGGCAGTGGTTGCGTTTGTCGTGTGCAATGTAGCAAGGACAAGATGTCCAGTGAGAGCTGCTTGCGCTGCTGCCATTGCAGTTTCCTTGTCGCGAATTTCACCAATCATTATTATGTCGGGGTCTTGTCTTAAAATGTATGGCAAAATATTATTGAAACTAAGGTTTATTTTGTCATTAACCTGTATTTGAGAAACTCCGTCAATTCTATATTCAACAGGATCCTCAATTGTAACAATGTTTACATCTAGTTTGTTCAAAATTTGTAATAAAGCGTAAAGAGTTGTTGTTTTTCCACTGCCGGTTGGCCCCGTCAAGATTACCATTCCGCTTTTTTGTGCAACGGCTTTTTTCAAAGTGTTAATTTGCACAGTGTCAAACCCTAAACTGTCCAAATCAAGGCAAAAAGCTTTTGGGTCAAGCAAACGGAGCACTGCTTTTTCGTTTCTTGTGTTGTATTCGTCGTCACCAAGTGGAATGGTGGAGACACGTATGTCTATATATCTTCCTGTGGCTTTTACTTGAAATTTTCCGTCCTGTGGCAATCTGCTCTCTGCATTATCAAGTTGAGCCATATTTTTTATAATATTTATAATATGTTTATGGTGCTCAGTTAAATAAGGCATTTCCACTAGAGTTCCAAGCACACGAAAGCGTAGGCGCCGTGGCTCTAAGTGAATGTCAGATGCGCCAATTTCTATTGCCTTACCAATAATACTGTCAAAATATTCAGTAGCGCTATTGTTAGCCATTAGAAAAATTGTCTAGTCAAAATTAACAGTTGTAACCCAAATTAGTCCTGTGTCTTCCAATAATTTCTTTTGTGTTTGCGGTTCAATGTCTCCGTCAAATGACACAGCACCAAGCGCTGTTCCGCCGTCTTTTCTTCCTAGTGCAAAGTTTGCTATATTGACACTCGCATTTCCCAAGATGCTACCAATTTTCCCTATTACGCCTGGTGTATCGTGGTTTTGGAAGAGCAAAATTTTTCCCTGTGGAACAAAGTCAATCCAATAATCATTTACACGGACAATGCGTTGACGACCTTCTTCTGTTATTGTTGCAGTGGCAGAAACGGGTCCCTTTGGCGTGTCAACTGCTACAGTAATTGTGTTTTTGTATGTTTGGGCTTCCCCTGTTGTTTCAATTATTGCAATTTGTCTGTCCTCTGCAATTAGAGGTGCCATCATGTAAGACACGCCCTCATTTCCGCTTGCTTCAAGCACGCCTTTTAGAGCTGCCACAGTGTATGGACGATATACACCTGCCATAAGCTTTAATTCAACATTAAACAAATTTCCTCTTAGAGTAACATGGCAAGAGTGAATGGAAGAATTGTTAAGCCTTGCCATACGTGCTACGAGTAACCCAAGCTTGCGAGAAATTGCAAGGTATTTCTTTTGAGTTGATGTAAGGGATTGCTCAATGAATGGAAGATTTACTGCGTGTTCATATTCTTCACCACGCAAAACGGCAAGCATATTTTGTGCTGCAATGCGAGCAACCTCATCTTGTGCTTCAAATGTATTAGCACCAATGTGAGGAGTCAAAACAATTCTGTCTGCCAAGTCCTCTGCTAAATATGGGTGGTCAAGCTTTAATGGTTCTTTTGGATAAACATCTGTTGCAAAGCAGGAGAGCTTCTTGTTTCTTAAGGCTTCACAAATTGCAAGCTCGTCAACAATGCCGCCTCTTGCACAATTTACGAGGCAAGCTCCGTCTTTGAAATGGGACAAAAGCTCTGCATTTATCATTTGGCTTGTTTCTTCTGTTAATGGTGTATGGATTGTTACAATGTCTGCCAACTCTATTGCTTGTTCCAAGTTGTCATATAAATCTACGGAAAGTGATTCTGCTTTTTGTGGTGTAATGTATGGGTCGTATGCGATGACCTTCATGCCAAAACCGTGGCATCTTTTTGCAATTTCAGAGCCAATGCGACCAAGTCCGATTATGAGCACAGTTTTATTGAGAAGCTGCATTCCTGTGAACTTTGCTCTTTCCCAAATGCCTTTTTTGATTGTTTCAAAAGCCTGTGGAATGTGGCGAATGACAGAAAGCATATTTGCCATTGTAAGCTCTGTGGCAGCAAATGTGTTGCCAGATGGAGCATTTATAACGATAATTCCACGGCGTGAAGCCTCTGCAAGGTCAATGTTGTCAACACCGACACCGGCTCTGCCGATAACCTTTAAGTTTTTACCAGCATCAATTTTTTGTGCATCCATCGTTGTGCCGCTTCTTGTCAAGATGCCGTCATATTCCGGTAATATTGCGAGCAATTCTGGAAGTGCAAGACCGATTTTTACGTCTAATTCAACGTCTTGTGCTTGGCGCAGAAGCTCAAGCCCTGCTTCTCCAACATGCTCTGTAACCAATACTTTAAATTTCTTGTCCATGGCAACTACCTCGTATAATATAAAAATATCATTTACCTAGTAAACTTATCAAACAATAATTATACAACAATTTATTGCTTTTGTGAATTGCTTAAACAATTTACATTTTACATTTTAGCTAAACAAAAAAGTTTGTTATATTGGTGGTAAAGTGATACAATATCGACAATAAAGCAAGTGTAGCAAGTAATAGTGAGAGAAATAAAAAAAATAAATTTGGAAGTTTACGCGAATACCAAAAAAATTCTGGATTTGCTACATAATTCACATAGATATGGACACTGAGGTTTTGGAAGTGTCAAAAATATTTCAAGGGAGAATTGTAAGATGAGAAATTTCAAAAAGTTAGTTTCAATAGTTTTGCTTGTGATGTTTACCATGGACAGTGGAACATTGACGGTAACGCCTGCTGTGGCATCACCGAGTGGCGGACTAGTGCAGATTACGGACTTTAGTGGTGGTAATGGCGATTTTTCCAAGGGAAATAGCGAGACCATTTACTTTGGCAGTTACTGGCAGAATACGTTAAAAAGTGGTCAAACAGATAAGAGAAATCGGGCTAACTATGAAAAGACGGGGATCAAATGGCGAGTGCTTTCTACTAATGCACCATTGAATCCGGATGATGCCAGCAAGACGGGAGTGTTGCTGTTGTCAGATCAGATACTATATGGGGCTCAGTTCAACAGCAGATGGAGAACTCCAAAAGATACTTGGAATTATGGGCGCAAACAAGATATAGCAGAGGGACAAGCAAATGAATGGGTAATAAGGTCGGCAGGGCGAACAGAAGGGCAGAGCACCCAGTCAGACATACGTGAGACGCTGAACACAAGAGACAAAAATCCAGATGACAGTGGTAAGGGATTTGCGGCAGATGCATTTAGTGATGGGGAATATGGTGTGATAGCTGAGACAACACACATTTTCGGTGGAGAAAAACTAAAAGGTTATTATAAAAGGAATTATGTTTCCAGCGAAAGAATATTTTTATTAAGCTATGATGAGGCAGTAGATTCAAGCTATGGTTTTTCATCGGAGAAATGGGATCATAATTCAAGACAGGCTACTGTTACAAATTACTCATACTATATATCGATGTATGGAAATCCCGACAAGGGTGTATTGCGTGCTTGGTGGCTGCGTTCGCCTGCTATGATTTATAATTACGAAGCAGCTCGTGTCACACGTGATGGCAAAATTGAAAATAGAAGAGGAGAAAATGTAGGCTATGGAGTCACTGGAGTTCGTCCAGCTCTTAATCTGAATCCAGAATCGATTTTATTTTTATCTGCCGCAGAAGGTGGTAAAGGGAATGTTAATGTAGATGATGGCTTCAAGCTAGACAATAGCTATGATGGCTCAAAGGGCTGGAAGATGACATTGAAGAGCTCTGATATTGCAACTCCAACAGGTGTAGATGTGAAACAGGAAGGTCACAGTGGGTATAAAACCGTTGATGAGCTTGCAGAAGCGACTGGAACTGGTGAGATGGATTTATCAAATGGTTTGACCTTTAGAAATAGTGGTGATATATCAGTGTCATACACGGAAAAGGATACAAATGCAGATTTTGTATCAGCAATAGCTGCTACGGGTGAAGGAACAGCCGACAATCCATATGTCTATGAAAATTATGCAAAGATATCCAATAGTTCTGATGAAACAGAAAAAGTTCTGCCTTTAGGAAATCTTGATCAAGATAAAGAATACACACTGCTTATTTTTGCTGAACAAATTGGAAAAGATGCAAATGGTAGCACAAACTATATGACGGATTATGCGTCAGAAACGCAAAAGTTTAAGATTAATAGTGGTGTGACTACTTATGTTGACACGCTTGCAAGTAAATACAAAGATAACGAACTCACTGCAAAATTGGGAAGTAATTTTAACCTTTCTTTTAAGGCTGAAGAATATATGGCAGGGGTAAATGCTGTTGGCAATAGCACAATTACAGCAGGTTCGGCAGGCACAACCCTCAAGGGAAAAGTTGACATAGCAGAGGGTGCAAAACTCACAACGGTAAACGCATTTACATTCAAGGGAGACAATACTATTGATGGAACACTCACAGGAGCAAATGTGACATTATCAGGGGGAACAACAACTGGAACAACAACTGTTAAAACAAACGGAAAAATAGAAAACAATCTCACGGTTGCTGGTGGAAGCACGCTTTCGCTTGACGCAAATAAATATGGTGTAGAAAGTGGAGTTAAAAATGTAACTATTTCTGGCGGAACTGTTACGCTTACCGGCACAGACACAACTGGTGTGCTTGGCAAGCATATTTATAACGGTGGAAAAGTTGTGCTTAGCACAGGAACATCTTTTGAAGAAGGTGTCAAAATAATTGGTGGAGATGTGGAGCTTAAAAAAGATGTTGAGTTTTCCGCAGCAAATCTTGACGGAATAAATAACTTAACAGCTCCTACCACTGCAAATGAAGCTTCAATATACAATTTTGGTCTCAAAATTGAAAATACCAAGGGAATAACCCAAAATGACAAAATAAATTTATCTGGTGTGGCTACTGGTCATATAAAGCTTGGAGATGTAGTGTATTTACCTGGTTCTTCAGACGATACAGCTTGGGCAGTAAATGAGTCAAGGCAAGTGCAATATTTAAGTAGCATTGTAGCAGGTACAGACATTGTAATAGATAATACTTTAGGTGTTGCGATGCCAGGATCAGATGGAGCAAGTTACTTCTTTAGCCAGGCAAAAAATGCTGATGGTTCTACTAGGTATGGTTACCTGAATGTGATAAGGGGGAATACCTACACACTGTGGGAAGTAGTGGGATCCGATACGCGAGAAGATGGGTCAGGAATGACACCAGCACAGAAAAAAGAAGCAAGAAGTGTAAATATTTATACACTGAATGCTAATGGTAGTGGTGCATACATGGCAGGTAAAGACTTTACAGCGTTGAAAGCACCAGGGGCGACGGAGGAGGAGGAGCAACAGAACCCCCGAGAGCTAACAATAAAAGGTCTTGGAAATATAGCTTTCAAGGGTAACGGTTCTACAACAGGCATAATTGTGAATAGTCTTAAGAATCTTATTATTGATGGTGTTACCGAAATTTCCGGTTGGAAAGATAACACAGCCTTTACACTTAATGGTGGAGATCTCAAATTTACAGGGGATAATACACTTAACTTGAAAAACGGAATAACGAATAATAATGGTGGATCTGTTATTTTTGACCAAGATGTTATATTGTCAGGAGAATTATCTTGCATAAACACAGGTAACTACCTAAATAAAGAAACTCGAACAATGAAAGTTGCGGATGTTTCAAACCTTGCCATGCCTGAATTTATTAACAATGGAATATTGAACCTTGGTGATGGCTCAACAGCAGACAAAACGTTAGGTGCAAAAATAGGTTATGTGCCAGATACTACAGGTGAAGCAACACTCAATTTTAACGGTAGTGGAACAATCACAGCCACGAAAACAATTAAACAAAAAGTGGTCAATGTTAATACGAATCTTGATATGCAAGCAGACCTTACCACAACTGGTGGAACAAATGTTGCTGATGGCAAAAACCTCACGATAAACGCAGATAACCTTAAGAGTAATGTAGTTGCAAATGGAGCTAACCAAAGTGGCACGGTTACGCTCAAGGACGGAACGCTCGAAGATTACACAATAACAGGTGGTGCAATAGTTATCGACGGAGCAGTAATAGCAAGTGCAGACAATCTTATGTCAAATAAGGGAATAACAAACGCCAATACCCTTACTCTGAACGGTGGAAAGCTTATTGATAACGTCAAAGGTGCAGGAACACTTACCATAGATGGAGCTGTGGAGATTGCATCTGACAAAACTGTTGAAAACAAAGTTGTGATAAATGAAAGTGGCACCTTCGTGGTAACTGGCGGAACAATTTCAGCTGGTGTAACAGGAACAGGCACAACGCAAATTGGTGACGGAACAAATTCCGCTGAGGTAACACTAGGCAAAGATGCTTCAAAAATAGAAGGAAATGTTGCAATAAAAGCGCAAAGCAAATTCATCGCAGATTTTACAAAGTTATATGGTGCAATAGACAACGCTGGAATGTTTGTCATTACGGGTTCCACGCCAATTTCGATAAATAAGCAGATTATAGGAGCTGGCACGACACAATTTGGCGACGGTTCAAGTGCCCTAGCAGTAACATTTGGAGCATCTGGTCAAATAGACGGTAATGCAAAAATTGCAGCAAACAGTCAATTAACTCTAAGTGACTTTTCAAAAATAGGTGGTGATTTAACAGTAGATGCAAATGGTAAGCTTATTATTACAGCAGGTGGTCCAATAAATAAGGAAATAAAGGGGCTAGGCACAACACAGATAGGTGATGATTCAAATCATGTTGATGTTACACTGGGTGATACTGGCTCAATATTCGGTGATGTTGCAATAAACGCACAAAGCAAGCTCACAGTTGAAAATTTTATGAGGTTAGGTGGCACAATAGATAATGCTGGCATGCTTGTTCTAACAGGAACAAATACGATAGATTGGACAATTTTAGGTGCAACAGGATTAACAGTAATTAATACTGCCATAGATAGTGATACTGTTAAAATTGGTAAAAATGGTGTCATACAAGGTAGAGTTGCCCTGAATAATGGAGAACTTCAGCTTAGTGCTGACAAATATGGAACAGATATAAAGCTTAGTAGTTTTGTCGGGGGGACACTTCATTTTACAGATGGTTTAATTGTGAATGATGTAGTCGCTACTGGTGCTTCTGCCCGAACTGTGATACTTGATAGTGGGGTTTCTTTGTCTAAAGATGTCGAGATTAATGGTGGTGTAGATGTTGTATTCAATGAAGATGTTGAGTTTATAGCAGGCAACCTAGCTAACATTAAGAATTTTACTTCAAATGGTGCTAAATATACTTTTGGTGCAAATATTCTAAAGACATTAGGAGAACCATATGTAGCAGTAGATAAAATTACACTAGACGGAGAGGTTACTACAGGTTCAACGATTAAGCTAGAAAATATCAATCTAACTGGTTCAGATGAGGGTTTTGATGATGACAGTTGGAAAATATATACTTGGAAGACAGTTCAATACATAGAGGCAAGTTCACTAAACGACGTATCATTGGAGGGGGAAATAACTGCAACCCTGTCTGGAGGTGGTGCTTATACCTTCCAGCAAGGATATGAAGTTAATAGTGATGGCACTCTTAGTGAGACAAAAAAGCCCGGTTCTGTAAGTGTTAAGAGAGGTAACGCCTATACCTTGGCAGAGGTAGTAGGGCTTGATAATTGGGAGGATAAGAGCAAGCACGGTGGTATCCCTATGACCGATAAAGAAAGGGATGAGGCAAGAGGCGTAGATATCTATACCCTTAAAGCAAATAATTCTAGCGGTGATACCTACTCTGCGACGCACGACCTTGGAGAGTTTCAGACAAAAACAGGTGAATCGAATAGAAGCCTATTGATAAGAGCTTTTAGTGATAGTCCTCTCAAATTTTTGGGAGATGGGCATGCAGGAATACGATTAAATAAGACGACTGATGTTCTTGAAGTGAGAAACATCTCTGAAATTTCTGGTTGGAAAAATGCGAAATTTGCTGAAAATAATGGAACAATTAAATTTACGGGGAAAAATACTCTTGTTCTTTCAGACAAAATTACGGGAAATGGAACAACACAGATTGGTGATGTAGAAGAACAAGATATCACCACTAAGGTTGAGCTAAAAGATAATAGTGAGATACAAGGAAGGGTTAAAATTTTAGATAATGGACAGCTTGTCCTTGATGATTTTTCAAAGCTGAAAAGCAGTGTTACCAATGATGGAACAATCTTTTTCTCGGGTAATGAAATTGCCACGGCAATATCGTCATCTTACGCAGATGTAAAAGGAACTGTTGACTTGCAAAAAGCAGCGAAGATTGCAGCAGAGATTAACAATCAGAACATTATAGTGAGAGAGGGGTATTCAAAGGTCGATCAGGCAAGTTACATAGCAAATAATGACTTGATCTTTAATGGTGGTGGTTTTGATTTTCAAAATGGCAAGGTGTCAAGATTTGTCCTTAATGATATTACCTTCAAGAAGGATGGATATTTAAAACTGGATGTTGACCTTGCATCCAAAAAAATGGATAGTTTTGATGAATTTACCCCAGTAACGATAGAAAATGACAGTAAACTTCATATAACTGCATTAAACCTTTTGACAGATGCACAACAAAAGGTTACAAACATTCTTTTTACAAACAACAAAGAATTGGCAGCTGTGACAGCATATGAAGGTGAGCAGGAATTGGAATTACACGTTAAGTCTCACCTGCAGAAATACACAGTTACGTATGATGAAGAGAGTGGAGAATTTACCTTTACAAAAATTGGTGTTCCTGAGGTCAGCGAGACAACAAAATCAATTTCAGACACAGCACAGGCAATAAATATTGCTTGGTTGGAGAGTGTTAACAATCTTCAAAAGCGCCTTGGTGACCTTCGTAGCGGTGAGGAAAGTAATACAGGTTGGGTTCGCTTCCAAAGAAGCCTTGACGACTTGAACAATGGTAGAAAGCTGAATGTGTCTGGCAATCTTTACCAAATTGGTTATGACTTTGCCTTGAATAATAATAAAGATTCTCGTGATTACCTCGGCTTGTCTCTAGAAAGATTTGATGGAACACAGTCATTTGCAATTGGTAACGGTGATCTCAAATCCACAACCCTTGGTGCATACTACACAAAAGTCTACGACAGTGGTCACTATTTTGATTTAATCTTCCGTTATGGTAGATATGAAAGCGACTCAACAAGCTATGATAATGATATTTCAGAAGTTACAAAGTTGGATTATGCTTTGAACGGAGTAACCCTTTCCGGTGAATATGGATATAGAGCAAACATAGGCAAAAATGGACTTTACCTTGAGCCACAAGCAGAGTTTATCTATGGTTACTTGGGGGGTGCAAAAAAGACAAGTAGCACTGGCATCTTGACAGATATTGATAGCACAAATCACTTTGTCACAAGACTTGGGCTTGCATTTGGTCAGAGAATGAAGAATTTTAACTATTATTTAAGAGGAAGTTACTACCACAATTTTGCAGGCTCAACGAGTATCAAATATGGTGATGCTTCATACAAACAAGACGGAGCACAAAATTGGTGGGAAGTTTCCCTCGGTGGTGGTTGGAATTTGACAGACACAAGCTACTTCTATGCAGAACTCACCAAACACTTTAAGGATATAAGTAACTCATTAAACTTCAATCTTGGCTTTAGATTTACGTTATAAAAGATTTTTAGTCATAAAGCACATAATGATATGCTCCCCTCATGAGAGACAGTGAAATAAAAAAACAGTCTATCATGAA
>CALELF010000153.1 GCA_937902895.1 uncultured Synergistaceae bacterium | reverse complement strand
ATAAATGCTCTAGCAAACATCGGTGCTTTGGTCTGTGCGTAATTCAATCCGTCGTAGTTTGAAAGGTCAAGGTTTACTGCTTTGCCCTCAGGTGTAAGTGCAGTGCCATTGAGCTTTAATGTTTCAAGGACGTTGACCTGTGCACCCTCTTCAATGTCGTTGAGTTTTGCTACGCCATCTTCATCAATACCGCTGTTAACAGCTGCGAGCTGTTCGGTTGTTAAAGAAGTCTGCTTGCCGTCTAGTGCAGTTTTAATTACTTTGTTCTGCACTGGGTTGGTTGAAGTGCTTGAAAGCAAGCTATCAACTTCAAGCTGTTGGTCAGCAGACAAAACGCCGTTGCCGTCTATTGACAAGCCATCGCCAACCTTCATACCACCAAGAGTTTCATCACTTGCGATTGGCAAGGAATAGTCGTTTGCGTTTGCTTCGATACCGGCGAGTTTGTTTTTTTCCTCTGTGGTATAGTCATTTGTGGAAAGCCCTTTGCCAGAAATCTTTGCCACATAACCGTTTGCAATAAATGCCTTTGCTTTTGTCCAAAAATAAGATAAATTATCTAATGATACGAATTTCATAATGTTTTTTTCTCCTTTTGAATAAATTTTGTTTTTTTGTAATATGTGTGCCTGTTTATACCGCCCTAGCACTGGGCTAAACTAGCCCATAGGGAACACCTTCTTTGTTTATTGCAAAATAATCATTGTTCGTCAAACAAATCGTCAATTTCCTCTGGAGTTAATTCCTCGTCTCCACCCCCGCCTCTACTAACGGCATCCAAAATTTCTCGCAATAAGGTATTGTTGTCCTTATACGCCATTACTTCACCCCCCTCGGTGTATTAAATAACTCTCAACTTACCACTCAATGTAGCAGTTGGAATTTTCCTTGAATAAAAATAAACAATTCCGTTATCTGTTATGTCGGCAATAACTCCACTAGCTACTGCAACCTTAAAACAGCTCTTGTCAAAAAATACCTCTGCTAGTTGGTCAGCTTTAATATCGTCAATAGTTATGCTGGCTTTATAGTTAGTGCTGTAATCTTCATCAACGGAATCAGCCCACTCGGTTGTTGCAATGCTAAACTCTTTCAAAGACACAGTTTTCAATAGCTTGTTTTTATACAAGTCCATTGTTTCTGTAACCTTTGAAGCCACATCTGCATTGCTCCCCCAGTTACTATCTGTTCTGGCAATAAAATAAGAGGCGTTAGTAAACGCCTCTTGTGTTTTTGTGAATATTGTTAAATGTGTGTCATCAATTATTTCATTTACTGGATATAACTTGTTATTTACTATCAGCAAGTCGCCTTGATGAATTGTGTTAGTCCAATGA
>CALELF010000152.1 GCA_937902895.1 uncultured Synergistaceae bacterium | reverse complement strand
TTTTACAGGTAAATCCACGAATCTACAATCCAGAGGTCACTTCATATTATCTCAATTTTGTCGGCAAAGCCGACAACTCTATGTCCTCTATGTTCTTTATGGCTAAAAAAAACAAAAAAAATAGTCGCAGAATCCTGCGACTATTTTTATATTCTTTCGTAATCTACAATCTACAGTGTTCTAATCAAATTAGAAGCTGAGGATTGTGCGGAAACGGAAGAGGTCTTCTTTGCCAGTATACTGGTTGTTGTCACCCTGACCATAGTCTCTCCAGTCATACTGAAGCTGGAATGCAACGGCTGGTGTGTATTGATATCTGAAACCAATAGCAAAATCCTGTGTCTTGTCAACCTTGATCACATCAGATCTGTTGTCAAACACCTCATACATTGCATATCCCTTCAACTTCTTTGTGAAGTCTCTGTGAATACCAACCTTGAAGAACTGATAGTCTGTAAAAGCTATAGGAAAACCGGCTATCATGTAATTAGCCATAACCGACTGATAACCAATTTCATCAAATGCGCTTGGATGATGGATAAAGCCCTGACCTACCTGACCATACTGAACCCAGAGGGAGAAGAGCTTTAAGAGGCTCTGATCTGCCTCGGCAATTGCCTGCCAGTAGTCGGCATTCTTTAACCCCCCCTCGTCTCCATAAAGTCCCATAAACTGCTGGTGGTTATAGGTTCCCTTAACTGTAAGACCATTCAAAATCTTATAGTTAGCATAGATACCATAGTTGACAATATTGGGAATCTCATCATCAAATCTCCCCAAAACGTGCACTAACTGGTTATTATCGCCTGCACCATCAAACTTCGCATAGCGACCAAAGATACCGAGCTTGAGCTTCTCGCCTTTGTAGCCGAGCTTTGCACCGTATGTCATAAAATCCTGATCGTCATAACTACCATCATATTCATCTAAGCTCTGTGTATTTCTTCCAACATAGACATCCAAATCAAACTTGCCCCAGTCCTTACGGAAGTCAAAGCCCATGAATCTGAGATTTGTCCAGAACGAATCTTCGTCACCCCAGCCACCATATTTGGCGTCATAGAGACCATATTCGCTGTCCCAGTCGTTTGTCTGGTAACCGAATGTGCCCTTGATGTCCCATGGAAGCTTTGTGGAGAACCAAAGTCTATCAACTGTGAACGCCTTACCGTTCTTACCATCAAGTGTCTTGAAGTTTACACGCATCTGGAAGAATGTATCTGGGTCAACCTGTTTCTCAACAAAGAAACGTGCTCTGTGATACTCAAACTTTGGAGCGGTTGACTGTGCTGTGCCATCCGGCAAGTTATCTCTGCCACCCCACTCTGCGTCCATCCAGAAGATTCCCTTCAAACGGAGACCTTTGAGACCCTTCTCAAGACCTGCAACTCTCTTGTCAAGGTCTGCAACCTTAACGCCGAGTGCATCGAGTTCATTCTTATACTCTGCAACGAGCTTCTTAACGAGCTCAACATCTTCTTTGCTTGCCTTACCCTCGTCAACATAAACGAGTGCACGTGCAACGATTGATGCCATCTCGTATCTTGTTGCGAGCTGGCCGCCCTTGTACTGACCATCTGGATAACCAGAAACCACGCCACGGCTTGCCAAAAGTGCTACTGCGTCATATGACCAGTGACCCGCTGGAACATCTGCAAATGGATTGCTTGCTGCCATTGCTGGGGCGGCAAATGCAACCAATGCTGCTAAAACTACTGCTGCTAAAATCTTTTTCATAATTTAACAACCCCCTATAGTTGTGTAATTTTTTCTTTTGCAAGCTACTGCCTGCAAGGCGTGTTTTGCTTCTTTAATTTTTACAAAACCTACCTTTTGTCAGACACGACACACAAACTAGGGTTCGTAACAAGAATTAAAAGTATCCAATGTTTCCTTTTTTCTCTTGTCTTTTCACCGTTATTTGTGCTTATGTCGCCCTAAAGTCCTACATCTCGTTAATAGCAAACGGGGGAAAGCACCTCTCTTTCTTGCCTCGCGATTACACATAAGCTCCAAGTCCATCCGACGGAAGAATTTTAACACTTTTTTTTCTTCTGTCAAGTGTTTTTTTAATTTTTTATTTTTTTATGATTTTTTAATACTTTTTTGCAATTAGCCACAAATTTTATTAGCCATAAAGGAATGATATGCTCCCCTCATGAGAGACAGTGAAATAAAAAAACAGTCTATCATGA
>CALELF010000151.1 GCA_937902895.1 uncultured Synergistaceae bacterium | reverse complement strand
CTATGTCTGCCAAGGTGCCTGTGGAGCTTGTCTTTTTTGCACCGCCCAAGTAACCATAGATGAGCTCTGCCTGTGGCTCAAGGTAAAGTCCGTTCTTGCCTATGTTTGCTCTATATCCATATTCACCGGATAGGGTTACGCCATTCATAGCATAATCAAGCTTTGTAAGCTCTGGGGTAAGTTCTGGATAACAAAGGGTTGAATCAAAGTTTGTTGTGTCGCTTTCGTATCTGCCATAACGGAAGATGAAGTCAAAGTAGTGACCGCTCTCATAGATTTTTGTGTAGTATGCACCAAGGGTTGTAGATTTCACATCACCGCCACCAATTTCGTATGACTGGTTACCGTCAAATCTTTCTAGCGACAAACCGAAGTAGCCACGGGACTGTTTATCATTTTTCAAGGCAAAGTCATAACCAATTTGGTAAAGGTTACCGGAAACATTGAACTTTCTCGCTCCATTGTGGTAATCGTTGTTTCTTGCAAAGCGTGCCCAGCCTGTATTGCTTTCTGCACCACTGCGTAGGTCACCAAGGCGTTTTTGCAGGTTGTTTGTCGTTTCAAGCCAAGCCAGGTTTATTACCTCTGCTGTGTCTGAAACTGCCTTTGTCGTTTCGCTTGCACCAAGCTCGCCTTTAACAGAAGTTATCTTCCAGCTTTTCTTGTCATCACTGCCTTCTACTGTTGGTGTAAAGGTTACAACAGAACCACCCTTGCGGTAGCGACTTTGTTCAGCTGTTATGTTTATCTTGCCGTTATTCGCAACAAGGAAAGTATGGTCTCTTACTAATTTTTTCCCTGTGGCAGCAGTGGGATCGTATGCAACTTGAACAGAAGCAGTTGCAGGAGCAGTTCCATCTCCAACAGTTCCTGCGATGGTTATTTTATTGCCTTGCCCTTTCTCAAGGTCTGTCTTTATGGCAAATGTTCCGCCGTTTGCGTAAAAATTCGTTGTATTGATATTCAAGGTTCTGTATGGATCAGGTGAGCTAGACACTAAATCGTCCATGGAGATGTAGCCACCGTTAAAGTATATGTCTTTCTGTGTTACGTCCCCAGAAAAGTTTACTCTGCCATTTTCAATAAACATCTTCCCTGTTGGAGGGAAAGAGTCACCCATGACTTCATCCATAGCTGGTGCATCCGTGATTGTTGCAAAGTTGATTGTGCCTGTGTAAGTTTTTTCGCCATCTGTTTTATTTATGTAAATGTCGCCTTCGTTATGGACACTGTCTACTGTATCATCAGTTTTGTCGCCCACAAAGGTGATTTTATGTCCACCTTCTGCACATAAGTGTATTATGCATTTGTAAGGATCCCACCAGTCACTACCTACATCATCGTTAGCAAGATTATAGATTGCACCACCGAGTGCTAGATCACCAGATACATTGTTTCCTCTAAACTCAATGTCTTTTCCGGCTGTTACTATATGTATAATTCCGCCTGCCCCATTACTAATAGCACCACCAGTTGCTGCATAATTACCATTTGCATTGTTACCTATGAAATTTCCTGTGAGATTTATTTCTCCCTCGTTATAAATTGCTCCACCCTGGGACATAGTATAGTCGCCAGTAGCACTTGCAGAGTTACCTATGAAATTTCCTGTGAGGTTAGTTATTGTTCCCGTGTTACAAATCGCTCCACCGTTAGCTCCAGCACCATCGCCCCCAGTACTTTCAGCACTTGCATAGTTACCTGTGAAATTTCCTTTAATGGCTTCTATTTTTGCATCGTTATAAATCGCTCCACCTTGGGACGTGTACCCATTATTAGCCTTGTTACTTACGTAGTTGCCTGTGAAATTTCCTTCGATTGTTCCTATTCCTATACCACCACTATAAATCGCTCCACCGGCGGCTGAGCCAAGAACACAATTTACATAGTTGTCTAGAAAATCTCCTTTAATTCCAGTTATTTCTCCAACGTTATAAATCGCTCCACCATGAGGCGTACATGCCTCTCCATCAAAATTATTATATATATAGTTGCCTATGAAATCTCCTGTGATATATCCTATTTTTCCCCAGGATGTTACTTCATGTTCTGAGTTAAATACTGCATTGTTACAAATCGCTCCGCCCTCGGCTCCATTTTTGTGAGTCTTTATTATATAGTTACCTAGGAAATCTCCTGTAATTGCTTCTATTGTTGCATTTAGAGCGTTGTAGATTGCTCCACCATAGGCATGAGCTTGACCAACAGTTAAATAGTTACCAAGAAAATCCCCCGTGAGGTTAGTTATTTTTTTCTCGTTATAAAGTGCTCCACCATATAGCTCGGTGGCAGTACTAGGGGCATATATTGAGTTGCCAATAAAATCTGCTCTTAAGGTTTCAATATCCGAACTTGCAATATAAAGTGCTCCACCTTTATCGTAATAGCCCTCCTGTATATCGATAGGCTTGCTACAATATATATCTACAAAAACGGTCTGATTAGTATAAGGAGTTGTTTGACGTGCGTCAGCTCCAGTAACAAGATTAGACGTATCATAATAAACGATAATGTCGGCATTACTTGCGGTCGTGCCTTCTAATTTGTTTCGATTGTCAAGTGTTCCATCCCCCGTGTGCCAAACAAAATACTTTTCGCCCTTTGCGCCTGATGTCCAATGCCCCCAGTGTGCATTGCCAGCTGTAATAATTTTGTAATTTGCTTTTATCCATTTGTGTTTTGTCTCATCATATTTCCACTGAACATGACCATAAGTATTTGAGGACTCATCATTTTTAAGCTGATACTTGTGTTCCTGTGCTCCTGCCTGCACAGCTCCGAGCACACCAGTTGTGCCAAGCATGCTGACACAAAGCAAAAGACACAAAACAATCCGTGCCAAACTCTTAAAACTACTTTTCTTTGCAAATTTCATCTGTAATTCCTCCTGCAAATAAAATTTTTATTTTTTTTATTTTTTGCCATAAAGAACATAGAGGTCATAGAGTTGTCGGCTTCGCCAACAAAAAGAATTTTGCGAGCAAAGCTCGCCTTTATGCTCTTTATGTTCTTTATGGTTATTTTTTCACAAAACACAACAACACAAGGCACAGAAAATTATAAAAACTTTCTATACCTTGTGTTGTTATTTATGTAAAACTCTAAAATTTCGTCTAGTGTATCTCTTTTTACAAAACGCAATGGGGGGGGGCAGAGCATTGCTATCACTGCATTTGTTGCACTTTTGTTGTTTTTATTACCGCTATTTCTCA
>CALELF010000150.1 GCA_937902895.1 uncultured Synergistaceae bacterium | reverse complement strand
ACAGGTAAATCCACGAATCTACAATCCCGAGGTCACTTCATATTATCTCAATTTCAAGCAACGTGCATTTAAAGCAAAAAAAAAATTAAAAATTATTTGCCAACCTTAAACAAGAATAGCATTTAAAAGCAGGAGAAACGAGAATGGAAAAACTTCCACAAATGAAAGAAACCTTTGAAAAACTTTTGGGGCACATTGAGTTACCCCAAATTATTCGTGTCAAACAAAAATTTGACGATACAATTTTGCAAAATGAGTCCGAATTTCTTACAGGACTTTTACAGTCAAAAGGTTTAAACATAAGAGCAGGAGATAAAATTGCCATCACCTGTGGTAGTAGAGGAATAGATAAATACACAACTCTGCTCCGTGCAATTTGTGACTTTGTCCGTTCTCGTGAAGCTCTGCCAATTTTAATTCCCTCAATGGGAAGCCACGGCGGTGCTACCAGTGAAGGGCAAAAAGAGCTTTTGCGCCACTATGGCGTTACAGAAGAAGCTATGGAAGCAAAAATAATTTCTTCCATGGAAACAGTTTGTCTTGGAACAACACAAACTGGCATGCCTGTTTACATAGATAAAAACGCAACGGAATGTGACGGGATAATCCTTTTTAACAGAGTAAAGGCTCACACTTCTTTTGCCGGCTCAATAGAAAGTGGACTTTGCAAGATGACAGCCATTGGGCTTGGAAAACAAAAAGGCGCAGAAATGCTCCACTCATGCGGAATAGAAAATATGTCACACAACATAAAGGACGCTTTCACCCTTGCCAGCAAAAAGTTGAATTTTGTTTGCGGCATAGCCACTGTTGAAAATAGCTACGGCAAGCTCCGTGAAGTTCACGTCTGGAAACAAAACGAAATATTACCCGAAGAAGAAATTTTGCTTCGCCACGCTTGCACGCTCCTACCCCACTTTTACACAACTGGCGCTGACGTGCTGTGTATAGAGCAGATGGGCAAAAACATTTCTGGCACAGGACTTGACTGCAAGGCAATAGGCAGATATGTCTTTCAAGTCAACTTTGGAGGCCCTCATTTCAAATCTCTATGCGTTCTTGATTTATCTGATGGCTCTGACGGCAGTGCATACGGCATGGGTATGGCTCAATTTGCAACAAGACGATTTTATGAAAAAATTGATTTTGCCAAGGGCTACATCAATTCTATAACATCAAAAAGCATCTACTCAAACCAAATGCCGGTTATTATGGATACAGATAAATTGGCACTGCAAGCAACTGTTAATTGTCTTAAACTTCCGGGGCAAGAAACAAGCATGGTCTTTGCCTTGGACACTGAACACTTGGAAGATGTCTATATGACATCTGGAGCCTTGGCAAATGTGCCAGAGGAAGCTAAACAATTTGTAGAAACTGTTGGCGATTTCTTCCAAATTCCATTTGATAAAGATGGAAATTTAACCTTGTTTCAAGGTTAATGAACGGAGATACTGCAAATGAGACGCTATGCAAAATTCATTATTCTTTTTATTGCTTTACTATTTTTCGTTTTGCTCTTTATCGCTTACAAGCTGAATTTAAGAGATAACAGACAAAATAATAACTTTTCTAACGATGTAAAAGCGGAAAAAATTGCCCTTATTACCACAACTGTCGGTGTAGATGACGGAAATTTTTGCCAAAGCGCATGGGAAGGTGTAAGTGAATTTGGCAAAAAATATAATATCAACTATCAGTATTACAAACCCTTGTCTGATGCTGTTGCTGAGATAATCAATGCCGTAGAATTGGCGGTGGCAGATGATGCAACAGTTGTCGTCATGCCGTCGTTTCAGCTTGTTTATGCACTAGATTCTGTGCATAAAAA
The DNA here is from genome assembly GCA_937902895.1 of uncultured Synergistaceae bacterium. Lineage (GTDB taxonomy): Bacteria > Synergistota > Synergistia > Synergistales > Synergistaceae > CALELF01. The sequence goes on along the minus strand of CALELF010000150.1, from coordinate 5,881 downwards.
ATATCCGTCTGTTAAATTTATTGGTATAGACATGACACCAATTGGAACAATGGAAAAATTATATAGCAATGCTTTTTTATACACCTTTCGTGAGGAAGAGGCCGGTTACCTCGCTGGATATGCCACAGTTGCTGAAGGATACACTCGCCTTGGCTATATTGGCGGAATGGCAGTTGCCCCTGTCGTTCGTTATGGATATGGCTTTCTGCTAGGTGCAGATGCTGCTGCGAGGAAGTTAAACAGACACATTTCCGTAAATTACTATTATGCTGGACAGTTTTTTGGCGATGCCAACATTAGTGCAAAAATGGACGGCTGGTACACAAATGGAACAGAAGTTGTTTTTGCCTGTGGGGGAACACTCTACACCTCAGTATTGGAATCTGCCATTCACCACAAGGGAATGGTGATAGGCGTTGATTCGGATCAACATTCACTTGGTGTAGGAAAAGCAAATTACGATCCTATTCTTACCTCAGCAATAAAAAATATACCAGCAACAGTAGAAAATTTCTTACACATCGCAACCAGTGGCAGATGGGACGAAATAGGTGGAAAGCACAGGGTAATCGGTATAAAAGATGGTGACTACCTTGGACTTCCCACAGCAGAAGAATCTTGGCAATTTGAGAACTTTACCCGTGATGAGTATGATAAATTGCTAGATAAAATGCGCAATGGTGAAATTACAGTTAAGTGTAATATCAATCACAAGCCACATCTTACAAACACAAAGGTTCATGGCTTGAAATGAGGAAATTGATATGGAAAATGATTTCATAATTGAAATGCTTGGAATTACCAAGGAATTTGGTAAGATAAAAGCTAATGACAATATCACGCTTCAGTTAAAAAAAGGAGAGATACATGCCCTCGTTGGTGAAAACGGAGCTGGTAAATCCACCCTTATGAGTATTCTCTTTGGAATGTATGAGCCTTCCAGTGGAGAAATCAGGAAAAATGGTACCCCTGTCAAGATTGAAAATCCAAACGATGCCAACGCATTAAACATCGGAATGGTGCATCAGCATTTTAAGCTTGTTGAGTGTTTTTCCATACTGGATAATATTATCCTTGGGGTTGAACCAACAAAGGGAATATTTATTTCACGCGAAGAAGCAAGAAAGAAAGTTCTAGAGATTTCTGCAAAATATGGGTTGTCTATAAATCCCGATGCAATTGTAAAAGACGTTACTGTTGGCATGCAACAGAGAACAGAAATTTTAAAAATGCTCTATCGTGATAATGAAATTCTTATATTTGATGAACCGACGGCTGTTTTAACTCCACAGGAAATCACAGAGCTCATGCATATAATGAAATCCCTTGCAAGAGAGGGGAAATCAATTCTTTTCATTACGCACAAACTTCACGAGGTCTTTGCAGTTTCTGATAGAGTTACTGTAATTCGCCGTGGAAAGCACGTAGCCACCTTGAATACAGCAGACACCAACACCGAAGAAATATCTTCTCTTATGGTGGGCAGACAGGTAGAATTTACTCCTCACAAAGGTGACACAACACCTGGCGAAACTATTCTCAAGGTTGAAGACCTTAGCGTAATAGATGAAAAGACAAAAAAAACCTTGCTTGACAATGTATCCTTTTCTGTCAAGAAAGGCGAAATTTTAGGCATTGCCGGAATTGACGGCAATGGGCAAAGAGAGTTGATTTACGCATTAACTGGGCTTGCCAAACAATCAAGCGGAAAAATTTTTCTGAATGGCAGAGATTTTTCGGAGGCTTCAATAAAAGCTAGAAATAAAAATGGAATAAGTCATATTCCAGAGGACAGACTAAAACACGGACTCGTGCTTGATTACAGACTAGAACAAAATATGGTTTTACAAAGATATGAAGAAAGCGAATTTCAAACTTTTGGATTTATAAAAGATAAAAACGTGCGTAACTATGCGGAAACACTCGCTCAAAAATTCGATGTCCGAAGTAGCGACGGTGTGATTGCAAAGGCACGGAGTATGTCTGGCGGTAACCAACAAAAGGCAATCGTTGCCCGTGAAATTGACAGACAACATGATTTGCTAATCGCAGTTCAGCCAACTCGTGGCGTTGACATAGGAGCTATTGAATTTATACAAAACGAGCTCGTAAAGGAACGGGACAATGGAAAGGGGGTATTGCTAGTATCTCTGGATCTTGATGAGATATTGGCTCTGTCAGACAGGATACTTGTAATTTTTGAAGGTAAATTTGTAGGTCAATTTAACCCAAAGAATACAACCTATGAAGAGCTAGGGCTTTATATGGCAGGCGGTAAACGCATGGAATTATCAAAGGAGGTTTGTTGAGATGAGTAACAATTTAGAACAAAAAAAACTGTCACCATCTCTCGTATCATTTTTAACCTCTTTGCTTTGCATCGCATTGGGTTTTGCCTTGGGCTTTTTTATCCTCTTTGCAATAAACCCGTCACACTCATATCTCGGCTTTATAAAAATATTGCAGGGCGGTTTTTATATGTATTTCAGGCTTGGCAACCTTAGTGGCTTTAGCCGTGTGATTTCACAAGCTCCTATGTTAATACTTGGTGGACTTTCCGTTACAATTGCTTATAAAGCAGGACTTTTCAATATCGGTGTAACTGGTCAATACATAGTAGGTGCGCTAGGTGCACTTTATTCAGCACTTGTATTACATTTGCCATGGTATGTATGCACACTGGTTGCTGCATTTTTTGGAGCAATATGGGGAGGCTTTGTTGGGTATCTCAAGGCGCATTTTAATGTATCTGAAATAATTTCTGCAATAATGCTGAACTGGATTGCGCTCTTTTTGGTTAATCAAATCACCTATTGTGGTGCTTGGGGTGATATGTTTGACCCTGCAATGAACGCAACATACATCTTGGCTCATACTGCTCGCTCTAGTATGATTCCAGATTTTGGAATGGCACAATTTTTCAATTCCACCACAGTTAGTATTGCTATTTTTATTGCAATTATTTTTGCAATTGTTGTTCATATTTTGATGAAACGGACAACCTTTGGTTACGAGTTACAGGCTTGTGGACTTGGAAAAGATGCAGCAAAATATGCCGGCATAAATGACAAACGTGACACAATATATATTATGGCAATTGCAGGCGCTTTAGCCGGAATTGCCGCTGCTATGTATTTTCTTTCAGATGTTGATCAGTGGCATCCGCAGGTTTCTTCCGAATTGCCGGACATGATAGCAAACTCAATTCCAGTGGCACTCCTCGCCATGTGCAACCCTATCGGTGTAATTTTTGCCTCACTTTTGGTTGTAAATGTTTCTGTGGGAGCGACATACCTAGACACGAGATTCTTTCAGCCGGAAATTGGAGACCTCATTATATCGGTCATAATCTATTTATGTGCTTTTGTTGCAATATTCAAGGACTTAGTAGAAAATTTTTTGAGAAAAAGAAATTAATTCGCTCAGGAGGTCAAAATGCTATTACTATTAAAATACACACTTTTGTATAGCACAGTGCTAATGCTTGTGGCACTCGGCGGAATGTTCTCCGAGCGAAGCGGAGTGATAAACATCGCACTGGAAGGTATTATGGAAATAGGCGGCCTTGCCGGAATTTTAACCGTCATAATTTTCGGGGAAAGTATGTCCGCGCCTGCTATTATTTGCTTTTCAATCTTGGCAAGCGCAATTTGCGGTATGCTTTTTTCCTTGCTCTTGGCATATTCCGCTGTTTCTCTAAATGCCGATCAAATTATCGGTGGAACAGCACTCAATATGATGGCACTGTCTTTTACCATAGTGCTTGTTAAACTTTACAACAATGCCGTAAAGGTTGGGGGCTCACAGTCACCTAAATTAACATTCTCTAACAATAACTTCATTTATCACATTGGCGACTTCACCTTCAATATATTCTTGCCAATTGCTCTTGTTCTCTTGATTTTGGCATATATTTTTCTTTTCAAGACAAAATACGGTTTGCGTCTTCGTTCCTGCGGTGAACACCCACAAGCGGCAGACTCCGTTGGTATAAATGTATTTGCCTACCGTTACCTAGGCGTGGCGATATCCGGTTTTCTTGGGGGGATAGGTGGCTTTGCCTATATACTCCCCACTGTTACTTTATGGAATTTTGAGGTAGGTGTCACTGGTTTTGGATTTTTAGCACTTGCTGTCGTAATTTTTGGTCAGTGGAATCCATACAAAATAGCCGCTGCTTCTGTCTTTTTTGCTCTTTTTAAGACACTTGCAAATGTTGCAGACTCAACCATCTTTGCAAAGCTAGATTTATCTCAAAATTTTTATAATATGATGCCTTTCATTGCTTCCCTTGCTGTTCTCATATTCACTTCTAAACATTCCTCCGGACCAAAGGCAGCAGGCATTCCATACGATAAAGGTCTGCGTTAAAAACGGACAAAAAGGGAGAAAAAATGGCAAAACAGATAAAAAAATATATATGTGCCTCGTGCGGATATGGAAGTCTTTCAGAACTTGGAAAATGCCCAAAATGCGGTGAATGGGGAAGTTTTGTAGAAGATACACCCATTGTTCAAGACAAAAAAACAGGTGCGATTTCTCATGCCAAAAAGGCTGTTCCTCTTTCCGTTCTTGACGCAAAGGAAGAACCTCGCGTTTCATCTGGTATAGATGAGCTTGACCGTGTGCTAGGGGGCGGATTTGTTCCTGGTGGTGTTGTGTTGCTTGGTGGCGAGCCCGGAGTCGGAAAATCCACATTGCTCTTGCAGGTGGCTTCCAATATGGCAAAAAAATTTGGCAAGGTGCTTTATATTTCAGGTGAAGAATCCGCTGGACAAGTTGCACTTAGAGGCAAACGACTTGGACTTTTGACAGAAAATCTTGAATTGCTTTGTGAGTCAAACCTTGCTTCTGCTCTTGCCACAGCACAAAACGGCGACTATAAATTTATGGTTGTTGATAGTGTGCAGGCCTTTAGAGCAGATGACGAAAGTGGTTGGGCAGGCAGTCCAACACAGGTTAAGGGCGTAGCTTCAATGGTGACAGACGTAGCAAAGAGCTATAACATTCCCACAGTGCTAGTTGGGCATATTACAAAGCAAGGTTCTATTGCAGGGCCGAAACTTTTGGAGCACCTAGTTGATGCTGTGCTTCTCTTTTCTGGCGAAGATGCAAGCCCAAACAGATTACTCAGGGCAGAAAAAAATAGATTTGGTAGCACAGATGAGCTAGGAATTTTTGAAATGTCTGACAAGGGGTTAAACCCTGTTAGCGACCCTAGCCACCTATATTGGAATGGAAACGACGCTGCAGCAAATGGCGTTGCAATCGCTCTTACAATGGAAGGAAGCAGGGCACTTGCTGCCGAAATACAAGCACTTGCTACCTTTAGCCCTTTCCCTTACCCAAAACGCACAGCTCGTGGGGTTGAGCTTTCTCGCTTGCAACTTTTGTTAGCTGTCCTTGAAAAACGCAGTGGGCTTTCCACTCGTCAAAGTGACACATACTTGAACGTCACAGGTGGGCTCACATTAAAAGACCCATCTGCAGACCTTGCAATTTGTGCCGCTATCGCTTCCTCTGTAACAGAAATTGCAATTCCATCTGACGTTTGTTTCATAGGAGAGGTTGGGCTCGCCGGAGAAGTAAGACCAGCAATACGCACTCTTGCGAGGGTGAAAGAAGCTGCGCGTCTTGGCTTCAAGACTGCGGTAATTAGCCGTAGGACACCAAAAGAAAATTATCCGATAGAAGTTTTGAAAATTTCCCGCGTTGGTGAAATACGGGATTTATTTTTGAAGTAAAAGTTTTTTTGCCATATTTTTTAGCCATAAGCGCTTGACTTCGTCAAGCTAACATAAAAAACCTTTTTGCCATAGAGACTATCTAGTCGTCACTGAAATAATAAAAAAGTGTGATTATGACTTGAAATAATGGGTTA
>CALELF010000149.1 GCA_937902895.1 uncultured Synergistaceae bacterium | reverse complement strand
GAATGACAACTATCTATTTTTGGAATATTATTTAGGCACAAAAAGTGCCGTATATTCAAGGTTTTTGAGGTGCTGGTAACACCATAAAAAACTTGAAGTGATTAACTATTAAATGAGTTGTTGTCTTTGACGGGAGAGCAACTCATTTTTTTTACTGTATTATTTCTTTTTATTTGTTTTTATCAAATCACTCAAATTGTCATACCTGCACCCTAGACCGTCAGTGCTTTTTAGATTTTTTTCCCTTTTTTCTTCAGCTTCTTCCATTTGTGGTTCAAATTCATTTTTAAGCTCATTTATACTAGTATCAAGTTTTGTATATTTTGCTTTATCAAAAACAATAATCTTATCTTTCTCATTATATTCCAAAGAAATTTCATCGCCCCAAACATTTACATATAAAGTATTATTACCTTTTTTACTTGCTATTAGTTTGGTTGTTTCACCCTGTTTCCATTTTTTATGTAACTTATAAAAATGTTTTGTCATTGTAAGTAAATAATCTTTGCCATTTTTTTCAATTACCATTTCTTCTATATATGGAGATGTAAACAGGCTACCTTTTATTTTCACTTTATACCACGTTCCGACAAACTTATCACTACCACCAGTAACCATAGAGGTAACGACAATGATAATAGCGATAACACCTGCGACTACTCCACCGATTAAATATTTTTTCATTTTGTTTCTTCTCCTTTCTTTTCAAGAGCTTCTTTGGCTCTTTCTTCTTCAATTTGTTTTCTAGTTCTTCTGTTCCTATACCCCACATCAAATGTTTCTAACGCAGTTTTAGGAATTAACCAAGTTGGTCGCCCCAAAACACTCTGCCTTACCGCACCTTGAATTTTCCCTGCATTACACAACCAGCATATTGCTTGTTTTGTTCTTGGCGGTTTTAGAGCTTCACCAAACTGTTTCGTTGTTAAATAATCATTAAAATTCAAATTTTCTTCCACATACCATCACCACCAATGTAAGATTGTAAGTTGCTTAATTACTTTACACAGAAAGTATATCATACATATTTTTTATGTCAAGTGGTTTTTTTGAAAAAAATTAAAAAAATTATATGGTTGTTCAAAATATGCACACCGCACAGAAAACGAACAGTGTGCAAAAAATTAACAGTGTGTATTTTTTTAACACTGTGCAAAATTTAAGCGATGTATAGAATTTGAACAGTGTATAAAATTTGTGCGGTGCATACCTTTTAAGCATAGTAATATATAAAAAAACATTTTTGGCAATGTCTTCATATCTTGTCTAGTAGCTTGCTAACAAAAATATGAAGCTCTACTCCCCCACCCAAAGGAGTGGGAGATTCTACGAGATTATACTTTCTCGTATTAGGTTGAGACCCCAACCTTCTTTTTACTTTACTTTCTTTTTTACTTCAAAACCTAAACCTTCTCTTAAGATGTTAATTGCAGCATTAAAATCTCTGTCGTGATGAACATTACAAAAGCAACAAGTCCATTCTCTGTCCGATAACTTCAAATTATTATTCTTTTTTCCACACACAGAGCAAGTTTTAGTAGAAGCAAATTTTTGAGGTGCTTTGACTATAACTGTGCCAAATATTTGTGCTTCATAATCCAAAATGTTCCCAAAAGAAGCCAACGCAATGTCTTTCATCTTATTTGTATATTTTTTATATATTCCTTTAACATCAAGTTCTTCACAACAAATGATAGAATATTCTTTGCATAGCTTTCTTGCCAACTTAAAATAAAAATCTTTCCGTTGATTACAAATATGAATTTTGAGCTTGTCTAATTGCCTTTGCACTTCCTTATAATGGGAGGAACCTTTGTGTTTCCTAGCTAATTTACTTCTTGCTTGTTTTAACATTTCTTTATTTGCTTCATAAAAATAAGGATATTCTTCAAGTACCCTATTCTTGTAAATAAACATCTTTATTTGCCCTCCAAATTTCTATTCTACGCCTTTAAGAGCATCAACCATATTAATGGTCTTAACCTTTCCCGAGAACATAAAATTAACTAGTATTGAAACTGCAAATGTTCCCAAGATTGCATATGCGTATGTTCTAAATGAATATAGTGGCATCAAGTCCATCTGCTCTCCAAGTGTTGCACATAGTCCTACCATCATAAGCTTACCAAAAGGTATTCCGACCATAATTCCAACTGCCGTAATCCAAATGTTCTG
>CALELF010000148.1 GCA_937902895.1 uncultured Synergistaceae bacterium | reverse complement strand
TATGCGAAATGGCAAAGCCATTTCTTACATAAAAAATGTTCACTTTTGTGAACATTGTGCGAGGGGTAAATGTAGTAATATCATATAAAAAAGCAGTTCAAATCGTGAGAAAAATTTAAGAAAAAATTGAGTGTCTTAATCAGTAAAAAGCACGGGAGAAAAAGCGAAAAAGCGAGAAAGGGTGATAAAAGAGTAAATTTTATAAAATTTACTCACTTACTACCCTTTTAGTAACCATTTTTTAATTTTGTTTTGCATTTTGTTTTGCATATATTCTAAGTTTATGATATTATACAAGCGTTGTTAGGTTTTGCAGACAATGTAATTTTATGAAGTAAAAATATTAAATTTACAACAAAAGGAGTGGGCAAAATGATGAATAAATTAGTATCAAGAGACACCAAGGCAACCGAAAGCAAAGCTGAAACTTTACATTTATCGCCCATATCTTTTAATGTAAACACTGGTATTGTAGATTTACTCCCTATCCGTGAAATAGTAGGGGGGGGGGGGAGTTACCTGTATTAACAACCCTTTTAGTATTTAGAACCATAGTCATAAAAACACAAAGCAAGTTTTTTTGCAGTTTAAGCAACTTGTTGTTAGATTGTGTTTTTGTGACTATGGTTTTTTTGTTGTGTGTGGTATGGCATATAGGACGGTTGGCATTTTTTTCTGACGGATAGAGGCAAGGTGATACGGAAACTGAGGCAGACGTCAAAGAGGCGAATATTTGCAAGATTGAAGAAATTGCAAAAGGACTATGCTGAAAACAGGATAGAGTTGAAGGCAATAGACCAGAGTATAGCATCGATAAGGGGGCACATAAAGCATGGAAACACTAATAAGATGTTGAGGGAGATATTGAGAGGTTTTGTTTTGCAAAGAGAGTCAGAAGACGGGGAGTGGCAAAACGAGACAGAGACAGCAAGTAACAAGTAGAAAAAAACTTGCGTAAAAAATTTACACATGTAAAAATATTAGCTAGAAAGGACTAAACAATTATGAAAATTAAGAACAGGAAGACCAAAAAGAGCAAAAAAGTATTTGCACTATTGTTAGCATTAACAATTGCAATGAGCAATGTGACGCCGGCGTTGGCGAGTGGGCTTACGACCTTTGAGCAGATAGGCGGAGGTGGCGGAGCGTCAGATGATGAAAGAACAGGAGCTGCCAAATACCCAAGCAAGACAGTATACTTTGGTAAACAGGGAAGTAATGGACTTCTATGGCGAGTGTTATCGACGAATGAAACCACCACGACAGGGACAGGAGTTCTGTTATTGTCGGATAGGGTGTTGTATAACTCAAAGTTTGACAATGTAAATAATTCTAGCACATGGAAGACCTCAGTAGTTCGCAAGGGTTTAACGGGTCATACAAGTGCTTTAACAGATGCTCCAGTTAATAGTTCAACAACAGCATACAGTGATCTAGCAGAAGGAAGTTTTGCACAGAGCGCATTTAGTAAGCAGGAATATGATGCAATAGGGGCGACGGACACGACGACAAATGATTATGAAGGAACCCCTGTACCAACGCAAGACAAGCTATTTCTGTTGAGTGGCAGTCACAACGGGAGCACAGGCACAGGCGATGTATTTAATGAAGCCTATGGTTTTAGTCCTAATCCCGATGACGATGAAAATACCCGTAGGATAGCACTATACATAAACGGAGAGCGCGCCTATTGGTGGTTGCGTTCGCCTTTCGATGACGATTGTGCGTTCCTTGTCTTCGATGAAGGCTATGTCGACTCCTACTACGACCCCGAAGCCACTCCTCCTATTGGCGTCCGTGCGGCTTTAAATCTGAATCGTGAATCGGTTTTGTTTTTATCCGCCGCCGTAGGCGGCAAGGGGTCTGTCAATGTTGGCAACGGCTTTACGCTGGATAATACCTATACTGGTGACCAGGGTTGGAAGGTGACACTGAAGGATACAGATATAAATAACCCCACAATAGTGCCAGATTCTGTAAAAGTTGAAGCGAAAAATTGGGATATCAATGAGCTAGCAGAAAAAGTGAAGACTTCAAGCAAAATAATAAATATCGTTGGTTCTGAGCAGGTTGGCGAAGCAGAAAAGCTATATGTTAGCTACAGTGGAGCGACAACAGGAGACAAAATGTATGTGTCTGCCTTGTTATACGATTCTACAGGAAATAATATGCTGAACTATGCCAAGGTGGCAAGCACAAAAGACAGTGATACAGGAACAGATGTTGCAGTTGATTTGAGCAAAATAACTGCCGGAACTTATAAAGTGAAATTCTTTGGTGAACAGGAAAACGGCGAATATATGACAGACTATGCCTCTGATATAAATTCTGCTACTGCTACTGCTTATGGCATTACAGTAACAGGAGAAACGGGTAAAGTTATAACGACACTCAAAAAAGATTATGCAACTAACCAACTCACCGCAAATCTTTCTGATGGTGCAAAATTAGGCTTTGAAGATGGCGAATACGTCACAATGGTCAGTGTCACAGGTAACATTGCAAATACAATCACAGCAGACGCAACCAACGGCACAACTCTTGCAGGTAACGTTAATGTAGCCAATGGTGCTACACTCAAAACGGTAAACGAATTTACATTAAAGGGCACGAACACTATAGACGGAACACTTACAGGTGATGCTATATTATTAGCAGGAAATTCAGAAACATCCCCGAGCACAACGACCGTTGGAGAAAACGGAAGTATAATAAATGATCTTACGGTAGGCACCAATGCAGTTCTTGTGGTTAACGCAAGTAAATATACTGCTAATATGACACTTTCTGGCGGAACGGTTAAGCTTACAGGAGGCATACTTTCAAATGCAATAACAGGCACAGGCACAACGATAATTGCAGGAGACATAACGGCAAGTGCAAACATAGGCACAGCTATAACGGTGAATGAAAGTCAGAGCCTTACCGCAACACAAGCAGATTATATAGGTGGAGCTGTAGCAAACAGTGGAACAGTAAATCTGGGAGCGGGCACGCTTTCATCTGTCATAACTGGTGGAATACTCAACATCAACGGTGCAGTATCGGCAAATGCAAGCTACATAGCAGGTAACACAAATGAAGTGGCAAGCGGAAAGACATTAACGCTGACCGGCACAGGTGAGGCAGGCACGCTTACAAATGCTATAAGCGGAGACGGCAAAACGATGATTGCAGGAAACATAACGGCAAATGCAAATATAGGCACAGCTATAGCGGTAAATAATGGTCAGAGCCTTACTGCAACAAATGCAGACTATATAGGTGGAGCTGTAATAAACTATGGAACAGTGAACCTGGGAGAGGGCATGCTTTCATCTGTCATAGCTGGTGGAAGACTTAATATCCAGGGCGATGTTACGGCAAATGCAGATAACCTGCAGACTACTGGTGGTATAATCAACAATACAAGTACGCTTACGCTTTTAGGGGGAACACTGAAGGACAATATCACAGGAGACAGTGGCACAACAACAATCAACGGAGCTGTAACGAACACAAATGGTAAGGCAATAACGCAAAAGGAACTTGCGATTGTGTCTGGCAGTCTTACCACAAATGCAAGTAATCTCATTATTTCCTCTGGAAAAATTACGAATGATGTTGCAAGTGGACTTGTTCTTACAGGTGGCGAGCTTGATGCAAAAATTGAAGGAGATGGCACGCTGGAAATTACAGGAGACGTGACAGCAAATGCAGGCTACATCCAAACAGAAACAAACAAGGTGACAAATATCGACGGTAAGCTTACCCTCACTCCAAATGAGGACGAAACAATTGCAACTTTAACAAAAGACTTAATCAATAGCGGAACTGTAAAAGCAACAAGCGGAGTAGAAATTGATAGCACAATTACAAATGATAGTGCAAAGACGATTCTTGAAAGTGGTGCAACATTTGGCACTAATGGTGTAATCTCCGGTGGAGATGTGGAGCTTGGAGCAGGTGTTAATTTCTATGCTAAAAACCTTGATGCTTCCGGTAGTGGAATTGTGAACCTAACTTCAAATGAAGACGGAGCAATATATAACTTTACGACAGATATTACCGGTGGTGCTCCAGTGGTGGATCAAATAAAGTTGTCAGGTGTGGCAACTGGAAATCTCCAGCTTGGCAGTATCAATATTACTGGAACACACACCTACGAAGATTGGAAGATTGGTGAGGCAAGGAACGCAAAATATTTGAGCAATGCTGACGATGGCATAGCAGGTAACAATATGACAATCAGCACCACGACAACTGTGACAAGCAATGGCTATAAATATACATTTGGTCAAGCAATTGACGGAACAGATGCTAAAATAGGTTATATGAGCATAACCAAGGATAATGGATATGACTTGGCAGATATTGTGTGGAACAATATAAAAGATGGTTACGAAGCAGGCAAGGTTGATACCTATGCGTTTGTTCTCGACGGAGACAACTATATTGAAACGTCCGAACTTGGTGAACTTGTCAATGTAAGTGGTGGCACAAGTAGAACCCTTACGATACAGGGTAATGGTAAGGGTTTTCTTGGTAATAATCATTCAGGAATAGCAACAAAAAATGTCGATACGCTAAATATTGTTGATGTGAAAGAAATATCTGGTTGGACAAGTGATACAGCATTTACAAACGCTGGAAACCTCAATTTTACAGGAAGCAGCATACTTACACTAGCAGATGGAATATCAAACACAGGAACTGTTACTTTTAATCAAGGTGTTACCTTAACAGGTAAACTTTCTGGAAATGGAAGTTACATAAACAACGGGACAATGAATGTAGCAGACGCTTCAAATCTTGCCATGACAGGAACAAACGGACTTACAAACACCGGCACTGTATATCTTTTAGGAAGTGGCGACCTTACTGCCAAGATAACAAGTATAAACAGCGGGAAAACTATTATTGGCAATGATGCTGTTGGTTCAGATATTGTAACAGTAACTGTTAAAGATAATGGTGGTATCACAGGTGACATAAATATTTCGTCTCTTGGTGAATTGCTTGTTGAAAATGACAGCAAGTTGAATGGAAAAGTTGCCAATAAAGGTGTTCTGCAGGGCAATTTTGATGGCGGTGCTCTGACAAACGCCGGTGAATGGTATCCAGTGTTTGATACAGCAAACCAAACATCTGTTAATGCAGTTAATGTGACACTCGATGAAACTGGTTTAATCAGTATGAACGATAAAGATTGGAACGGTTCTGCAAGAGAATTCAGAACATTAAATCTTAATGGTGACTTTGTAGCAAACGGTGGAGCATTTATTATAAATACTGACCTTGCTACTAACGCAGGTGACAAAATATCATTTGGCGATAGTGTTACCGTTAGTGGTAATGCCAAGGTTAAGGTTGCATATGACCCTGTATATCTTACTGGTGGCACTGTTAAGGGAAATCATGAATTTTTAACTGTTACAAATGGAAAAATTGCAATGACTCCTGAAAAAACTACCTATGACACGGGTAATGGTAAAACAATTACCTACACTCCAACAATAAAATCTGATGAAGCTCAACAAAAGTGGATAATTACATCTATATCTGAGGGAGCAAAACCACCAGTAGAAGACATAAGCGAAACAACAAAATCAATTTCAGACACAGCAAACGCAATAAATATGACGTGGCTTGAAACGACAAATAACCTGCAAAAACGCCTTGGCGACCTTCGTGGAGGAG
>CALELF010000147.1 GCA_937902895.1 uncultured Synergistaceae bacterium | reverse complement strand
TGGACTTGCACCACCAAGTTACTAACCATTCTGGGCAAACTAGAGTTGTCGGCAAAGCCGACAAAAAATAGCGAGAAGTTGTTGGCTTTGCCAACAGTTTCTCGCCTTTATATTCTTTATGGCTAATGTTTTTCTTTATTACAGGGTTTTATTGATACACTGTCCTTTCCTTTCTTGACAGCTGTAATTTGCTATGTATAATACCTATGATACACGTTATTGACACGAGGTTAAGATATGAAAGAAAGAGAAAAATTATCGTCAAGATTAGGTTTTATTTTAGTTTCTGCCGGCTGTGCAATTGGAATTGGTAATGTCTATCGATTCCCACTTGTAACAGGAATGTATGGCGGAGCTATATTTGTTTTGTTTTATTTGCTTTTTGTCATTGGGCTGGGACTTCCTATTATGTTGGCAGAGCTTGCTGTCGGTAGAGCCAGCCGCCTCAGCATTGCAAATTCCTTCGCCAAGATGGAACGTCCGGGGCAACATTGGCATTTAATGAAATACATTGGCATTGCGGGAAATTATCTTCTCATGATGTTTTATACAACAATAGCCGGCTGGTTTATTATTTATTTTTGCAAATTTCTAAATGCTTCCGTCATCAAAGAAGGAATAACACTTCCTGCGTCCGATTTATTTACACGAATTGTGTCTAATCCAACCCTAAACTTTTCTGCCGCCTTTGCGGCAATTGTTATTTGCTTTATAATCTGCGGATTTGGGCTACAAAAGGGAGTTGAAAGGGCATCAAAAGTTATGATGACTGGATTACTGCTCCTCTTGATAGCTCTTGCAATCTACTCTTGCAATCTCCATGGAGCAAGGGAAGGACTTAAATTTTTTCTTCTTCCTTCACTCGAAAACTTCTATGCAGTGGGGCCTAAAACTGTTATTTGTGAAGCTATGGCTCAAGCATTTTTTACTCTGTCAGTGGGAATTGGCTGTATTGCAATTTTTGGCAGCTATATTGATAAAGACCGCAATTTATTGGCAGGAGCATCTTTGATAGTTGCACTGGATACATTTGTGGCTTTTTGCGCTGGGCTTGTAATTTTTCCTGCCTGCTTTACATATCTTGGCGGAGTTGGTGTGGATGCTAATCATATCAGCTCTTCATTCCTTTTTACAACGCTTTGCACAGTCTTTAAGGCAATGGATTACGGATTACTAATTGGGCTTCTCTTCTTTCTTTTTATGATTTTTGCTTCCTTTTCAACTATTTTAGCCGTCTTTGAAACTATCACTTCCTTTTGGCTTGAGGGGACAAGGCTTTCAAGAAAACAAATTGTGTTTATAAATATAATTCTTATTACAATTTTGTCATTGCCTGCAATCTTTACCCTTAACATTTGGAGTAATTTCATGCCATTTGGCATGGATGTCATCACCTTAGAGGATAAAATTGTATCTTCATTACTCTTACCTCTGGGCTCTTTGTTTTATGTGCTATTCTGTGTTACCCGTTATGGCTGGGGCTTTGACAATTTCTTTGCAGAGGTCAATGCTGGCAAGGCTGGTACAAAATTGCCACATTGGGTAAGGCCATACATGTCATTTGTTTTACCGTTTCTGATTATCTTCTTACTGCTTAACGCATTAGGCATAATATAAATTTTTGGAGCGTGAAATGACAAACAAAACACAAAATTTTTCATTCCGTATTGAGGGTATGACCTGTGCCACCTGTTCAAAAATGGCAGAACGAGCCTTATCTCGTGTGCTTGGCGTGTCCTTTGCTTCGGTTAATCTTGCAACAGAAATCGCCTTTGTAACAGCAGATGACACTGTAACAGAAGAAGTGCTATTTGAAGCTATCAGCAATGTCGGCTTTAAGGCGACAAAAAAAATTGACAAAAATTTGGAAGAGGCAAAATATAAAAAAGCAAAACTGAACCTTATTTTATGCTGGGCAGTAGGACTTCCCTTTTGTATTTTGATGTATTTGTCAATGTTTGCTCATATCGCTATTCCCTTTTACAATTACATAGAGCTTGCCTGTGCAACCTTTTGCCTTTTCTATTGTGGCAGGGAAAGCTTCAAAAGTGCTTGGATTGCCTTGCTACATTTCCACACAAATATGAATACCCTCATCACAATTTCAGCCTTTTGCGCATGGCTAACGTGTCTATTGCCGTTTATTACATCACATTACAGTTTCCATTCATTCGGGGCAAGCGCTGTCATGGTGATGATGTTCAATTTGCTTGGACGGTTCATAGAAAGCAAGCTCCGTGCAAAGGCAAGCAAAGACCTCAAGAACTTACTGTCACTTGCACCAACAACAGCACGAGTTTTGTCAGATGATGGCAAAGAAAATATATTGCCAGTAGAGGCAGTAAAGCCTGACACTATTGTTTGTGTTCGAGCTGGAGAAAAGATAGCACTGGACGGAGTCATTACACAGGGCTCTAGTGAAATTGACGAAAGCTTCATCACAGGAGAAGCAATTCCTGTTATAAAAAATGAAGGTGACGCTGTAACAGGAGGAGCAATAAATCTTACAGGTGAATTGAAGTATCGTGTGACAAAGGAAGCAGGCGACACTTTCCTTTCGCAAATGACACAGCTTGTGGAAGAAGCACAGGGCACAAAAATTCCATTGCAAGCAACAGCAGACAGGCTTACACTTGTGTTTGTTCCATTCGTGTTACTAACTGCAATTTGCGCCTTTTTACTTTGGAAATTTGCACCTATCTTTACACGTCATATCGCAAATGGCTACACAGCCTTATTTTTTTTAAAGCCTGTTTGCGCTTCTGCAACAGAAACGGCGATTTTTGCTTTCATCGCAACACTTGTGATTGCCTGTCCATGCGCCCTTGGACTTGCGACACCAATGGCTTTTATCGCTACGAGTGGAGTTGCTACAAAGGCTGGGCTTCTTGTAAAAAATATGGCGAGTCTGCAAATAGTAAAATCGGCTCAATACTGCGTGTTTGATAAGACTGGAACTATCACAGAGGGCAAACCCAAGGTGCTAGGTGCCTACATTAACGATGAAGACAAAAAAATAGCCGCCTCAATTGAAGGCACAAGCAATCACCCAATAGCTAAGGCAATTTGCGAATTTTTATCAGATAACGGTCAGGACTCTCCCGTTAATTTAACTAACGTGCATGAAGTTGCAGGGAACGGCATTTCTGCCCAGATTGGCGAAAATAAATATTTCTTTGGTAAGCAAAAAGAAACACCCCTTCCCGAAAATATTTCAAATTTCAAAAATCATTACTCAAAATGCACGCTTTCTTTTCTTTATAAAAACGAAACTTGTATCGGTGCTTTTGCCACAAACGACAAGGTAAGAAGTGATGCTGCAGTCGCCATAAAGGAAATTAAAAATATGGGGCTTATTCCAGTCCTTGCAACCGGTGACAAAATGGAAGTTGCAAGCCTTGTTGCACAACAAACTGGAATTTCAAATGTATATGCAAAATTATCTCCAACAGACAAATTGGAACTAATACACACCTTGCGAAACGGTGGGCAAAGCGATAACGAAAATAAAGATTTTGTTATTATGGCAGGAGACGGCATTAACGATGCTCCTGCCTTGAAGGGTGCAGATTGTAGCATTGCTATGGGAACAGGCGCGCAAATTTCACAAGAAGCTTCGGACGTTATCATCTTGCGCGGAGGAATAAAAAATATTGCATACTTTATTAAATTAGCAAGCTTTACAAGCAAAATAATTTACCAAAATTTGTTTGGTGCTCTCATATATAACATAATTGCAATTCCTCTTGCTGCAAGTGGCGCACTCCACCCTGCCGTTGCAGAGTTGGCAATGGCGGCAAGCAGTATTACCGTCGTAGCAAATTCACTACGAATTTTGCGTGTAAAAGGCTAATATAGTCGTCACTGAATAATAGCAAATTTACAGAAGTCTTGGGAATTGCTCCTAAAAAATCCAAAAATTTGCAATTTTCATTGCAAGATTTTTTTTGCTTTTTTCTATTTTTTTAATCGTCGTAACCGATGATTTGACCGGTATAGACATCTATTTTGTATTCATGCTTTCTAAAGCCAGAGATAAATTCAACTTCGTAATAGGTCATACCATCATCGGTTTCTAGTTTTGTTTTCAGGAATTTTGCCTGCTTTCTTGTTATTCCAAGATCCTTAAAAGCAATTTGCTCTGCTTGAGCCTTTGTGATTCGCCTGTTTGCTCCTTGTGTAGCACCTACCTGATTCCCACCCTGCATCATCTGTGCTGCCTGCAAGTCCTCATAATCGGCACGTTTACGCTTAAACTTTTTTATCTTGCCATTGCTGACAAAAACCTCATACTCATACTTTGTTTGTCCTGCCAAAAATTCCATCTCATAGGTATCACCAGTGAACTCATGGTCAATCTTTTGCTCTAAAAGCACCGCCTGTTTTGCTGAAACACCGGCGTGCATCAAGGCTATCTGATAAGCCTGCTCTTGTGTTACTCGAGCATAACATGTATTTGCAAAGCACAGAAAAACAACTGTGACAAACAAAAATGCAACTGAAAAATAATTTAATTTCTTATTCATAATCGTTTTTTCTCCTCTCAATATATACACCTTATTTAAGTTTAGAAGCTAAGTATTGTGCGGAAACGGAAGACGTCATCTGTTCCCGTGATAGATTCTTCATCTGCAGAAACGCCAAGTGTTGTAACACCACGACCGAAGTCTCTTCTATCATATTGAAGTTGGAATGCAACAGATGGTGAATATTGGTAATGTAACCCAACACCAAAATCCCACACATTGTCAACTGTTGCACCAACAAAGTCATGCAAGGAGCTACCCTTTGATTTGAAATATGTATAGCTGATAAATGCCTTGAGCTTTGATGTAATATCTCTATGAATAGCAACCTTATACCAATCAAAGCTACAATTAGTCATACCTGTACCTAAATCAGCAAAGTTATTAAGCTCGTGGTTAACTCCAATCTGATTAAAGGCCTTTGGATTGATGCGGAAACCTTCTGAAATATGACCATACTGGAACCAGAAAGAGAAAAGCTTTAGCAAATTCTGATCTGCCTCTAATGCAACAGACCACAGATCACCATTTTTCATCGCCTCATTCAAGGCAACTATGTCTTCTGTCCCATCTGAGTGTTGAACAGTGCAATTCACCGTTGTCCCGCCAGGAAATAACTGATGATTGTATGTTCCCTTAATTTCAAGACCGTTCATTATTTTGTAATTAGCATAGAGACCATAGTTTAAGATGTTAGAAGATGCTGATTTATACTCATAATCGTCACCAGTAGGTGTTTCAATTTCAAAAAATTCTGCTTCTTTTGCAGCACCATCTATCTTTGCATAACGACCAAATACACCGAGCTTTAATTTCTCTGTTTTATAGCCTAATTTTAAGCCGTATGTCATATAAGCTTGGTCTGTGTAGTCTCCTATCTCAACTGGATCAAGGTTTGATGTGTTTCTGCCGACATAAAAATCAAGGTCAAACTTACCCCAGTCTTTGCGGAAATCAAAACCCATGAATTTAAGATTTGTCCAAAGGGACTCTTCGTCTCCCCAACCACCATACTTGGCATTCCAAAGACCATATTCTTTGTCCCAGTCTGTTGTCTGATAACCGAACGTGCCCTTGATGTCCCATGGAAGCTTTGTGGAAAACCAAAGTCTGTCAACATTGAAGGTTTCACCGGCTCCTTTGCCATCGAGTGTATTAAGATTTACACGCATCTGGAAGAATGTGTTGGTGTCAACTTGCTTCTCAATGTAGAAACGTGCACGACGGAAGCTAAAGGTTGGAGCAGAAGAGGCTACTTCGTCATCAATTGCGTCTGTGCCTTTCCACTCTGCATCAAGCCATAAATTGCCCTTCAGGCGAAGCCCACCAAGCCCCTTCTCAAGGCCTGCTGTTCTTTTGTCAAGGTCTGCAACCTTAACACCAAGCGCATCGAGTTCGTTCTTATACTCCGCGACAAGTTTCTTAACAAGCTCCACATCTTCTTTTGAAGCCTTTTCCATGTCAATTTTTGTCAAGGCACGAGCAACGACAGAAGCCATCTCATATCTTGTGGCAAGCTGTCCGCCCTTATACTGACCATCTGGATAACCACCGACAACGCCTTTGCTTGCCAAGAGGGCTACTGCGTCATATGACCAGTGCCCTGCTGGAACATCTGCAAATGGATTGCTTGCTGCCATTGCTGGGGCAGTAAATCCTACCAATGCTACTAATACTACAACTGCTAAAATTCTTTTCATGTCCTTTATATTTTCCTCCTTGGTTTGAACATTTTTTGTCGAAGATAACATTTAATGAAGAAACTTCAAAATTGTATGTTATTTTGCTTGCTTTTGCAAATTGTTCAGTGCCTTAACAAGGTCTGCAACGCGCTGATCCTTTGCTGGGCGGGCTAGAGCATCCTTTGCCTCTAGAGCTTTGCCCCAATAATTTTTTGCAGCCTCTCTATTCTGATTTATGACGCTTCCGTCAACTCCTATACCGGCAAAAAGTCCCTGTGCAATGGAGTAGCTATAGATTGCTGCTCTGAAGCGTGTATCTGTGGATGCAGAGGCACGACGGCCAACTGGCCCTGCCGCGACATCAATGTCTGCACCAAGCTTGAAGCTCTTGCCACCAGTGAAGGCACGAATCCCCTTTTGGTTAGTAACAACTAGCACGAGACCTACGCTTTCGAGCCCTATTTGGTATCCAATAGAACCACCAACGATTGTCATAAAGGCTGGACCATTCCAACCACCCTTACCGTCCTTTACAAAAACAACACCATCACCGTATTGTCCTCCGACAATGAAGCCTGCCTTTGAAACACCTGGGAAAATTGCAACTGCCTTGCCGGATTTTACGACATCTGCAAGACTTTCCGCATCTTCCTCAATTGCCATCTTGTTTATCAAACGCGTTGCTTCTTTGATGCGTTTCATGTGCTGTGGCATGGCAAAGACACTGGAAGCTAAAGACATAACCATTACAAGAGAATGATATGCTCCCCTCATGAGAGACAGTGAAATAAAAAAACAGTCTATCATGAA
>CALELF010000146.1 GCA_937902895.1 uncultured Synergistaceae bacterium | reverse complement strand
ATTTAAAATCTTATTTTTTTTATTTCACTGTCCGTTTGACGGGGTGCAGACCAGAAACAAAAATTGCAACAAATTTTTTCATAACTACCACCTCTTATTAGATTTCACAACGCCAAATATTCTACACCAATCTTTCATTTTTGACCACAAAATTAAGCTATTTTTACAATTTCAATTGTAATTTTTTGTTGCCTTTAAGTTTTTTAGTGTATAATAGCTAAAATTTTTGAGAAATTAACGTCCGACTAAAGGAGACGAAAATGATTAAAAATTTATTGTTTGCTTGTTTACTATTAACTTGTTTTACAAAAACTGCTTTTGCTTGCACAACCATTATGGTGGGAAGAAAGGCAAGCACAGATGGCTCACATTTTATCGGTAGGACAGAAGATGCTCCACTATTCTCTATATCTAGGCTTCAACATATTCCCGCGTTTCAGGCAGATGCACCTGTAATTTACCATGATGGCACTGTAGATTTGGACGTAGCCCTGCCATCAACAGGGCTCAAGTGCTTTGCTATCCCAGCAATTCACAACCAAGATACTAGCGAGTTAGCTTTGCGGGATTTCTGGTGGGAGTCTGCTATCAACGAAAAACGTGTAGGAATTAGTGCCACAGAAACGATAAATTCAAATGACAAGGTTCAATCTAAGGATCCATTTGTCAAATCCGGCTTGCGTGAGGGAAATATCCCTCGTCTTGTCATTCCTTATGTCTCATCTGCAAGAGAAGGTGTTCTCCGCCTCGCAAAGCTCGTAGAAGAGCATGGAATGGCATCTGCTGAAGCAGTGGCTTTTATAGATGACAACGAAATCTGGTATATGGAACTCTATACGGGACATCGTTATGCAGCACAAAGAATACCGGAAGATTGCTGTGCCTGCATACCAAATGATGCAATGCTTGGCTTTTATGACAAAAACGACACAAAAAATTGGATTGCTTCAAAAGATATAATAGAATTTGCCAAAACGTCCGGTGCCTACCAAGAATTAGACGGCAAGTTTCACCTTGCTCTGTCATACGGCACAGCAAAACGTGACTATTCACAGCTTCGTATTTGGGCTGGCAGGCGTCGCTTTGCACCGAGCACCGCTGGTATATACGATGTTAATAGGCAATATGAAATTTGCTTTAAGCCGGACAAGAAAATTTCCCTAATCGATGCCTTTGAATTGTCTCGTGACAGACATGAAGGAACACCACAAGCAACCGATAAGAGTGGCAACAACACTCGCCCAATAGGCATTGATAGATCTGCTCAGACTCATTTTATCCAATTTAGAAGGACAGACAGCACCCCAATACTCTGGGCTTCTCTTGCAGCTCCCGAATTTTCCGTGTTTTTCCCTATCTTTGGCTTGCCAGATAAAATAGACAAAAAATTTACCCATTCCTCGCTAAACTACAATCCAGATTCTTTTGTATGGAAACTGCTAGAAATTGCAAACCATGCGACTCAGAATCGTAAGCTATATTCACATATAGTCCGTGACAGATTCTCGGCACTGGAAAAGCAATTTGTTACCTCCCTTGATACATTGGAAGACAAATTCAACTCCCAAGGTGCAAACGCTGTCTTGGCAGAGGTTACACAGGAAGCCGAAATGGTAGTTGATGAAGTTAGGGCAAAAATTCTTGAAGAATTTACAAAAAAACGAATTGAGGACACAAGGTTTCTTGGAAGAGACCAAGTGAAATAGTAAATAGAGAGGTAGTAAGATGATTAAAAATTTATTGATTGCTTGTTTACTGATAGCTTGTTTTGCAAAAACTTCTTTTGCCTGCACAACCATTATAGTAGGAAGACAGGCAAGCACAGATGGTTCACATTTTGCAGGCAGAACCAATGACGATTCGGATTTTTGCATAGCAAAACTTCAACATATTCCCGCCTATCACACAGATAAACCTATTACCTATTGTGATGATACGGTAAATTTTGTGGTAACCCTTCCATCAACAGGATATGAATGTTTTGCAGTTCCCGTAAATGACACCGTTAATGAACACAATACTCGTGAAGTAGCTTTGAGAGATTTTTGGTGGGAATCTGCTGTCAACGAAAAACATGTTGGAATTAGTGCCACAGAAACCATAAATTCAAACGATAAGGTTAAAGCGAAGGACCCGTTTGTCAAATCCGGATTACGTGAGGGAAACATTCCTCGTCTTGTTATCCCTTATATTTCTTCAGCAAGAGAAGGCGTGCTTCGCCTTGCTGAGCTCATAGAGAAATATGGAATGATGGCTGCTGAAGCAGTAACCTTTATAGACGACAAAGAAATTTGGTATATGGAGATATATACCGGTCACCGTTACGCAGCACAAAGACTTCCGGAAGATTGTTGTGCCTGCATACCAAATGATGCAATGCTTGGCTTTTATGACAAAAACGACAAGGAAAACTGGATTGCATCAGAGGATATTATAGAATTTGCAAGGAAAACTGGTGCATATCAGGAATTAGATGGCAAGTTCCACCTTGCATTATCTTACGGCACGGCAAAACGTGACTATTCACAGCTTCGTGCTTGGGCTGGCAGACGCCACTTTACACCAAGCGCTGCAGGGAATTATGATGTAAATAGACAATACGAGATTTTCTTCAAGCCTGAAAAGAAAATTTCTTTGATAGACGCTTTTGAACTCTCTCGCGATAGACACGAGGGGACACCTCAAGCAACCGACAAGAGTGGCAATAACACTCGCCCAATAGGCATTGACAGGTCTGCACAAGCCCATTTTATCCAATTCAGAAGAGAAAATACTGCTCCTATACTCTGGGCTTCGCTTGCAGCTCCCGAACTTTCCGTCTATTTCCCAATTTTTGGCTTACCAAACGAAATAAACAAAAATTTTACACACTATTCACAAGACTATAATCCAAATGCTTTTGCGTGGAAACTCTTTGAAATTGCAAACCATGCAACTCAGAACCGCGCACTGTATTCACGTCTTGTTCGTGACAAATTTTCAGCTCTTGAGAAGAAATTTGTTGCTTCCCTTGACTCACTAGAGGACAAATTCAACTCTCAAGGTGCAAACGCAGTCTTGGCAGAGGTTACACAGGAAGCAGAAAGGGTAGTTGATGAAGTCAGGGCAAGAATTCTTGAAGAATTTACTAAAAAGAGAATTGAAGACACCAAAAACCTTGGCAAAGACCAAGCAAAATAGAGATTTCTAATAAAAAGCCAAGAGAAAACTTCTCTTGGCTTTTTTATTACCACAATTTGTTGCAATTTCAATTTTATGCTAGAATTACGCCATCTAACAAATCGGAGAAAAATTAATGAACAAGCACTACAATATAATAGTAATAGGAGCAGGACACGCAGGGTGCGAGGCTGCAATTGCAGCTTCTCGTATGGGCTGTTCTGTTTTACTCCTCACAATGTATTTGGATAGCATTGCTCTTATGCCTTGCAATCCGTCCATCGGTGGCCCTGCAAAGGGACACATTGTCCGTGAAATAGACGCTCTTGGTGGCGTAATGGCAGAGGCGACAGACGCTTCAACTCGCCACATTCGCTGGCTTAATACATCAAAAGGTGCTGCTGTTCGCACTCTCCGTGCTCAATGTGATCCAAGAAAATATTCCGACTTTTACAGACACACTCTTTTAACCACAGAAAATTTAACGCTTTTTCAAGCTGAAGTGACAGAACTATGTGTTGAAAATGAGACAGTAAAGGGCATAAAGATAAAAACCGGACAAATATTTGAAGCAGATTGCGTAATCCTTGCCACTGGCACATATCTTGCATCCGAAATCTTTATTGGCCTTACACACCACAAGTCTGGACCACTTGGATTAGTCGCTGCAACCCCGTTTGCAAGGAGCCTAAAAAACCTTGGTTTTGCAACAGGCAGACTCAGGACAGACACTACACCACGTCTTTTGGAAAGCTCCATAAATTGGGACATTTTAGACAAACAAAGAAGTCTTGAAGAGCCACAGGCTTTTTCACATTTCAATAGGGATTCTGTAAAAAAGACCTACAACGAAATGGTTTGTGGTATAACACGCACAAACGAGGCAACACATGAGGCAATTAGGGAATACTTTAATCAGTCACCACTCTATACAGAAGCTCTCTTGTCCAAAGGTCCACGCTACTGCCCGTCAATAGATGACAAGATTTTACGTTTCCCTGAAAAACCAAGCCACCCAATTTTTTTGGAGCCAATTTCCGGCTCAAGTGGCGAGGTCTATATGCAAAATTTTTCCACCTCTATGTGCATGGAAGCTCAATGGAATAGTGTCAGGACAATAAAAGGATGTGAAGCCGCAAAGATTGTCCGCCCAGGTTACGCCATAGAATATGAATATATTTTTCCAACACAGCTTTTTACAAATTTTGAAACCCGTGTAATAAAAAATCTTTTCACAGCCGGACAGATAAATGGCACGAGTGGTTACGAGGAAGCAGGAGGTCAGGGGCTTTTAGCAGGGATAAACGCTGCTCTTCGTGTCAAAGGAGAGGAAGCCTTTGTCCTTGGTCGCCATGAGAGCTACATCGGAATTTTAATCGACGACCTCGTAACAAAAGGGACAAGTGAACCATATAGAATGTTGACAAGCCGTGCAGAATACCGCCTACTTCTCCGCCACGACAACGCAATTGAACGCCTTAGTGATAAGGGACACGCCATAGGTCTTTTAGGTGAAGAAAAATACGATCAGATTCTACGTTTCCGCGAAGAAGAAAAAACATGCCGTGATTTTCTTACAGAAACAAAGATAGTAATGAATGAAACAAATAATACTCGCCTTGCTGAAATTGGTTCAAGCCCATTGGAAGAGAGTGTGACAACAGAAAATCTGCTCCGTCGTCCAGAGGTATCTTGGAATTTTGTCAAGGATATTACAAAAAGTGACATAGACGATGAAGTCGGACAAAAGGTGGAAGCAGAATTAAAATATGAAGGTTACATCTCACGTCAAAAAAATCAAGTGAAGAAATTTGAGCGAATGGAAAAATTAAAAATTCCTCGCTCTATTGATTATGAAAAAATCCTAGGGCTTTCCGATGAAGGCAGAACAAAAATGAAACAGGCAAACCCTGAAACGCTTGGGCAGGCCAGCAGAATCCCTGGAGTGCCACCAAGCGACATTCAGCTCCTTTGGATTGCAATAGAAAAAAGTCACTCATAGGGGGCAAAACGTTAAAATGTTTACAGAATTTAAGGCACAAAAGGCGCAGATTTTTTTGGAAGGCAATTTTGACGAGGAAAGCAAGCTTCACCCCTTGACTATTGCCCGTAAGATGGACGAAATAGAAACCCGCTGGCAGGAAATTGCTGGGACTCCCCTTTACCGCGTAACAGCTCCCGTTGCCTATGAAGAGAAAGAAGACGCATTCCACATCAAGGTAAACATATCAGATTCTATGGCAAAAATGGCAGCAATGTCGCGAAGGGCAAGACTTGAGAGGTCACTTACAGAAATTCTGGGATTAAAGGTTCATATTGACTTTGCACTCGGCTCAATTGCAAAAAACTACCGCAAAGAAAGCAAGGTCCCCACCAAAAAAGTCGTTCTGAAAGAACCAAGTGCTGAAAACTTGCAAAAAGGCACAGAACTCTACAAAAACCAAGGTGCAAGCGAAGAACTTGCACAGGCAATGGCACGAATTGGCGAATATCTTTAAGGTAAAAAACATAGCAAAAATAAAAGTAGTGGTATCAAGTTTGCAAGGACAAAAGCCTTGATATCACTACTTTTTTAAGCTTTTAAAATTTTTGCCTATTATATTAAAGTCATTTTCAAAAAAAGTAAAAATAACCAAGTCTTTGTTATTTTTTAGAATTAACACAAATCACACTTTTAAAAATTTTGCCACATAAATTTTGTGGATAAGCAATTCACTTTTTGCAAGGAAAATTACTTTTTTAATGACTTTTCCACAGGATGTGGAAAAGTTCGTGGATAACTGTTATGTAAAAATACATCACCTTAAAAAGCAAAGCTCTTTTGCAAATGCTTGCTACCAGTAGCTTTTTTCGGCTTTTAACAATTCACTTTATAAAAAAAGGATTTTCTTTATAAAAACTCTAAAAACTATTTTCTAAATTTTTACACCAAACTCAATTTTTCAAATTGGTCAAATTTTCGATAAAAATTTTTGTGGAAAACATTATAGTTAATAGCTTAAATTGCTACATATCCACAGAGTTATCCACAGAATGTGGAAAAAGATAACGCATTTTTAAACTTTTTTGGAGCAAAATTTCAATTCCTTATTTTCTAAAGACATAAAAAATTGAGGCGTTTCTGCCTCAATTTTTTCATTATTTACAATGACTTTTTCAGCTGTAATCGGACATTTTTAAACTTGTTTACACGTTTGTAAAACATTTTTGTATATCTTTTTGATGATCTGCCAAGATAATGACGTAAAGATTTTTGAATAGAGCCAGAGTAGTTTATGTAGTTAGCAAAGACATAAAGCCCTGCGTGCACTCCCTTGTCTGCATCAAACATATCATTACGATTATCAACAATTTTTTTTCTAATTAATTTCTTTGAATGGCTAGGCCAATGCACTTGATATGGTCCAACTGGTCCTTTTCGACCAACGCAATGAGGCGTGCAGTGACTTTCAAGGTCTGCCATGGCAAATGCCTCTGCCGTCGGTATTTTATACATTGATGCATAGTAAACAATAGCAGCACTTTCTCGTAATATATCCGCCTGTGATACCCTTCCATAACTACATTTTTTTATATAAAGAATACCTGCCGCCAAATCGAATTTTTGTTCATCTGTCATATTTTTTAACTGATTTAAGGCAGAATCGGGATATTTGTATTTTACCGTTTCAACGTAAGTTTTCTTTATTCCTGCCTTTGCCAATGCTTTCTCTATTGCAGGCCCATATTCTGTAAAGGTTACTTCATACGGTTCTGGTGGCTTAGGAGTAAGCTTTTCCTTTTGTTTTTTTATGGCATCTGACAGATGTGATAAGGCACTATCTTCTTTTTGTGCATTTGCCTTGACTGCCTCTGTTTCACTAGCTTTTAAGGGGGAAATAAAAAGGCAAAGAACAAGGAATGCAAGGCAAAAAATATGCATTAAATGTTTGTTTTTTGTCAAATAAATCTCTCCTTTCATCATCATGACGAAACAAAGAAACGACTACACGCAAGGATGTCCCGTCCCACATAATTTCAAATGTATTATAACAAAATTATTTAAAAACACAAAATCTGAAAGAAATTACAGAAAAAATTGTGGAAAGAGATTTTTTGTTATTTTTTGTTATTTTTTCTTATATAGAAAACAAAATCCGTGTTAAAATAACACAATTTGTTTTGTAAGGAAATCTCAAATGAAAATAGAAATTGAAATGGGGAAGAAACCACAAGGAAACCAAAAGAATTCTAGATTAAAGCTAAACAAGTTTATGTTTATCTTTTGGTTGCTCTTGTCCTTTATACTCTTTGAATTTAATAATGGAATTGCATTTCTTTTCAACCTTTCCACGCTTTTTGCGCCCTTGCCTTTTGCAGTGATTGCCATGGCAACAAGTTGCCCCTTTGCGATTTTGCTTTCTGCCATTGCCTCTCTTGCAATCGCCCTAACTGATGGATTTACAGCAGCCCTCACATACTTTGCCCTTTTTAGCTTCTCTGGGGTGCTTATTGCTTTCTTTTTAAAAAAAGACAAACCTGATGTTTCTACTTTTTTTACAGAAGCAATAGAATTTTCTATCTATTTAAAACTTGGACTTATAGTTGCCCTTAGCAAATTACTCGGACGAAATGTTGCCTTGCCAAACACCGCAATCTTACAAGCGGCATTAACTCCTTATGCTTCAAGGCTTCAAGGGTTTGACATATCTGGCAGTATAAAACTTTTAACCGAAGTCGCAACAAAAATGTTACCAACAACCCTTTTAATCTTTGTTACAGCAGAGGTCTTTTTGTGCTACATTTGCTTGAACCGCCTTGCAAAAAAACAACATATCAAACTGCTTGCCATGCCACGTGTTTCACGTTGGTCCTTTGCACCAAATCTTTTTTTAGCTCTTTTTGCTTCCTTTGCTTTTGAATTAGCTGCAAAGTTAAACATAAAAGAACTTGCGATATGTGAGGACATTGCTTTTAATATTCAACAAGTTGTATGGGCAGCGTTTTTCATACAGGGCTTTGCTTTTATAATGTATATGTTGGAAAGAAAACATGTGAGACCATTTTTCAAATACATATTAGCAACTTTATCAGTAGTAATTGGAGTTCCATCTTGTTTATTGTCCTTACTTGGAGCTACTGATTTGATGTGGAATTTTAGAAAATTAAGAAATTAAATCACAGAAAGGAAGTTCATAGAATGAAGGTTATTTTAACAGCAGATGTACCAAAGGTTGGTAAAAAGGGTGATCTTCTCACCGTAGCAGATGGATATGGCAGGAATTTTCTAATAGGTCGTGGCGTAGCAATTGAAGCGACAGCCGGCAAATTAAAGGATTACCAGTTCCAAAAGAAAAACCAAGAGGATAAAACTGCCAAGCTAAAGGCAAAAGCCGAAGATCTAAAAAAAGACATTTCAGGTAAAAAAATAACGCTTTTCACAACCTGTGGTGACACGGGAAAACTCTTTGGTGCAGTGACAACCGCTCAAATTTCTGAAGCTGTGAAGAAGCAATTTAAGATAACTGTTGATAAAAAAGACATTAAATTGGGAGACACCATAAAGCTATTAGGACAATACCCAGTAAAATTAAAGCTTTTTCAAGGTGTCGAAGTAGAAATGATTCTTTCTGTGGAAAAACAATAAAATGGAAATAACAAATTTTGACAGAGTACCTCCATACAATGCGGAGGCAGAACGAGCAGTGCTCGGATCTTGCTTGCTGGACGGAACGTGTCTCCCGCTAGTTATGGAAATTATCGAGCCTGATGATTTTTACGATCCTCGCAACAGAAAACTTTTTGCCTTTATGGTAGGTTTGAATGAAAAGAACATCGCAACAGACGCCATAACGGTAGAAAATGAAATAAAAAAGTCTGGCGAAGAGGAGTCTATCGGTGGCAGGACATTCCTGGCTTCTCTAACAGATTCTGTTACAACAGTTGCAAATGTCGAGTATCATGCTCAAATTGTAAAGGACAAGGCTGTTCACAGAAATCTTATCACAGTTGGCTCAGACATTGCACGCATAGGTTTTGAAGAGGACAAGGAAAGCGATGATGCACTAGAAGAGGCAGAGCAAAAGGTTTTTGCCCTCTCCCGCAGTGGCAGAATGTCCAACATGCAAAGCGCTCATGACGTCTTGCTTACCACTATGAGAGACATTGAAATGCGTCTTGCTGGTGGCAGAGACTTAACGGGAATTGCCACAGGATACAGAGCTTTTGATGCACTTTCTGCCGGTCTTCAAGGTGGTTCGTTATACATTCTTGCTGCTCGCCCAGCAATGGGAAAAACTTCCTTTGCCTTAAACATTGCTCAATATATTGCAACAAAACAAAATATTCCTGTGTTGATTTTCACACTTGAAATGTCCTCCGAGCAAATTGTAGAAAGAATGTTATCAGCCGAAGCAAAGGTCAATATGCGAGACCTCTTCCGCAATAAAAGTTCTCAGTCAGAGCACTGGAATTCTCTCACTCGTGCGGCAGTGACCTTGGAAAATGCACCTATCTACATAGATGACAGCACACCATTAACAACAGTGGAAATTCGTGGGCGTTGTCGTCGATTTGCTTCCAAATACGCAACAGAAGGCAAGGGCTTAATTGTTGTTGACTACCTTCAACTCATGGAGGTCGCAAGAAGGCGCGATAACAGAACCGTTGAAGTTTCAGAAATTTCACGTACATTAAAAAGCGTCGCACGCGAATTTAAGATGCCGGTGTTAGCCCTTTCTCAGCTTTCTCGTGATGTTGAAAAACGAGATAAGAAGGTGCCACAGCTCTCAGACCTCCGCGAATCTGGCGCTATTGAGCAGGACGCAGACATGGTTATGTTCCTCTATCGTGAAGCCTATTACAATTCCGAACAAGACACCACAAACGCAACAGCAGAGCTACACATAGCGAAAAACAGAAGTGGAGCAACGGGAAAAATTGACCTCGTATTTTTCAGCGAATATTCAAAATTTGAAAATAGTTATACATCTTAAGGCGGTGTGAAAATGAACTTATCAAAAATTCAATTAGCAATAGTTGGTGTTTTTATTGCCATTATCATAGCGGTTTTTGTTGGGGCAAGTTTTTCCTCACAAGATGCAAATTTGATGGAGCAGGTTGGCGATCGTGCTATTGAGGAATGTCAGAAAAAAAACATTGCTCTTTCCATTGGTCGCAAGCACGCACAGGGCTTTATCATAAAGACCTATATTTTTGATGATGTAATAGCAGACTTTCCTCCTTTTCGCTTGACCTTTTCAAGCATAAGTGCCACACCTTCCTTGACAGCTATCACAGATAATGTGGTTGACGGCAAACTTTCTGCCCACGACACAACACTAGTGCTTCCTTTCCTTGGCGCAATTAATTTTGGCGATGGTTCTGCTCACCTTCATATAGATAAGGAGAATAACGCTTTTGTTCGTGACTTTGAATTCAACGGTCTCTGCAAGGTAAAGGGGCACTTCACCATAACAAAGGACAGCGAATTTACAGATTATCGTTTTGTTTTTATGCCGGCGCCAGAACAGCAGGCTTTGTTTGCTACCTT
Source organism: uncultured Synergistaceae bacterium (assembly GCA_937902895.1). Lineage (GTDB taxonomy): Bacteria > Synergistota > Synergistia > Synergistales > Synergistaceae > CALELF01. The sequence continues at coordinate 5,338 of CALELF010000146.1, read as the reverse complement.
AAAAACCTTTGGAGCACCGTTTAAGAAAACAGGCGATGACCATTGGATTTTGGAAAGCGAAACCAAATAAAAGAATAAAAAAATAAAATTTATATAAGGAGAAATGAAAAATGGGTAAATTTGCAAATTTCTTAGCAGGTAAAAAGAGAACAACAGGTACACAAAAGTTTTCTTGGGTTAGGGCTATTGCCTTTGTGCTTTTCACGGTAGCAGTTATCGTGGGTGGGCGCTTCATTGTGGTCGGTTTGCCAGAAGTCAAGACAAATGTTTGGTTTGACACAGATTGCCTTCCAGATGACAATGTGGCACTTGCAATGGTCTTGGCAAACAGAAAAACGCTAAATTTATGTGGCGTGTCAGTTCAGGCACTTAACGCAGACCACAAAATTGCTATAAAAAATGCACTCTCACTGCTCAGCCTTTTTGGTGCCAAGAATGTTCCTGTTGTTGATAGGGCACACAATACACTTCTTCAGCGAAGACAGACTTGTGTTGACGAACAATACGCACTTGGTGACCTGCGGCTTGAAGACAACGGCAAAAACTACACAGCAGCAGATGGTCTTTTGTATATGAGAAACGAAATTCTTTCCTTGCCAAACGACGAAAAAATAACAATTGTAGCAATTGCACCTCTCACCACAGAAGCAATTTTGTTAAAAACATTCCCCGATGTAGCTTCCAAGATTGAGCGTATAATTATTATGGGTGGTGCTATCAACATACGAGGTAATGCAGCTCCTCACGCAGAGTTCAACGTCTTTCAAGACCCTGAAGCACTTGACATTATCCTAAAAAGCGGAGTGCCGATCGTCATGGTTCCTCTTGACATAACACAAAAACTCAAAGTAACAAAAGCGGAAATTGAACCATTGTTAAAGAATGACAAGGAAGAACTTGTTATGATAGGTAAGTTGATTGAGCGTATTGCAAACAGCAGAGAGGAATACAAAGGTCAAGTTGCTCCAATTCATGACATGGTAAGCATACAATATTTAACAAGACCTGAAAACTTCACTGGCTACTATGCAAATGTTGAGGTTGTTTTGGAAGGAAACGAAAGAGGAAGAGTCATCGCAACTCAGGTGAGCGATGCAAACAACAAAAACGCCGTATATATCGTTTCAGACTGCTCACAGAAGAATTTTATAAGCGCCTTTAACGAGGATCTTAAAAAATTAACAGATTACATATACTACTTCAAGGCAAAAAAATAATATTTTTTAATCGCAAAAAAATCGTAAAAAATTTTTGAAATAAATTAAAAAGAAGCAAGGCATTGCAAAATTTATTGCAATGCCTTGCTTCTTTTTTCTCAATTTATCTAAATCTTTTCCAAAGCTGTTTTAGTCGTGCGACAATTTTGCTTTCCGTTCCTGCATCTTCCGGAAAATAAAAACGGCGAACTTCTGGTGTATATGTCTGTGCCACCCAGTGACCAGGAAAATCATGCGGATATTTGTAATTTTTTATCTCCGCATTATTATTGCGAAGATGCAAGGGAACTTCCATAAGTGGCTCGTTATTCACGCTTGCCCTTGCTTTTGCTATTGCCTTGTATGCTGTATTGCTCTTTGGTGCAGCTGCAAGATACACTGCAGCCTCTCCCAAAATTATTGATGCTTCTGGGTAACCGACTCTGTCTACCGCTGCTGCCACATTTTGCGCAAAGACAAGAGCAAAGGGGTCAGCGAGCCCCACGTCTTCCGCTGCAAATATGCAAAGACGACGTGTGATGAAGTGTAAATCATCTCCGGCTTCTATCATACGCGCCATCCAATAGAGCGCTGCATCTGGGTCACTTCCACGCAAGGATTTTATGAGAGCGCTAATTACTTCATAGTGGTCATCTGATTTTTTGTCATACCTCTGTGAATTGCCACCTGTGGCAGACTCCAAGATCTCTGCCGTAAGGCAAGATGCACCACCAACAGCAACAGAAACCACCGCTGTTTCAAGCCGTGTTAGAGCTTGACGGGCATCTCCACCACAAGCTACTGCAATTTCTTCAAGCACTCCATCTTCTGCCGTTACACCGAGCTTGCCAAGTCCTTTCTCCTCGTCGCTCAAGGCTCGCTTCAAGATTTCTAAAATGTTCTCTTCATTCAAGGGTTTCAAGGTATAGACAATCATACGGGAAAGAAGCGTTTTGTTTATTTCAAAATATGGATTTTCCGTCGTTGTGCCAACAAGGATAAGATCACCTCTCTCAACATAAGGGAGCAAAACATTTTGCTGTTTTGTGTTGAAGTGGTAAATCTCGTCAATGAAGGCAATAGCCGTTTTGCCTGTTTCTTCTTTCACCTTTGCGGCACGGCTCACAAGCTCCCGTAATGTGGAAACAGTGGCAGAAACAGCGTTTATTTCCAAAAATTCACGCCCCGTCACGTGTGCCATAAGGCGAGCAAGTGTAGTTTTTCCCACACCAGGAGGACCGTATAGGCAACAGGATGGGACTACACAATTTGACAAAAGATTATAAAGAGGCTTTCCCTCTGCAAGCAGATGCTCCTGTCCGACGTAATCCTCAAGCGTAACAGGCCTCATTTTGTCTGCAAGCGGGCGTTCTGTTTCTTTTTGTTCGTTTTCGTTGAAATCTAGTTCCATTGTTTTCTACTCACTCTTCTCAAATTTGCCGATAAAAAGAATAGTCTTGGTATCAATATCATAGATTAAGTAAATAAAGGGTTTGTTTGCAAAAAAAATCTTTGTCTCTCTTGGCGGTGCACTCATGGCAAGCATTTGAACAGATGTCGCTGCGCTTGCCTCTGTGCCATCTTCTGTAACGTCTATCGCTGCTTTTTGGATAACACGCCCAACGTAATAGTCACGTTTGCCAGTCATATTTGAAAAATCTGCAAGGAATGGATTTGTTGCACGAGGCACAAGACTTGTCGTAAAGTCCGTTAAGTCGCTTTTGAATTCTGTCTTAAAACGTGGAAAACTGACATTCACTCTCGCTACTGCAAGTTCATTACAGATTTTGTCAAATGTTTTAACAGACAAGCTTGGCAAAAAGCTTGACAGCTTCTTTACCTTTGGCAAGATGACCATAAAAGCTATGCGTCTACCCTCGTAAGGAATAGAAACGGCAGACAAGGCTCCATCCTCATAGTAATCAAGCCTATCAAATGTCTTTGTGAGAAATGGAATTTTTTGCTCTTTTTGTTTTGTTTCTTCTGTTTCAGAATGGAAAATTTGCTCTTTTGTGTTTTCTTTCAAAAATTTATCCTGCCAAGGCGCCTTGAAGTGAATTGCGTTGACAAGAATCATACTCGTGTTTGGTGTAATGTCCTCTTTCTCAACAATGGTCTTTATCATTTTCCTTGTTGCATTGGACACCCAAGAATTTATCTCGTTTGTTGCCATATCCTGCTCATTAAAATCCAAAAAAACAAGGTCTGTGCGTAAAAAATTTGCCAAATAATCTTTGAAGCTGTGTAGCAATTTCCCATTGTTGTTTTGATTTGCAAAGAGTCTGCCAACATCTGTCCATTCGTTATCTTCTGGCAAGGCATCAAGAGATTTCTTTAATTCCTTAAATTCTGCCTTTGTTACAGTGCCAAAGTTAAAGGCACGTGCAAAATCCTCTTGTGTCTCCCTTGCAGAGCCAAGATAAAGAGCAGCCATTGGATTTGCAAAGCTATAGGGGCTAAACAGAGAATTTTGCCCTTTTGGTGAAATTTCCTCATCTTGCAACATCTCAAATGCCAATTTGTTTATTGATGGTGTTAGCTTTCTTTCTATCACTTTTGCCTTGACAGGCTTTGAATTGAAGGTCAAAAAGCACAGAAAAAAAAGCAACTCAAACACAAAAAATATTTTTTTAGTCACGGAAAAGCCCTCCTGCAAGTTTTGCCAAATTATACCACTAATAGTCCTCTGCGTTCGACTGAAAACGCAGTTGTTCCGTTTTTGTTGTTTCTTTGTTTTCCTTTGATTTGAAGTCTGCCCTGCTTTTCCACGTGACAGAGTTGTCAAAGAGGGTAGCAGGCTTTACCGCAATGTGCCCAAGCTCGCTGTTTAATTTATCTATCGCTTCCATTGCTCTATCTTCTTTTTGTCGGTTTTTGTTTTCCTCGTCAAAAAGCGATAGTTGCACACCATCTTCACAGTCTATTAAGTTGTTGAACACAACACCGGCTTTTTTATAGACAAGTCCTTCACGAAAAAGTTTATCCATAACGGAATCAAGAGAAGCAAGAATTGCTCTGTCCGATGACGTGCCATTTTTTATTATAACCTCTTCTGCAAGGGAACAATAATCAGCATTAAACCTGTTAGTCGCAGCATAAAATGTGAGGCTCCGTGCCTTTTGTTTCGTGGCTCGCAGGGTTTTTGCTGCTGCAACTGCAAAGCAAATGAGAGCGTTTTGCAAATCTTCCCTTGTTGTTACCCTTGCACCAAACGAACGAGAAACACAGATTTGTTTTTGTTTTGGTCTTTTTGGCACAAGAGGGTAGCAGAGGAAACCCTTAAGCTCCTTTGCTGTGCAAAGCATCGGTGTGCCATAGCGTTTTTTTATAAATAGCTCGTCCGCTTCCTGCAAATCCTTTGCTGTTTTTATTCCACGAAAGGTAAGGTCATCAAATGATTTTCTGCCAATGCCCCAAATGTCTCCCACACCGAAATTGCTCATAAAATCTTTATCCTTGTAATGCTCCGCGTCAAAGAAAAACACGCCACCGCATTCTTCGTGCTTTTTTGCATATTCGCTTGCCAGTTTTGCCAAGGTCTTTGTGGGAGCAATACCAATAGAAACAGGGATATCACATTCATCAAACACGGAGGAACGTATTTTTTTTGCATAGGCAACAGCATCTTTTTCTGCTAGGAGTGCCATATTAAAGAAACATTCGTCAATACTATAAACCTCAATGTCAGGGCAAAATCTTTTGTAAACCTCGCGGATTTCTGCACTAACTTTTTTGTAAAGTGCCATATTGCCAGAACAAACGGCAACGCCATAATGCTCAACAAATTGTTTTATCTGAAAAAACGGCTGTCCCATTTTAATGCCTAGCGCCTTTGCTTCGTTGGAACGAGAAACAACACAGCCGTCGTTATTGGAAAGCACAACAACAGGAACTCCCTTTAATTTGGAGTTCGCTCTTCTTTCACATGACACAAAAAAATTATTTGCATCAGAAAGTCCTATTCGTCTGTCGTGCAATTCTTCCGTAATGTTCATAATAAATATTATATTAGCTTTCACTACATTGTCAAAAAATTTTGAAATCGCAAAACATTAGCCAATCGAGTAGGAGGCTACCCATTATTTGGGTAGCCGACCTCTCACACCACCGTGCATACCGTTCGGTACACGGCGGTTCAATAA
>CALELF010000145.1 GCA_937902895.1 uncultured Synergistaceae bacterium | reverse complement strand
TTTCAATAGGTTATTTTATTAATCCCACACTTTTCCGTGATGAACCAAAAAATGAAGTATTGGCAAACCGTATGCAACACACACATGGGTTTTCAATACTTCAACTGAGATAACTATACTAGAGGTAAATAACTCAAAAAATCTTAACTATTAGAGGTTTTATGGTATAATCACAAGCGACAGAGGGGTTGTTGTAAACGAGGCGGTTTGCTCCCTTTTCTTGTAAAAGGGGGTGATTGCAAATGAACAAAAAGTTTAATTTTTTTGTTAAAACCATCAGGTTTCTGCTTGCAATCATTGATTTTTTTGTAAAATAACTTTATAAAAAACTCAACCGCCACTCCCGAAAGTGACGGTTGATTATTAAAACCAACACCTAGGGGGCAAATCGTTTCAACGATACCCTCTGCCGTTATTATATAGAAACTTACTTATATGTCAATAGAAAATTTTAATTTGTGGTTTATTGAAAGAATTGCTAAACAACTCAAAACCTTGACTGTTACCAGTTTTATGGTATAATCACAGACGACAGAGGATTGTTGCTAGCGTGGCGGTTACCCCCTCTTATGAGGAGGTGATTGTTTGAAAAAAATAATATTTAATATATTGTTAGTTTTCGTCACAATCATTCTTTTTCTTGACTTTGTAAAATAGACAAAAAAAAGAAAACCGCCAACTCCTGTCAAGTTGACGGTTTATTAAAAATAAACTTTTAACGAACGGGGGTAATCGCTATGTGCGACATCCTCTGTCCTTATTATATAGAAACTTATTTATCTGTCAATAGACAATTTTGTAATCGCTTAATTGCGGGAAATTCAGGCTTGAAATTTGTGTAATGCTTCCGACAGTTAGGACTGGCTTACCTGCTCTGCCACTAGCATTTCTGCGCCATAGATTTTACGAAGTTTTGGCTTTTCAATTTTGCCAGTTGGGTTTCTTGGAATATCCGCAAAGATAATCTTTCTTGGCCTTTTATAACGTGGCAAGTCAAGGCAGAATCTGTTAATATCTTCCTCTGTCGCATGTGCGCCATCTTTTATCTCGATTATGGCCGTAGCGATTTCACCAAGTCTTTTGTCTGCCAAACCAATAACAGCAACGTCCTTAACTGCATTGTGACGGCGAATGAAGTCCTCAATTTGCACAGGGTAAAGGTTTTCACCACCGGTTATAATGACATCTTTCTTTCTGTCAACAAGGTATATGAAGCCGTCCTTGTCGTATTTTGCCATATCGCCAGTGTATAACCAGCCACCGCGGAGAGTTTCCTTTGTTGCTTTTGGGTCATTATAGTAGCAGGTCATAAGGCCAGGACCTTTTACTATAAGTTCACCCACTTCATCATTTGCCACATCTGTGCCGTCTTCTTTTACAATTTTTGCTTGCCATCCATAACCAGCTTTTCCAATTGCGCCGACGTGAGCAATGTTTTCAACTCCCAAGTGGACACAACCTGGTCCGATAGATTCGGAAAGTCCATAGTTTGTATCATACTGGTGCTGTGGGAAGTATTTTTTCCAGCGGGTAATCAGCACTTGTGGAACAGGCTGTGCACCTATGTGCATCAAACGCCATTTTGAAAGGTCATAGTCTTCCATTTTAACCTTGCCAGAATCAAGTGCATCCAAAATATCCTGTGCCCATGGAACAAGCAGCCAAACAATTGTGCAGACTTCATCGCTTGCCACGCGCAGAATAATCTCCGGTGTAGTTCCCTTCAAGATGACAGCTCTGCTTCCTGCAACAAGGCTTCCAAACCAGTGCATTTTTGCTCCTGTGTGGTAGAGCGGTGGAATAAGCAGAAAACAATCATCGTGTGTTTGTCCGTGATGATTTTGTTCCGTGAGGGCAGCATGCATAAGGCTTTCGTGGTTGTGCAAAATTGCCTTTGGGAAACCAGTCGTGCCACTGGAGAAGTATATAGCGGCTTTGTCTGTGTCTTTGAGCGGAATTTCCGGCTCTCTGGCAGACATATTTGCCACAAGGTGATAATAATTTTCGCTCCAGCTTGGGCAGGAATCTCCAACGTAGAAGATTAATCTAACATTGGGGATATTTTCTATTATGCTTTCCATTCTTCCTATGAATTCAAAACCAAAGAACAAAACTGTTGACTCTGATTTTTCCAAGCAATATTTTATTTCATCTGCAGCATAACGGAAGTTTAACGGAACAGCAACGGCTCCTGCCTTCAAGACGCCAAAATAAATTGGCAACCATTCGAGGCAGTTCATCATAAGTATTGCCACATGGTCTCCTTTTTTCACTCCACGTGACATGAGAAGTGAAGCAACTCTGTTTGCCTTTTCGTTAAAAATTTCCCAAGTGATTTCGCGACGATATACTTCGCTCACTCCTGGCTCAATAAGGCTCTGCTCTTTCCAAGTTGCTCTGCGGTGTTCCGTTATTTCTGGATTTATTTCAACAAGTGCAGTTTCATTATAGTATTTAGTTGCATTTTCCTTTAAAAAATCTGTAATTGGCATTGCAAACTCCTTTTGCTACTTATGCTAAATTTCTAATTTCGGTATTATATCACAATTTTTTTTTTTGAAAACCCTGTAAGAATTTTCAAGAATGGTCAAAAGAGTGTATAATATCTAAAAAGTTATATAAAAAGGGGAAGCAGATTAAATGATAAATAAAAATTATGGTGACATGACAAAGGTTTTACACGCTGGGTGGAAAAGCGATAGTGCAACTGGAGCTTCCAGTCTGCCGATATATCTCACCAGTGCTTATCAGTTCAAAAATTCCGAACATGCTGCGCGTCTTTTTGCCTTGGAAGAAGACGGACATATATATAGCCGTCTTACAAATCCAACTGTTATAGCATACGAGGCACAACTTTCTGCTCTTGAGGGTGGTGTAGGCGCTGTTGCTTTTTCATCTGGGCAAGCTGCTTTTACGCACCTTATCACATGTCTTTGCAGTCAGGGAGATAATGTTGTTTCTTCCAACAAAGTTTATGGTGGCACAGTTACATTGCTCAAAAATATTTTCTCACGTTTTGGGATAGAAACACGTTTTGTTGATGGTGATCACCCATGCAAATTTGAAGAAGCAGCAGACGAAAGGACAAAGCTGTTTATCACGGAAACAATTGGCAACCCGTTAATGAATGTTGCACCGCTTGACACACTCGGCAACATTGCTCGTCGTGTTGGCTGTCCCCTTGTCGTGGATAACACCTTTGCTCCATATCTTGCAAAGCCACTTGAGCACGGTGCAAATATCGTTGTTTATTCCGCCACAAAATATATTTCCGGTCAAGGCACTGTGGTAAGTGGTGCTGTTATTGATGGTGGAAATTTCCCATGGGAAGATTATCCAGAGAAATTCCCAACGCTCGCTGTTCCCGATCCATCTTACCACGACATAAATTTTGCAAAACAATATCACCCAGCAGGACTCACGGCAAAATTAAAGGCATCTATCATTCGTGACCTTGGTGGTTGCCCCTCTCCGTTTGATGCGTGGTTTTTGCACACAACCATTTCAAACTTGCCACTTCGTATGGAGCGTCACAGCCAAAATGCTTTGGAGATTGCAAAATTTCTTGAAAATCATCCTGCTGTTGAATGGGTGCTATACCCAGGACTTGAAAGCCACCCACAACACGACCTTGCAAAGGTGTATTTGCCAAAGGGCGCAAGCGGTATGATGGCTTTTTCCGTCAAGGGTGGTGTTGAAGCAGGCAAAAAGGTGCTGGATAATTTAGAGCTCATCGGGCACATGGCAAATCTTGGCGATAGCCACTCAATAATGACCCACCCTGCAAGCACAACACATGCACAAATTCCGCCGGCAGAACGTGCAAAGGCAGGCATTACAGACGGGCTTATTCGTTTTTCTGTTGGCATTGAAGATGTAGCAGATTTGAAAGAGGAATTGAGCAGAGTGCTAGAAATTGCCAGTAAGTAATTTGAGGTAGGCAGAATATGAAGCATAAATTTGTTGCAGGAATATTTTTATTTTTTGCTCTGCTTTTTGCACAAATGAAAATTGCAGAGGCAAAAGAAACATTCCTTTACCATGTGGAAATTCCGTGTGAGATTGGCGCAAAGGTAATTGTAACGGACAGCCTTGGGCAAAAACGCGAAATTGGCACTGTCGAAAAACTTCCCACAAAATCAAGATGGCCAAGTTATACAGCGAGTGCGTGGGGCAAGCCTGGCACAGTTTGTGCTACGGCAGTTAATGCCATGCACATTTTGCTTTCTGTTGAAAAGGGGCAGGGACGGACTGTCAGCGTGATACCAAAGGAGACAATTGCTCCTGCCGCTGGTGTCTCTGCTGCAATTGTCATTTCAACAAAAGCGGGCAATGGTGTTTGGGGGCTATATGCTCCAACGACTGGCACTCCGGTTACTCTTCGCGGCAAGGGTTTAATCAGTGTAGATAATTTTCCAAAAACGGGCGATATTCTTGAATATGATATCTTTCAAAAATCAGAATCACCCTATATGTTAGAAATTGAAAATAATGTTGGTGGTTCAGTTACTGTTTTTGACCCGTCTGGAAAACAAGTCATTGCTCGTGTCTTCAAGCCCGTTGGTGGCTCTGGCAGGTTTGAAGGGACAAAGTTTCAAAATATAGGACAACTTAGAGCAAATCACCATGGAGTTATCTGTGTTTCAACATGTGAAATTGGCAAAATTGGCGGATTTCAGATAATTCCTTATGAGCATGCAGCAGAATCAAAGGAAATGCAACACACCTTGAATGATGGCGTAACACAATGGCTCATTATTCGTGGCTATGACCCAAAGACGGGGCAGGACACGGAGCTAAAGGGCAAACGTCCGCTTTTCTTTGATGCCTTTATTCCTGGCTCAGGGCGTGACGACAAAGAAGCAAATAACTTTGCGTATTATGGAAGAAAATCGTTAGTTTTGGCAGATTATGGAAATGGCTTTGAACGTATCAAACCTGTAAGTGGGAAAATTGACGATGCCTTCAAGGACATAAAGAAGCTACGAATCTATTACCCAAAAATTTTGTTTTAAGGTAAAAAAATAGGAAAAGAAAGAGGCTTTGAACATTTTTATTTATGTTCAAAGCCTCTTATTTTTTTAGAAAATTCTCAAAATTTTTTTCAAATTTTGTGCATTTTATTCTTGCAAATTGTGGATTTACAATTTTTGGTATGTAAAAAAAAGTTTACAAAAAACTATGTGCGTGTGATAGGAGTTGGAGTGTAACCCATCTTGCCACACAAAACGGCAAGAACGCCATTCATAGCGGCTTCCACGTCACCTGTTTCTCCTGTGATAAGAAGTGAGCCGTTGAATCTGTCAACAAATCCAATTTGAACTCGTGCTGCTTTTGAAGCGACATCAGCTGCAATCATGGCAGCTTCGGATGGCGTAATGGTAAAAATTCCAATTGCACCAGCACCATCAAACAACCCCAACTTCGCATATAGCACACGAGTTGGATTTGTTATGATGTGAGCCAAGGTTACCTGCCTACCTGGCACAAATTCTTGAATTATTCTTTGTTTCTGATTTTCTGCCACAATGCCACCGCCTAAAATTTCATTGCCTTAATTTTAACTTTTTGAAAAATAATTGTCAATCACTAGTGTATAAACAATTTATAATTTTTTATTTGCATTTTCAAAAACAATAAAAATGCATGGAACTGACTTTTGCTAAATAAAATACTTGTTAAACCATGTAATTTTTTTGAGTAATACTGTCACAGCCAAAGAAATTGAAAACGTAATTATTGCCACAACAGGAACGGAAAATATAGGGTTAAAGGAATCTAATGGCAGGAGATACCTGTGAACAAGACAACGCAGTGGCGTTTGGAGCAAATATATCCCCAATGAGTGTGAAGAGAGGAATAGTATTATTGATTGTGCTCGAGGAGAAAAATTTATCTTAGCAACACGACATTTGAAAAAACAAAAAAATGCAACAGCCAATATAAGTTTAAAATCAACAAAATACACCATGTTTGTCTTGCCTGCTTTGCATGAAAAATATACTGTTTGCAAAATCATAGATAGATACCCTATTATGCCGAGAGCATACAAGGCAAATTCTGTTTTACCACTAATTTTTTTACGCTTCATCAAATAATATCCTAAGAAAGGGGGTAAACATGAAATTGCTATGTAACTAGCAAGAGCTACAATAACGTTTATATTAGTGCGTTTTGCGAATATTGCCAATATGCTTATCAATACGTAGTAGGATAAGATTTTTTCGTTTTGCGTTATGCACCGAAGAAATGGCACAGCAATATAAAAGCCAATCATCGTAGGCAAAAACCAAAGATGCAATGGGGGTAAAAGAAAAAAATTTTTGGCTATCACAAAAATATTGCCAGAAGCAAAAATATTTGAAGAGAAAAGCTTACCTCCATACCAAAGAAAAAATAAGTTATTCAAGGTAAACCAAAATAAAAAGACAATGGCGAGCTTTTTAATATATTTTGAATACAATTTATCTATAGAAATTTCCCTATCAGGATCAAGAAAAAAAACTCCTGATATCATAAAGAACGCATAATTAGCCCACTGCCCGATGACGTCACAACAGTTGCAAATATGCCAATCCAATGAACTTGGGTCTCGTGCTATAAATGCATGTATAGCAGTGTGAGCAAATATAACCGCAAAACAAGCTACTACCCTAAAACAATCTAACCAAATTATTCTATCCTTATTCATAAACTTTTTCTCCTGCTTCTACCATCTTGTTAAAAATACATGATTTTTTTGCATTTTCAAAAACAATAAAAATGCATGGAACAGACTTTTGCTAAATAAAATACTTGTTAAACCACGGGATTTTTTTAAGCAATATTGCTATTGCTAAAGAAATTAAAAAGGTAACAAGTGCCACAAGAGGAATTGAAAACAAAAGACTAAAGGATTTTAGTGGCAGGACATATCTATCAACCATACTGAGACAACCCAAATGGAGAAGGTATACTCCTAACATATGGGAAGACAGAAATTGTATTGCCTTTTTTGCTTGAGCAGAAAAATTTATTTTAGCAACTCTGCATTTGAAAAAAACAAAAACTGCAACAGCAGTTACCAAGACTGACTCGGAAAAATATTTAAGCACAGTTTTGCCTTCCTTGCATGAAAAATAAGCTGTCGCAAAAACAATTGATAGATGACCAGCTATACCAAGCAAATACCAAGCAAATTCAGTTTTTACATCAATTTTTTCTATACATTTTGCGAAATAATACCCCAACACAAATGAAAAACAAGGAGCTATCATGTTGTGCAAAAGAGGTGATGCAAGGCGAGATATTAACTTAAGCGAAAGAGGTTGTGCAATGGAGCTCGCAACAAAATGCACAAAATACCACAGCACCCCTACAAACAAGAAATATGGCAATATGTCTTTATTCCGCGTTATACATCTAATAATGGGAACAGAAACATAAAACCCTATTATTGCCAGCAAAAACCAAAGATGCTTTGCCATATGCAGAGTCATTTCTCGCAAAAAAGTAGATGTAGTATTTGAGACAAGATATCTACCATCAAACCAATAGAAAAATAAATTGTTCAAGAAAAACCAAAATATAAAAACTAAAGCCAGTTTTTTAATGTATTTTTTATACAATTTGCTTGTTGGAATTTCTTTCTCTGGATCCAAGAAGAAAATACCTGCCAACATATAGAAAGCATAATTAGCCCAATAACACATGGCGTCATAACAATTACAAATATTCCAACCTAATGAACTTGGGTCTCGTGTTATAAATGTTTGTGAAGCAGTGTGAGCAAATATAACCGCAAAACAAGCTACTATCCGTAAACAATCTAACCAAATTATTCTATCCTTATTCATAAACTTTTTCTCCTTTCAAGCGAAATCTGACGTGGCAATTCTATAATTCTTCCATTGAACTTGTCAAGTCTTATCAATGAAACAATCTATCAAGAGCTTTCCGCACACTTCAAGAATAGCAGATTTACGCTTTTACGCCTGTTTTAGCTAACTTGACACTTGTCTAGTGATAATTTATAATCTTTTTCAATAAAACTTAAGAAGAGGGAAATAGTATGTCACAACCAGTGATTTATCGTGCTCTTTATGCTTATAGAAATATTGTATCACTTTTGCCACGCAAGACAGCTTCCCGTCTTGGCGGTGCTATTGGCAAGATAATTTATTACTTGAACCATAAAAAAACTGTTCAAGCAATAGCACGGGTGGAAAAATATCTTGGCGTTTCTCATAAAGAGGCAAAAAAAATTATAAAAAAATGTTATTGGCACTTTGGAGCAGCTGCCACAGAGTTTGCACGTTTGCCAAAAGATGCAAATCACATTACAGATTTTGTTGAGCAAGATGGAGCAGAGTATGTATTGAACCCTATAAAAGAAGGCAGGGGAGTGTTGCTTGTCACGGCTCACATTGGCAACTGGGAATATGCTGCAAGTGCCTTGGCACACCTTGGCGTGCCTATAAATGGACTTGGTGCTGACCAGCGTGATGAGCGTATTACGCAGATGATAGCAGATATTCGCACGGCAGCGGGAGTAAAGCCACTCGGCAAGGCAAGTGACCTTAGGGCTGTGCTTGGTGCTTTGCGAAAGGGCGAAATGATAGCAGTGCCTATTGACCAAGATCCAAAAGAAAAGGGACTGCCTTCGCCATTTTTGGGGCATATTGCAAGCACACCGCTTGGCGTGGCAAAATTGGCAGAAAAAACCGGCTGTGCTGTGGTTGTTGGTGCATGCCTTAGAAAGCCTAATGGTGATTTTGTTTCAAAATATTTGCCACCTTTGGAAATGGCAAGGGGCAAAAAATTTGGAGAAGATTTGCAGGCGAGCCTTGACCTTGCAAATGAAAAAATTTCAGATTTCATAAGGGAAAACCCGTGGCAGTGGCTTTGGCTTTATCCACGTTGGGAATCTGTTGAAAGAGGGCTTTTTAATGAAGATAGGAATTGACCCTGGACACTACAAAATAGGTGTAGCTTTTGTTGAAGGTGACAAATTGCTTTTTTCTGCCATTGTTCCACAGGCAAAAAGGGAAATTTTGTTTTCCGCTTTGCGTGCAAATGATTTTTCTGCCCTTGCAGAATATAAATGTGAGGGAAATTTCTCTGCCATACAGGACAAGAACATAGATTTAATTTGTCTTGGTGATGGCACAGGGCATGACAAATTTGCGCAAGAGCTTGCTCTTGATGTAATGTTTGTGAACGAAAAAAATTCAACAATGGAAGCACGCGGTGAATATTTCAAGCTCCATAAGCCACGTCTTTGGCAGAGATTTTTACCTCGTGGACTTTGGCTTCCGCCACGCAACATTGATGACCTCGCTGCCTATGTCATAGCAAAGAGAGGAACGGAGACAAAATGAGCTTTAAGATAATCTATGGCGATATAACTTGTCAAACTGCAGATGCTATTGTAAACGCGGCAAACAAAAGTTTGCTCGGCGGTGGTGGCGTGGACGGAGCAATCCACAGAGCCGCAGGGAGCGAATTGCTTGCGGAATGTCGCACTCTTGGGGGTTGTGAAACTGGAGAAGCAAAGATAACAAAAGGCTATAACTTGCCGGCTAGGTTTGTTATCCATACGGTCGGTCCCGTGTATCGTGACGGATGTCACGGCGAGGAAGAAAAACTAGCCAACTGCTACAAAAATTCTTTAGCTCTTGCAAAAGCGAATGGTTGCAAAACTGTCATATTTCCTTTAATCTCTGCTGGCGTTTATGGCTATCCAAAGGAAGAAGCAAAAGCAGTTGCGCAAAGGGAGATAAAAAATTTCTTGCAAGAAAACGGCGACGAAATGGAAGTCAGCTTGATTTTGTATGAACGGTAAATAAAAAAAATTGCTAGAAAAAATAAAAGAATCTGGCAACAACACCGACGGTAGGGTAACGAGCCCAGCGTCGGCATCGAAGTCAGATTCGATGACTGATTATAAACATCTTCTTCGAATTTAGCAAGATGATTTTTCAAAAGTTGTTTACAGATGTTTGTTTTTTTGTTTGATTACCATCTTGCTTTTTTTCATAAGATATGTTATCTTTCTGCAAACGCTTCGAGCCGGTTGGGCAGGTTGCTGGTTTTCAGTAAGTTGTCCATTA
>CALELF010000144.1 GCA_937902895.1 uncultured Synergistaceae bacterium | reverse complement strand
GACACAGGGAGCAGATGTGATGGGCAGAGCCGGTTTTGCCTTCTCGCTCGGCAAGAGTAACTCAAGGAAAACCAAAAACGCAACCTTGGAAAAAGAGCAGATGCAGGAAATGCTTACCCAACAGCTACAAGCCTTTCAACAACAAGTGGCGAAACTGGAACAGGAGAACAATGTAATAAGGCAAGAGAACAACGAAATTAAACAAAAATATGTTGCTATTGAAAAGGCAAACGAAGAGATTAGAAAAGACAATGAAAGACAAAAAAAGGAAAATGCAAAAAATAAAAGACTTATTCTTGAATTGATGAAGAAATATGATGAACTGAAGAAATAACGCAAATTTAATGAAACAACGAAACTAAGAAACGAGAGGGCAGTCTATGGTCTGCCCTCTCGTTTCATGCTATTCTTTTTTTGAAGATTGATTTCGTGAATTGATCTTCGTAGCTGATTGTATTGACAAACTTATACATTTCCGTGAAGAACCAAAATTTTTCATACGGTTGCCCTGTAAGTCGCCATTATATATATTGACAAAATTGCATTTTTAGATAGAATACAACTCATATGTAAAAATATTGTTGTAAGGAGGAAGCATATCTATATTGATATGCGAAAAAACTATGAAAAAAGGCTTAATCGTCAAAATTTTAATTGTGTTTCTCGTTATCTACGCTGGTTATGCCTACTACCAATCACACAAGGTGAGTGAAACACATTACGACACAACCCTTTATGCATCTGGTAACGGTCGTCTTGAGGCAACGGAAGTTTCCATCAATGCAAAATTTACAGAGCGCATTGAGAAACTCTATGTCAATGAGGGCGATGTCGTCACGGCAGGTCAAGCAGTTGCGAAGATGAAGACAGAAACAATGCAGGCTGAATATAACGAAGCAGTAATGAAAGCTGCAAGTGCTGCCAACGATGTGCAGGTTAAATTACAGGCAATTAATGTTGCAAAATGTGATGTCTTATCATCTCAGGCAGATTTTGCCGCAAGCGAGAGCCGCTACAATAGATCTCGCGAACTTGTAAAATCTGGTGCTATCTCAAAACAAACTTATGATGATGACGCTGCAAGATACAAAGCTGCACGTTCCACCTTTGCATCATCAAAAGAGAACGTTCGCCTTGCAATGGCAACCTTAGCACAGTCACAGGCAGAGGCACAAGCTGCAAAAGCACATGCAGCAGTTCTAGCTTCAAAATTGAAAGAAGAAACTCTATATGCACCAAGAAACGGCAGAATTCAATACAGAGTCGCAAGGGAAGGTGAAGTCGTTTCCGAAGGTGGCAGAGTTTTTAGTATGTGGGATTTGGACGATGTCTATATGACATTCTATGTCTCTGAATATGCAGCCGGACGTATTAAGCTCGGAGCAGAAGCCCTTATTGTAATGGATTCTGACCGTGACCACCCAATTCCTGCAAGGATTTCTTTTGTTGCAACTGTCGCACAATTCACACCAAAAACAGTTGAAACAAAGGACGAGAGATCAAAGTTAATGTTCCGCATAAAGGCAAAGGTTGATCCTAGTGTTGTAGCTGCCAATCCAGAGTTAAAGGCTGGTGTCCCAGGTGTAGCATGGGTAAAGTTTGATGAAAACCAGCCTTGGCCAGAATTCTTGAAAGCTGAAAACGCAAAGAAATAAAGGCTTTTAACCAATGACTGAAAAAGCCGAAAAGAATAATGCTCTAATAAAAATAGAGCACATTTCTCTTTTCTACGGTAAGGTTCAAGCATTAGATGATGTCTCGCTTGATTTTCCCACAGGAAAGATGATTTGTTTAATAGGACCGGACGGTGTGGGAAAGTCAACTCTTCTTTCTCTCGTTACTGGTGCTCATGCACTCCAAGAAGGCGGAAACCTAACCGTTATGGGTGGTGATATGAGAGACAAAGCACACCGTGACAAAATCTGCCCTAATATTGCATACATGCCACAGGGGCTAGGTAAGAACCTATACTTCACCTTGACCGTTGAAGAAAATATGCGTTTCTTTGCTGGTCTCTTTGGCTATACATACGAAGAAACAACCAAAAAAATTGAACACTTAACAAAAAGCACCGGTCTTTACAAGTTTTTGGACAGACCCGCTGGCAAACTCTCCGGTGGTATGAAACAAAAACTCGGGCTTTGTTGTTCTCTCATCAGAGATCCAGATATTCTTGTTTTGGACGAACCAACAACCGGTGTTGACCCCTTAGCAAGAAGACAATTTTGGGATCTTATTGATAATATCCGAGTCAAATTACCAAATATGACCGTTATTGTTGCCACTGCATACATGGACGAAGCATCTCGCTTTGACTGGATAGTGGCAATGAATGACGGAAAAATTTTGGCAACCGGAACACTTAACGAAATCTTGGCTCGCACAAATTGTGACAACCTTGATGCTGCCTTTATTCAACTTTTGCCAGAAGAAGCAAGAACGGGACACAAAGAAGTTGTTGTCCCCCCAATGGATAAATCCACAGCAAATGAAATTGCAATAGAAGCTAAGAATCTTACCAAGCGCTTTGGCGACTTTACCGCTGTTGACCATGTGAACTTTACAATTCCGCGTGGCGAAATATTTGGCTTCCTCGGCTCTAATGGCTGTGGAAAATCCACGACTATGAGAATGTTGACAGGACTTCTTGCAGTTACTGAGGGCGAATCTAGAATCTTTGGCAAAATCTTAAATCCAAACGATATGGCATCTCGCCTTGAGCTTGGCTATATGACACAAAACTTCTCTCTCTACAATGACTTAACTGTCAAAGAAAATCTTATGCTTTGTGCTAGGCTTTACCGCTTAAATCCGGAGCAAGCAGAAAAAAGCGTAAATACTATAATGGAACGCTTTAGCCTAAAAGAAATAGAAGATTCTATGACAGAAGGACTACCAATGGGTATAAAACAACGTCTGTCACTTGCTGCTGCTGTTGTTCATAGTCCAAAAATCCTCATTCTTGACGAGCCAACCAGTGGTGTTGATCCAATAATGAGGGACTCTTTCTGGGAACTGATAATAGACCTTTCTCGTAATGATAAAACTACAATATTTGTCACAACACACTTTATGAATGAAGCTGCACGTTGTGACAGAATTTCTCTTATGCATGCAGGTAAATCACTTATCTGTGATGCTCCAGATGAAATTGTCAAAAAAATGGGAACAGACACCTTGGAAGAAGCCTTTATCAAGTGCATTCAAGACGCTGACCCAGATTCAGCAAAAGAAGACGAATTTTCATACGAGACTGAAAAAGAAGAGAAAAAGAAAATATCATGGCTTGAAAGATTTACCTTCTTCAAGTGCTTTAACCTTCGCAGATTGCTTGCTTGCATAACGAAGGAGAGCTTAGAAATTTCGCGCGACCCTATACGCCTTACACTTGCGGTTTTTGGTTCTCTCATTCTTATGATTGTCACGTCATACGGAATGTCATTTGATGTAGATAATTTGAATGTTTCCGTGCTTGACTGGGATAATTCGCTACTTTCTCGTGATTACACTTTAAATCTGTCTGGTTCACGTTATTTCCGTATGCAACCACCGTTACACGACTATCAAGAAATGGAAGAACGATTAAAATCTGGTGATACTGCGGTTGTTGTTGAAATTCCTGCAGAATTTGGATCAAAGGTTGAACGAACAGCATCTGGCATTGCAGACCCACCAGAAATTGCTGTTTGGCTTGACGGAGCCATGCCATCTCGTGCTTCAACAATAGAAGGATATATCGGCATGATGAATCAACTATGGGTTGAGCATCTATATGACAGTAAGGCAATGTTTAAGACAGACGATCAAGCTGACGTAAGCATTAGATATAGATATAACCAGTCTGTCCGAAGCCTTGATGCCTTTGGTCCAGCTATGTTGCCTCTCTTGCTTCTCATGATACCGGCAATTCTTTCCGCTCTTTCTATCGTGCGTGAAAAGGAAATGGGCTCAATTGTTAATTTATACGTTACACCTTTGAGCCGTCTTGAATTTGTCATTGGCAAACAAATTCCTTATGTTGTGCTTTCTTTCTTGAGCTCTATTGTGCTTTGCCTTACTATTGTATATTTATTTAAGGTGCCCTTGAAGGGAAGCCTTGTTACGTTACTTATAGCACTCATTATCTATTGCTTTGCGACAACAGGCATTGGGTTGGTGGTATCCGCCCTTACAAAGAGTCAAATAGCAGTTATACTATTGACTACAATCATAACTCAAACGATTTCTATCAAGTATTGTGGTCTTGTCAACCCAGTTAGCTCCTTGAAGGGAACTGCAAAATTTATAGGAATGGTTTATCCCACTACCTATATGATTCTCATTTCTCGAGGGCTCTTTAGTAAGGCCTTATCATTTTGGGATGTTAAATCTTATTTCTTGCCAATGCTTCTTGCACAACCGGTGCTTATAACATTAGCTGTCTCTCTCTTACATAAGCAAGAGAAATAACAAGGAGAAGAGAAAAAATGCAGACATTTACAAATATACTTCAACTTGGTATCAAAGAAACAAAGAGCGTTCTTCGTCAAACAATGTTGATAGTGCTGATTCTCTATCTTTTTACTTTTAACATTTATGACATAGCGAACAGTAGTATTGAAGGTGTTCAAGATGCGAATATAGCTATTGTCAACGAAGACAATTCCCAACTTTCTTTTCGCATAACAGACTATTTGACGCAACCTGTCTTTATACCGGCAAAAGATATAACATGGACTTCCATGGATAAGAAGCTTGATGCTGGTGATTTTACCTTCGTTATGGTTATTCCATATAATTATCAAAGAGACCTTATGGGACATCGCACTTCTAGAATTCAGCTAAACACAGATGCAACAAGAATTGGGCAGGCATTTAATGGAACTGGTTATGCACAAACAATCACAGCTAACGCTATATACGAATTCTTTAACGAATACCCAAAGACTGGCGACTCTCTTGTAAAATTAGTAATTAGACGATGCTTTAATCAAAATCTAACACAAAAATGGTATGATGCCGTCATGGAAATTGTAAATAGCATCACTCTTTTAGCTGTTATTCTTTGTGGATCCGCCATCATAAACGAAAGGGAAAAGGGTACAATGGAGCATTTGCTTGTTATGCCTATCACTTCCTTTGAAATTATGGCGTCAAAAATTTGGTCTATGGCTCTCATCGTTCTTATTACCACTTTTTTTGCAGTAACGGTCGTAATTTCGAGTGCCTTGGAGATACCAATAAACGGCTCCTTAGCGCTATTTATGGTTGGCGTTGCAATTCACCTTATTGCATCAACATCAATCGGCATCTTCCTTGCAACAATTGCAAAAGATATGCCTCAGTTTGGAATTCTTATGATTCTTGCAATAATTCCACTTCTTACACTATCTGGTGCTAATTCACCTATAGAAAGTATGCCAAAAATTATCCAGCATCTTGCAATTTGTTTCCCCACCACACAATTTGTTTTAGCTGCGCAGGCAATAATCTTCCGCGGTGCTGGAATTACTGTAGTGTGGAAGTATTTCTTGCCTCTAGCCGGGCTTTCTGCAGTGCTCTTGGGCTACGTGCTAGTTAGATTTAGGAAATCCGTTGCAGGTGGCTAAACCTTAACAGGCACTTGCGGCATTATATATATAGGATAGGAGAAGAACATGAAAAAATTTAGCATAATTATGTTAGTTTTAGCCTTGGTGCTTTTACCCTGTGCATCTTGGGCAGAGTCTTTAACTCTTGAAGAGTGCATATCACGTGCCCTCAATATCAACCCAGAATTGCAACAGGCAAAGGCACAGATGGAAACAGCCGAAGCAGAAAAAGGCGTAGCAGGAGTTGCTCGCAGATTTAGACTGGACGGCACCGCTTCCTTCAAATATTCAAATAGCATTGACACCAATGCTTTGAATGAGCAAAATAAGTATTCAGCAGGCGCTTCTAGGCTTGGGATTTCTGCACAGCAACTTATTTTCGACGGTGGCAAATCCCATTTGCAACTCTCTGTGGCAGCTAAAAATGCTTTAGCAGCTCAAAGAGATTATGAAGAAGCCAAAAACCAATTGATTGCAAAGGTTCGTGATGCTTACTATAACTTGAATAAAGCTACAAGAGAAAAAGATGTGGCAAAAACTCGTTATGATAATCAAAACGACAGATTGGGTCTTGCTAGGAATTTCTTTAAGGTCGGCTCAAAAGCAAAGATAGATGTTACTAAAGCGGAAGCAGATGTAGCTAAGGCAAAGCTTGGACTTGTCTCTGCCACAACAAATGAAAGAAAAAATCAGACAACCCTTGCGGCTGCAATTGGAGATCCTCTCCTTGATGTAACTGCTGCTACGGATGCACTTGAATTTGAAGAATGGAAAATTGACATGGAGTCCGCCGTTTCCACTGCAATGGAAAATAGACAAGAAATCAAGGCACAGGAATTTAATCTTGCTAGTGCGGAAGCCAACTTACAACTAAAAAGAAAAGGCCAAATGCCAGAGCTTAGCCTCACTGGGGGCTTGGACACAAGTGGTAAGTTGTTTGCTGAAAATGGAGCAAAGTTAGAGGGCAACGATGGTTGGAGAATTGGAGCAAATCTCACCTTCCCATTTCTTGATGGCGCAAAGACCCTCAATGAATCACGCGTTGCAAAAGCACAATTAGAAGCAGCAAAATCAGGTCTCGCAAAAGCAAAAAATGATGTCGCTCTTGAAGTCCGCACTGCTTGGGTTGCTCTTGAGCAGTCAGGTGAAGCTGTTACGGCTTCACGTGAACAAGAGCGCTTTGCAAAGGATGCTCTTACCCTGTCAAAGATACGCTACAAGGCCGGCGCTTGCGATTATCTTGAGTTGTCCGATGCAATAGAGGGATATGCAGAAGCACAAACAAATGTGATAAAATCTCTTTATGATAGCAAATATGCAGCCGTAACCTTGAAAAAGGCAATGGGCGAATATAAATAAAAAATTATTAAAAAAATCTAGTATAAAGGCGGGCTCTGCAAAGCAGAATCCGCCTTTTTTATAGTGCAAAATCAAGTATCTATGCTTGACAAAAATGCTAAAATATTGGATAATATGTGCTCGAAAAGAAGCAATTTTTGTATTTTTATATGATAAATTGCCCTAACCTTTGAAGGGGGGGAATGTTAATGTCCACAATAGTAAGACGTGAAAATGAGTCAATAGAAGACGCCCTTAAACGTTTCAAAAGAGAAGTCCGCAAGGTTGGCACCCTTCGTGAAGCAAAGAAACACGAGGTCTATGAAAAACCAAGCGAAGTCAAAAAACGTAAGAAGGCAGAATTGGCTCGTAACAAGGGCAGAAGGAAAGACTACTAATGACTGCCCTTGCCACACGCATTGCTAGCGATCTAGTCGCTGCAATGAAGAGTAAAAACGAGCTTAGTCTTTCCGTCCTACGTATGTTAAAGTCCTCTATGCAACTTGTTGTTGCAGAGCATAACAAAGACTACGAGCTGACGGATGACGAAATCTTAACTCTTGTCCGCAGACTGATAAAACAGAGAAAAGAAGCCGCAGAGATGTATCTCAAAGGCAAAGCACAGGACAGAGCTGAGAGAGAACTTGCAGAAGCGAAGGTGCTAGAAGCATATCTTCCTGCACAGCTCTCACAAGAAAAGATAGAAGAAATAGTGGCTCAAACTGCTCAAGAAGTCGGGGCAGCTTCACAAAAAGACATGGGGCGCCTTATGGGTGCCGTCATGGCGAAAGTGAAGGGGCAAGCTGACGGCGGTGCAGTGAGAGGCGCGGTTTCCTCTTATCTTTCAAAATTGTAAAAACAAAAAAGAGTTCAAACTGGTGTTTGAGCTCTTTTTTTATGCTATTAAAAAATTAAAAAAGCACCCAAACAAGGGTGCTTTTGTTTTTAAGATTTTATTATATTTTTGCTCTTGCAACAGAATTTAAGACGAGCAATGTTAGCTCTTTGGAAGCAACTGTCATTGCTTCTGCCACTTCTTCGTGTGAAAGAGCAACTAGCGAAACGCCTGAGCAAAGATTCGTAGCACAGGAGAAGCAGAGAACTTTCATTCCGCAGTGATTGGCTACAATAACCTCTGGAACGGTTGACATGCCACTCACTGCTGCACCAAGAAAGCTAAAAATACGAATTTGGGCAGGGGACTCCTTTTCAAAAGACGGTCCAGAACATGCTATGTATGCTCCCTCTTTTAAGTCAATGTTCAAGTCACGTGCAACGCTTCTTGCAACATTAAGAAGTTCCGGATTATATGCCGTGCTCATATCTGGAAAACGGACACCAAAGCTATCAAGGTTTGGTCCAATTAACGGGTTTGGCAACATATTGATGTGGTCCGTAACAAGAACTATGTCACCGGAATTGACACCAGGGGCAAGGCACCCAGCGGTATTTGTAACACAGAGCATCTTTGCGCCAAGTCGTGACATAACTCTTGTTGAGAAGGTAACCTTTGTCATTGGATAACCTTCATAATAGTGGACACGTCCTTGAAGAACCGCCGCCATCTTGCCACCAAGTTTGCCGATTAAGAGGTTACCGGCGTGACCGGGAACTGTTGAACGTGGCCAATTTGGAATTTCTGAGTATGGAATTATAATTGGGTCATCAACTGCATCAGCAACAGGGCCGGCATAGGAACCCAAGATAACCATCACTTCCGGACGTCTGTCTGTGCGGGACTTAATGTAGTCCACTGCTTGATCAATTTCTGCTTCATAAGCCTTTGCGTCAAACATAATAATTCTCTCTTTCATCAAAAGAAGCCCAAACCGAAGAGGATGGGCATCTTTTGTTTGTTTCTATATCAAAATTTATTAAAGTTGAGCTCTCTCAACTGACTTCAACACGAGCGTTGTGAGGTTCTTTGAAGCAATCGCCATTGTGTCTGCCACTTCCTGGTGCGACAAGGCGACTTTTGAAATACCAGCGCTGTAATTTGATGCACATGAGAAGCAAAGAACCTTCATGCCACAGTGGTTTGCAACAATAACTTCTGGAACTGTTGACATACCGCCCATTGATGCACCAAGGAGGCGTGCCATGCGAATTTCTGCAGGGGTCTCAAATGATGGACCTGTGAGCGCGAGGTAAACTCCCTCTTTCAAGTCAATGTTCAAGTCACGTGCAACACCTCTTGCAGTTTCAAGAAGTGCAGGATTATATGCTGTGCTCATATCTGGGAAGCGAACGCCAAAGCTGTCAAGGTTTGGTCCAATTAGTGGGTTTGGAAGCATATTGATGTGGTCTGTAACGAGCACAACGTCACCTGGGTTGATACCAGGAGCAAGGCAACCTGCTGCATTTGTAACGCAGAGCATCTTTGCACCAAGACGTGACATAACTCTTGTTGAGAAGGTAACCTTTGTCATTGGGTAGCCTTCATAGCAGTGAACACGTCCTTGAAGGACTGCTGCCATTTTGCCACCGAGCTTACCGATTAAAAGGTTGCCGGCGTGACCAACAACTGTTGAACGTGGCCAATTTGGAATTTCTGAATATGGAATTGTAATTGGGTCTTCAAGTGCATCGGCAACTGGGCCGGCAAAAGAACCCAAAATAACCATTACTTCTGGGCGTCTGTCTGTGCGGGACTTAATATAGTCCACCGCTTGGTTAATTTCTGCTTCATAGGCTTGTGCATCAAACATAATAAATCACACTCTTTCTTTAGATTTTTTACAACATAAAAATTTGGCTAGCGAAAAACGCTAGCCAAATTATATATTATATTTACATTTCTTGCAAGCAGAAAAAGAAAGAAAACATCGTTTATTGCTTTTTTCTTTCAAAACGGCGGATTGTATGGTGACGAGGACTGTCCTCTCTATCGTGGAAATCTCTTCTTGGTCTATCCTGTCTTTCCGGTTTTCTGTCAGAATCCTTAAACTCTGCGTAACGTGCTTCTCTTTCACGTTCTACCGCAACTGCTTCTGCAAAGTCTGGGTTTGATGCAAGCTCGTCCCATCTTTCAATAAGACCACGTCTTGTGAGGTTAACTCTGCCCATATCGTCAATTTCCTTGACTTCAACAAGCACCTTGTCGCCAATTGAAAGTGATTCTTCAAGGCTTGGAACTCTGTATGTAGAAAGGTCGCTAATGTGCATCATACCATCGTGTCCGGAGAAAAGCTCAATAAATGCACCGAAGGAAAGCATACGGACAACTGTGCCAACGTAGATTTCACCAACCTCTGGCTCCTTGATAATTTCTTTTATCATGGCAATTGCCTTGTCTGCAATTTCCTGATTCAAGGCACCTATTGTCACCTTGCCACTATCGTCTATATCAACCTTTGCGCCTGTTTCTGCAACGATATTTTTGATTGTCTTACCGCCACTGCCAATGACGTCTCTAATCTTGTCCTGTGGAACTTCTATCACAGTAATTTTTGGTGCAAGTGGTGAAAGCTCTGGTCTAGGAGCAGGGATACAAGCTTCTATCTTATCAAGAATTTCATAACGCCCCTTCTTTGCCTGTGCAAGAGCCTGTGTCAAAATCTCTCTTGTAATTCCACCAGCCTTGTTATCCATCTGAAGTGCTGTAACACCGTCGCGCGTTCCGGCAACCTTAAAGTCCATATCACCATAGTGATCTTCAAGGCCTTGAATGTCTGTCAAGATGCAGACCTGTCCGTCCTCTGCAATAAGTCCCATTGCGATACCTGCAACGGGCTTTTTAATAGGAACACCGGCAGCCATCATTGCAAGGGTGCCACTACAAATTGAAGCCATAGAGGAAGAACCATTTGACTCAAGAATGTCAGAAACCTGACGCACAACGTATGGAAATTCCTCTTCGCTTGGCATTACGGCTCTCAATGCTCTTTCTGCCAAGGCGCCGTGGCCAATTTCTCTTCTTCCTGGTCCTCTCATTGGACGAACTTCTCCAACAGAGTATGGTGGGAAGTTATAGTGAAGGAAAAATCTCTTTGTTGGCTCATTAAGCTTTAAGCCATCAAGAATTTGATCATCAACACCTATCATGCCAAGTGTTGTAACGCCTAGCGACTGTGTTTCGCCTCTTGTAAAGAGCGCACTTCCATGCACTGTCGGCAAGATGTCAACTTCACATGTAATTGGACGAATTTCGTCCTGTGCTCTGCCGTCTGCACGAACCCTGTCAACAAGGAGAAGCTTACGCACGGAGCGTTTCACCATTTCTTCCATTTTTGTGGAAATATAGGTTGCGCTGTCTGGGTGGCTCTCGGCAAAGTGTGCAACAGCTTTTTCCTGCGCCTCAGCAATTGCCACTGCACGTGGTTGCTTTTGGTTTATCGCGACTGCCGCATAGATTTCAGAGCCGAGGTTTTCTTCCATCCAGCTGTCTATTTCTGCTATAACTTCTGGCAAGGGAAGCTCTGCCTTTGGTTTACCAATTTCTGCACGAACTCTCTCAATAAACTCAACTATCTGTCTGATGGCCTCGTTTGCAAGCTCCATTGCATCAACAAGGAGCTCTTCGCTTACTTCTTTGGCTCCTGCTTCAACCATGGTAACTCCACCCTTGTGCCCTGCAACTGTAAGGTCAAGAGTGCTACGTGGCATGTCTGCCTCGTCTGGATTTACCACAAGCTGTCCGTCAAGGCAACCAATGCGGACGGCGCCTATTGGACCGTCCCATGGAATATTTGAAATTGCCAAGGCAAAAGAGGCAGCATTTATCGCCAAGATGCTTGATGGGTTAATCTGGTCAACAGACATAACTGTTGCCACAACATGAACATCATTTCTCATCCACTCTGGGAAAAGAGACCTGATAGAACGGTCAACCATTCTGCCAGACAGAATGGCAGCCTCTGTCGCCTTACCCTCTCTCTTTAAGAAACCGCCTGGCACCTTGCCAGCGGAATAATATTTTTCTTCGTAGTCAACAAGAAGTGGGAAAAAGTCCAGCCCCTCGCGTGGTTTGTCTGCCAAAACAGAGGTAACAAGCACAGTGGTATTCCCATGGCTTGCCAAGGTTGCTGCATTTGCTTGCTTTGCAACACGGCCGACTTCAAATGACATCTTCTTGCCATACAAGTCAAGTTCAAATACTTGTTTCATCTTCTTTTCTCCTTTGATATCCTTAATTCACAATTGCAGATTATAGTCAAAAAACGAAAAAAATCAAGCTTAATACATAAAAATAACGCTTTTTACCATAAAAAACAAGGAAATTAAAGTACAATACACGAAAATCCGTTTTTAATTTTTTTAGCCATAAGCGCTCAGCTTTGCCTCGCTAACATAAAGTCGTCAAGTCTCCGCTTTGCTCCGCCTTGACTGACATAAAAATTATTTTTTATGTTAAGAATGTAGAGCTTTGCTCTACATTCTGCTTATGTTAACCAAGCCAACGGCTTGGTGCTTCG
Organism: uncultured Synergistaceae bacterium; assembly: GCA_937902895.1. Classification (GTDB taxonomy): domain Bacteria; phylum Synergistota; class Synergistia; order Synergistales; family Synergistaceae; genus CALELF01. The sequence continues at coordinate 50,376 of CALELF010000144.1, read as the reverse complement.
GCTGGGCTTCATTATTTGCAAGGAGCAAAGCGACGATGCAAATAATAGAAAACAGCTGTGCAAGGACTGCCCCAAGAGCACAAGCCCCAAAGGGGCGTAGTGCGATTGGTTGGCAACATTTGTAAGGGCTAAATTCTTAAAAATTGCTTTCAGTGAGAGCAAAAAGTTTTTGTAGCAATTTCGCTTCATTGGTGGTAGAATAACGAAAATTTGGCGTATAGAGGAGAATACACAAATGCTTTGTTATTACGATGGAGATTTTCGTCAGTTTGAAGAATGTAAATTACCATTAAGCGACATGGCAATAGAGCGTGGAATTGCTGCTTTTGACAGCATGAGGATATATGATGGACGTCCCTTTCGCTTTGATGACCACATAAAGCGCCTTGAATATTCCTGCAAATACCTAAACATCAAACAGGAAAACTTTGGAATTATTGATACTGTCCGTCAAAAAGCTCGTGAGTTTTTGGCAAGCGACGCCTCTCGTGGCTTTAACGGCTACATAAAGACAAGCGTTACGGGTGGGGACATAAATAACAAGGGGCATTTTCCTGCCCCGAGGTTCTGCATATTATTTGAACCACACAAATTTCACGATGATGCTGACCGCGCAAAGGGTTTTACCACAGTCTTGGTCAAGGGCGGAAGACCCTTGCCACAGATAAAGACTACCTGCTATTCCGTTGGCTTTCATGCGCTAGCATCTGCACCAGACTGTGACGAGAGCATCTATGTAGAAAACGGAACAGAGATTACAGAGGGGCTTATTTCAACCTTCTTTATGGTAAAGAATGGGCGCCTTATCACAGCCCCATTAACCAGAGTGCTTGAAAGCATTAGCAGAGCTGTTGTGCTTCAAGTTGCAGAAGAAAACAATATAGAAGTTGAGCTCAGATGCCCATTAGTTTCAGAAATTGCAGAGGCAGAGGAAGCATTCTTTGCAGGAAGTGGCAAGGAGATAATGCCAATTGTCAAGATAAATGACACACTCTTGAGCGGTGGAAAGCCTGGCAAACTGACACTTTTCCTGCAACAAAAATTCCATGAACTAGTGGAAAGAGAATTAGCTTCCCTTTAAGAGCTGAATTAAAAAGCGAGTAGCTACGAGAAAATATCTTGTAGCTACTCGCTTTTATTTGAATTTTGAATAGACAAAAAATAGACGGACACATAAGTGTCCGTCTATTTTTGTTTACAGGATTAACGAGTGATCAAACGTCCGGTAATTGAATTTTTGGCTGGCTTTAAGAGATTTGCGTCCCATCTCTTGCTGTTGCCAAGGACATTGGAAGCATTTTCTTCGGAATTTGCTTCAATGTTTCCTTCACCATTTGTCTTTCTTACTCTCTTTTCTGCTGCTTGTTCTGGAGTAAGTTCAACTATCTTACCGTCGATTTCAATCGTAATATCCGCATCCTTTGACAAGATAACGCCAAGACCTTCAACATTAACAGTGCTAATGTATTGCTCTTCCTTCAATGGCTTGACCTTAACACCATCAACTATCACCAACTCATCTGTTGTGGTAATTGCAGAATCTTTCTTATTTAATTCTTTTTCAGAATCAAATTTCTTTGATGCGTTAAGTTTATCGCTGACAGTTGCTCTGATGGTGCTATCGTTCATAGCAGCAATTTCAAGAGCGGTGCGAACTTCTTTGCCATTAAGGTCACGTATGACAGCACCTGGTGTTTTATCCATTGCAACCATGTCTGTTACAAACAAGTTACCTTCTCTGTAGATTTTCAAGGTATGAGTCACACTGTGGTCTCTGTCTATAAAGTATGCATTAACACCATTGTGGCGGAATCTCTCTGGAATGAGACCAGTCCACGTGTCACCGTAGATAACTGCGACGTTAAAGAATCTGTCGTTACCTCTTAAGCCACCAATGTCATATTCATCTGCCAAAGCTATGAACATGTCTGTTCCAACAGAAAGCCCTTCGAGCTCAATGTGATCTGCCAAGGTTTCAAGGTTAAAGTTGGTTCTCTCTATTGCAAAATCAACTATATTGAATCCAGCGTGACGTGATCTGATTGCACCCTCGTGGTTTTCTGCAAATCTGTCTGCATTGAGTTCATACTGCATTCCAGTAGCTGGGTCAATATAGACAGAAGCATTATTTAGTTTCGTGTTGCCAATGTAGGAGCTGTTGTAACCATAAGCGTTCTTCCAACCATCATGCTGTACAACTTCGTCGAAGTCAACATGCAGTCTTGAACGTAGGTTATACATGTCATAGGATTCCATTCTGCCAAAGGTGCCATCTTTTTTCTTAGCTCCCTTGAGTGAAAGATTAAATGCTACGTCATCTGCACCATTCATCTGGTCAACAAAGTTTGAAACTGTCTGTCTTGCTGCAACACCATAGTAGTCATAAACAAGGATGTCACCGTCAATCTTTATCTTCTTGTCGCTTGGATCATTAGACTCGCCACCAACTGTAAGCTGGAGTTTGTCTGCAATGATTGCGTAGCTGTAGTCTGCATGGTTACTCTTGTCAACGGCAAAGAGGTCATCTCCAAGAGCTGATGTGGTACCTTCTTTCCCCTTAAGTGTTGCTAAGAGTTCTTGTGCAGGGGTCTTGATATCGTCCCAACTTGCCATTATATCAGCAACAATTGTCTGATACTTCTGTTTTTCGTCTGATGTTATAGATTCTCCATTCTTTAACTTACCAAATACAGTTTTCAAGGTAGCCAAGGAAGAATCATTATCCATTGTACCTTCAAGTGCACTCCAGAAGTCACTACGGCTATTACCTGTTACACCACGAACTGCAGCTTGCTGAGTAGATGTTGACTTTTTAGCAAAGTAGAGAACTGCTAATACTTCGCTGAGTTTTGTGTACAATATTGACTTAGAATCTTTATCAAGCATATCACCGGTCAAGATATTCTGTATCTGCTGCAATGATTTTGTTGCGGCTTCTGTGTCCATGTCAATGCTGAGTTTTGTCTGTAAATCAGCACCGTTCCAGTCGATTTCAATGTCACCGTTGCCACCAGTTTCAAGCTCAACCATCGCATCATTGTTTTCGTTGTGGGCCTGGATGTACCACTTGACATGGAGGTCACCATCAGCAGCTTTTGCAAAGAGTTTCTTGCCAGCGTTGACTTCAGAATCGATGATCAAGTCGCCCTTGCCAACATACAACTCAATGTTCTCATCTGCAACTAATCTGTTCTTCCAGTTCTCAAGTGCGTTTAGCTTCTTAAGACCTTCAGTATTCTCAGAGGCATTTAAGACAAGGTTGCCATCTGCATCCATACTAGCAATACTTCCACCCTCAACTGTCTGGTAGATGTTCTTTGCCATGACGTTACCGTGGTAATCTATGGCAAATGCCTTATCCATTATTTTCTCAAGGGCGTCGTCATCAATGTCAGTAGCAGTGCTTGCAAGATATTTTCCATTATTTCTCTTAAGTCCCTCCATAATAGCTTGTTTGTTATCATTAAGCGTTGCTCGGAGAACTGCCTTAAGGGTTTGGTCTATATCAATCTTGCCATCAACTATCACAACTTCAGGTATATCCTTTGCTTTTGGTGCTTCCATAAATGCCTTATTAAGCATATTGGAGACAGTAAGTGTCTTATTAAAGCCAACAACAGCGCCATTGCTATCGTATGTGAGGGCAATTATATCAAGGAAGTCATCACTTGGTTTTATGCCTTTACCACCCTCAATCCATTGTTTGAGAGCTTCATTAGGATCAGCAGATCCTGCTCCTAAACCAGAATGAGCAAGTATATTGCTAAATGTTTCTTCCACGTTAAGGGCACCATCTTTTATCTTCAGCATGTCACTGACGACACCTAGGTCCGCTATAGTACAATAAACTATATCATTATCATCTGAATCTTTATCTTTACCAGCTAATCCAATAATGGTAAGAACCTTATTAAGTGTACCGTCTCCATTAAGTCGCAATCCAAGTTGTGCGGTTTTGCCACTAATATCCTTATTAGAGCCACCATTGTTATTATTGTTATTATTGTTATTGTTGTTATTGTCGTCAGATCCGTTCAAGGCAAGTAAAACAACCGTAGCTAACGTATTAACTGAACCATCTTCGTTAAAAATAACTTTTTCGCTAGACTTGTCAACTTCTGTTGAAGCACCAGTGCCATGAATGATGTTACCGTCACCCTTGATGGTCTGTCTAATGTCGCCAGAAGCAACAAATAATGTGTCTGCAGATCCCCTTCCAGCCAAAACGTGGCTCTTGTTATAAATCACACCATCACCATTGACTGTCTGGGTAATGTTGCCTTCACGTGCAATAGTCATACCGTTATTGATAATTTCACCATTGCCATTGGTAGTCTGAGTGATGTTCTTCTTTGCAAAGAGTGCCAAACTGTCATCAACTGAAGAGGAATTATTGTTTTTGATGCTATTTGCATTCTGTGTAATACTACCTTTTTCAGCATATACAAGACTTTTGTTGTCAATAACGCCATTCTTAGCAATTTTTTGAATAATATCACCATTGGTCGCTCGGACTTGACTGTTATTAGTAATAGTGCCACCGTTAGAAGTCTGTGTAAGTTTTGCAACTCGGATAGATTCCGCGTTAGAAATTGCCTGATCATCTGTTGCTGCATCTGTAAGAATCTGTGACAACTCACCTTTGAACTCCAAGTTCTCAGTTGTTGTGATGCTATGACCAGCCTTCATATAGAGGTCTGCGGTATAGTCGTCTTTACCAAAATTGAATGTTGAGTTAAACTGGATATTACCACCCTTGCCAGCATTAAATGTAGCATCATTAAGAGATACCACATTAGAATTGCCTATTACACTAATGTCTTTCGTTGCATCAACTGTTAGCTTATCGCCTGAATCGAGTGACGTATTGTTGAAGGTTGCATCTGTACCAGCTTTGACTGTCATTGCACCTGCTGATGTAAGTGACGTATTGTCAAAGCTTGCCTTTCCTGCACTTGCTGTAACTGTTGATGCACCTGCTGTTGATGTAAGTGACACATTGTTGAAGGTTGCATTATCACCTGCTGTAAATGTAGCATTTTTAACAGCAGACACCGTACCTTCCTCATCATTTGTCACACTAATGTCGCCCTTTGCGTTAACAGCAAGCTTATCAGCAGAATCAATCGTTACATTCTCAAAGATCGCATCACCGTATGTGAGTGACTTTCCAGCAATAGCAGTAAATTCACCAATTTGGTTGCGTCTATTGTCATAGATCTTGCCATCTGCATCAACTAAAGCGCTAGTGCCAGGAATCACGCCGGATTTTTGTGTTGCAACCTTAAGATCGATTCCGCCATCACCAGCCTGCAGCGTTGCACCTGATGCTAACAAAGCTTGTGAAGATGTCTTGATGTAGTCAGAAGCAATTATGTCGCCAGACATTACCAAGGATTCCGCTATTGCTTCTATTCCACCAACAACTGGATCGCTCTCATAACCTGGTTTTGGTGTGCCGGCAACCTTGACATTACCAAGGGTAACGCGTGAGCCAGTTGTGTTATGAGTATTGACCTGGATGAATTCTGTTGCAAGGACATCAGCTAATGCTATTTCACTTGCCTCGCCCCAAGCGTCAATTATCAATGAACGCAATGTTCTCACTTGATTTGTGCCATTTCCGTTAGTTAAGCCTAATTTTAGACCATCGACATTTGATCTGATTGTTAAGTATTCTGCTGCCAAGGTGCTGAGGTTAAAGTCTGGGGTGGCACCAAACAATTCAATCAACATTTCAACAAAGCCGTAGGCTTCAATGTCGTCAACCACAAACTTAGAAGCGTCATAATTAATATCAGCCTTTGTTCCTTTTGCGTCTGTTCTTAAGTGAAGCTTGTATCCACCTGCATTTTTAACAGAAACTGTAGCATCTTCTGCCTTGTTTTCCACCAAGACCTTCATGGTGCCATTTTTAGCATTTTCGCTACCAATCAACACATTGTCAATGGACATGCTTGCACCGGTCGTCTTTTTTGTTTCATAGACAAAACCGTCTTTCTGACCAAATTCATTATACTTGTCAACTATCGTTGGCTTGCCATTTTCATCAAGCGTCTGTGTTGCTTTTATGGTAGCTGTAAGGTTAGCAGCGGATTTGATGTCCTTGATTGACATATTTGTGTTGGTTGAGAAGCTGAGGTTGCCAGTGAAGATCTTTGTTGGGTCAAGATCACTAAACTTATCAATTGCTGTGATATTCACGCCGTTTGCATCATAGGCATTTGCATGAATTCTTACATCACCCTTTGCAGCAATCTTTGTGTTGCCCCACTTGTAATCGCCATATACAAACTCATCATTGACATTTGGATCAATATTACGTGCACCAAGAGCTATAGCTCCATTTCTTGCTTCAAGCGTTACATTCTTTGCGTAGATCGCAGGTGTGACGTAAATTGAATCAGCACCTGTTCCGACAGTATCAAAATCGTCTGCGATGCCTCCGTTAAGAGCCTTAACAGTTAGATTCTCAAGGTCTGTCTTTATTGATGTATGACCAGCAAACTTCACATTGGACTTCGCCTCAAGCTCAAGGTTCTTAACTTTAGCTATTTCACCCTTAAGCTCGATATTGCCTTGTGACTCAAGACTAATGTTCTGAGTCTTTCCGCTTGCAGTGTATTTAACATCTGCGAGTCTCAAGGTGTCTGTTGTATTACCCATACCATAGACATAAATGTTACCAGAATTGTTTGACATAGAAGCGGTACCAAAATTCAAGATATTCTGATGATTTGTATTGCCTGGGTTAATGGAAACACGAAGTGCATTCGCCATACCCTTACCATTACCAATGCCAGTGTAGTTACCTATGGTGATTGTGTTGGCAGCTATGTAGTCATAGCTATTCAAGAAATTGACACCCTCAATATCTGATTCATCGAAGTATCTCAAAACAGATTTTCTTAAAGCCGTATTATTTACTGTGTCTGTCATCACAACTCTTGTGCCACAGGCATCTATGTCAAAGCTACCGTTTGTAGCCACACCTAACAACACAAAGTCGGATTTGTCTATTGTTGCGTTCTTTACGAAGATGTCGCTTGCTGCATTGAGGTAAGCATAGCGTGTATTATTTGAACCTATGAAGTTTAATGCCAATGCATTACCTGCTCCACCGATGCCACCCTGTCCGCCTTCAATGTAGAAGGAATTAGCTGTGAAGATAGCACCATCTTTTGCATAAACACCATTCTTACCCAAGATGCGGACAGCATCTGTCGCGTTCACTTTATCGAAGTAAAGTGCTTCGCCTGCTGTTGTTGTAGCATCAAGATCACGTGATGCAATGAACACGTCACCTGCAGCACCTGCTTCTTTTGCGTTTTTACCTGCTTTTGACCCTGTAGCTTCTATGGTAATTTTGCCATTCGTTTGATCTACCAAATTCAAACCAAGTGTGCGTTTACCTGCAACATAGAACTTGGTTATGTCTTGGGTAACTAAATAATTCTCATAGTCTATTGCCTCAAGACCTGCTTCTGCTAACGTCTGATTATAAGCATCAATGTCAGCTTTTTCAGAAGCAGACAGTTTTGAGAATTGCTCACCTGTAGTTGAATTTGACAAGTTTTCTCTTGAAATCTTGTTACCGTTTTCGTCAAGCTGATAACCGTATGTAACCTCTGCAACAACGTCAACTGAAGGTGTGTTTGCAAGAAGCTTTAGATCATCAGACTTCGTATCATCTGTAACTTCAATGACTCTTGCGTCAACATTAGCATAACCGATACCTTTTGCTCTAATGTCAATATTCTTTGCAGAAACATTAGCCTGCTTTACTTCGATATCGCTTGACTGACCAGCCTTCTTGTGAATGATAGAATCCTCAACTGCGTAGAGCAACTTGTCTTTTGTAGCTTTATAATTTGGTGTTGCGGAAAGCTTTGCTAAGGCTGCACCATTTTCTCCTGCGTTGTAGTAAGCTTGGGCATTCTTATAAAGACTTGTTCCTGTAATATTACCTTTTGCATCCTTAATAAGGTTCACAGACTTCAATGTAACGGTTCCATCTGCTGCAACGTTATCAATTTGCTCAAAGCGTGATTTATACACGTAGGTAGGTGTCAAGTCAGCTGCAGAAACGTCTGAAGCTTCTGTTCCGTCAGCTTTGTAAACTGTTTGTGTAGATGTACCCATCTCTCTACTAAAGTTGTAGGTTGCGTATGATGTTCTCTGTGTTGTGCTCTTGCCATCAACTTCTACAACTTGTGCTTGTTCAATCTCATAGATATCCTTGTTGTCTGCATAACCAACTCTGACCAATCTATAAGATGTGCCTTCAGGAGCGTTTTCATTCAAGGTTGTAACTGCACCGTTCAAGTCACCGAATGAAGTATAAGAATCATCACCCGTTCCTGCAGTCTTTGTAAATGTAAGTGTGAAGTTATTTGTTTCCTTGATGTAATACTCTTCGCCACCCTTTGTGTAGAGCAAGTTGCCATTTGCATCAAGCTTCTGTGCCCTTGAATACTGATAGCTCTCAAGGACTGTGTCTTTGTATGGATTGTCTGCAATGTATGCATCTGCATCTGCATAAACTTGATCTGTTGTTCCTGCTTTTGTAAATTGAGCTTTAAGTGCTTTAAGGCTTTCTGATCTCTGTGGCTCATCACCAGTGCCACCGGCAGCTACCCAAGCAGCATGTTTGGCTTGATAATCAGCTTCTGCAGCCTTGTAGCTATTAAACTTGAGCTCTATGTTTGCTTCGTAAGACTTAACCTTACCTTCATGTGCATTCAAAGCTGCAATATACTCGTTATATTCGTTTGTTCTGTCAGCTATAAATGCCAGTTTATCATCAATAAGCTTCTTTTCATAAGCTGTGAGGCCTGCCTCTTCTGCTGTTACAGTACCAGCTTCGTAAGCATCCATTCTGTCTTTCAAGGAAGCTTTTGCCTTTCCACCTGGCAAGATTATGTCATCACTACCGAGCAAACCAGTATCCTGCCACTTTTTGACGGAATCTTCAGCTGCTGAATCATAAACTGTTGCCGTTGATGGCAATACATCAACGATAAGACCCGCATCTGTATCTTCTGCACGAAGCGTTACATTGCCATTCTCGGAATAAACTGTGCCGAGTCTCATGTTGCCAGACACCTGACGTAACTCAACATTACCGTCAGCCTGTGCATTAAGGCTTGCGGAGAGTGAGCTGGCACCAGAGTTTGTAATTTCCTGTCCGGCATTAACATTAAGCTTAATTGAACCATCTTCAGATGCTACATTGATTCTTCTGGCTGTGAGGTCTGCCTTCGCAGTCTCATCTTTTCCTAATTGGGTCTTAAATGCATTAGTTCCCTTGATATCCTTCTCAGCTGTAATTACGGCTCTTTCACCTGCTGTAACGTTATCCAACTTGAGGTTGGCAGCTGCTGTCAAGGTTGCATCTTTCGTTGCAGCCACATCGAGATAAATGTTACCAGTTTCATAGTCAATTGCATAAACATCCTTCGATACAGAACCGTTACGGACATCAACATTCAAATCACTGGAAGCCTTTGCCTTCAAATCAACAACACCATCTGCAACTTTATTGTTATCCGCATCAAGTGTATAGTGGGTGTCATTTGAAACAATTGAAATTGCACCAGCCTTTGAGCCTTCGTAGGTATCGTCTGTAACTGTACCTATGCTACCTGTGGAAGCATTAAGGTCTATATCCTGTCCGACAAGTGTCCTACCATTAGATTGAGTAATGCTTCCTGTGGCATCTGCCTTAAATTTAGCATCACCAGCTGAAGTGATGTTACCAGTTAATTCAATGTTACCACCAGACTTCAAGCTAATCATGTTAGCAGAAAGTCCTTTGTTCTTTTCAGCAGCAAGGTTATAGTTACCAAGTGATGAAAGCTTAATTGAAGAATCTGCCTTCAAGGTGTAGGTAACATCATACTCACGCCTTGTTGAATAGACAAGGTCTCTTCTGTATGTGCGACGTGTTGCCCAACCTTTTGACCAACCGGGTTCTTCTTTCTTACCAAGTTTGTAACCGTCTGTGCCTGGTGTGTATGAACCACTATCTTTTGTAGAGCTTGTAGCTTCTGAAGAAACATCAGCAGCAAAGTCTTTATCACCAAAGTCACGTTTTGTTAGGGTTAAATCTTCCAACTTTGATGGATCTGTTGGGGTGTTGCTATCACCAGCGTCAGTTCTCTTTGAGGTTGTATACTGATATTCCCAACCACTCTTGTCTCTCCAACCAAATACCCACTTTTTACGCTTATATTCGGTTTCTGCAACAGAGAAGTCTGTTACTCTTGAATCAGACCAAGAAAGTGCAGAATTCTTTTCTGGCAAGAAGTTTGCTGAGGTAATCTTGCCATTCTCTGAAGTAAAGGTTATGTAATCCTTAACATCATTTGTGGTACCACGAGTTACCGCTCCATCCTCTATTGCTAAGAGCAACTTATCGGATTTAACACCATGTGTATCTACATTTCCGCCAAGTTTCACAACTGTACCATAGGCAATGTTGTTTCCATCACTGTAGTAAAGCTGTGTCTTTACATTCTGCTGTGCGTCTGTGAGAGAAATCTTACCATAACCACCCTGGTTGTCAATTTCACCTGCTTTCAAGGTGTAGTTCGTGTCATTTGTAACATCAATTGTTGCAGCACCGGAAGCAACAACTATTTCGCCATTTCCAGTTGAAACAATGTTACCAATAAGTGTAACCTCGCCACCCTTGCTTGCTATGTCTTGCATCTTCACAGACTTTGTTGCCTTGTCGTAGTAGAGCTGAATTTCATTAACATAAGACGAGCCATTGTTCTTCAAACCACCCTGGTTAATTACATAACCTTCGGAGGAGTTCGATGCAACAGAAGTGTCAATTACTGCTTCAGCCTTGATGTAATATTTATCGCCACTCTTGTATGAAGAGAATTTATAGGTTGTGCCCTTTTCACCGTTAGCATCATTATATTTTTTCTGTAACTCTTCTGCTGCTAAGTTGGCGGCGTTTGCCTTATCATAAGAAACATTTGCTTTTGTATCAACTGGGGTGAAGGCAAAGGTAACTATGTTGCCATTTTCCTTAACGGAATCAATTGTTGCAGTGTGTCTATTGATACCACTCTGGATTCTTCCGTTTACGTTGATAACTTCGGAAGAAATTCTAACGGATTCTAATGCCATGATACCTGATGTAGTATCTGATGTAGTAGATTTAGAAGTTTGTGCTGTATAGGTCTTCTTATCACCAAATTTATAGCCTTGACCTTCGCCAATGAAGTTGTTTATAGAGTAGTCACCTGTGTGCCATAAATCCTGAACACCGGAAGCCATTCTTGGATCACCAGCAACATTGTATGTTCCTGCTGAATAACCAATTTCAACGTTCTTTGCAATTATAGATGTCTTGAGTGAAGATATCACCGCTTCGTCATAACCAAGTTCGCCAATTGCGGCAACCTTAACTTCACCAGCACCTGCACTACCTGAATTGTCAAGTGTTACATTGCCTGACATGTTAGAAATACGTCCGGCTACATGAAGGGTTGGTGCAAAAGCGTGCTTTACCGTATACTCTTTTTCAGATCCTGATACTGTTGGATCATCTTGTGATACATCTTGTTTTGCAAAGTACACTTGTTTTGACACTTCGCCAGTATAATTCTTTGTTATTGTTAAATCTGGCACGCTATTATTAGAAATAGAAGCATACATAGCTACATTGCTAATTTTGCCGTTAGCTGTTGTAAGAGCTGCATTGGTATCATTGTAATTCTTGTAAACTTTTCTCATTTCTGCATCTCTTACATAGACATGACCAGCGTTACCAAGGATACCAATGTTACCTATCACTAGATATGCATTAGATGAATCGGTGATATTAATGTCTTCTGTTGCGACAGACATAATCTTACCGGTGCCACCATTGCTACCCTTAATCTTATCTGTTGTGATATAGACACTACCATTTGAAATCTGGAAGTCTGCAAGCTTGAAGGCTGGAATGCTTGACTCTGCAACGAGTTCTAATGTTCCATCTGTATTCGTGTTGCAGAATGGAGTTAACTTTGCGACAAGGCTATCACGCTCTGCCTGTAATGCAAGTCTCTCTGCTTTTGTAAGTGTGGTTGAAGCCAAAGCGCTATTTATCTCAGTATAACGTGAGTAGAGTGACTCTGCATACTTGTATTCATAGTACTGCGAGTTATTTTTGATTTCATTAATTAAAGCATTATCAACTTGTTTATCTGTTCTATGTCCTTCGCTGTCTAAAACATAACCTTCTTCATCCAACAATAAATCACTGCCATTTTCGTCTGTTGTCTTAGCCACAATTGAAAGCTTATAACCACCGTTATTTGTACCGGCTTGATCGTAGCTGTAACCGTCTAACAATTTACCGCCATTGGCATCATCTGCAATTGTAATATCAAGGCTCTTGATGAGACCAGTCTTAACAATACCATCAACTGTCACTTCGTTTGTTGAAGTCTTACCCTTATACTGTGCGACATCGTCACCATGGACGTTACCAACCAATTTAGCGGTTTGTCCGCCGCCGTAGAGGGTCTTTGCTGTTGCATCGTAGTAAACTGATTCAAGACCATCTGTTGTGGTAATATTAATATCCTGACCTGCCAAGACAGAACCAGTGCCTGTAATATTAACAAGGTTGCTGAAGGTAAATGTTCTGTTGGAAACAGGAACAGGAATACCTATGATAGCTTCTGCAGCGGCAATTGCTCTCATGTCAGCCTTGAAGTTCTGCAAGTGTGCTGTTGTATCCAAACCTGTATAGATTTTTGCATCACCGTATGTAAAGACACTACCAGCAATGTTAACCTTGTTGTTTCTCTTTACATCATTGAGTGATGTTGAAATGCTGAGTGCTACACCACCATAAGATGCAGAGTAAGCATAGTTTGAAAGATTTGTATCATTATATGCTGTGATTGTGAGGTGGCTTAAGTCACTCTCATCTGAAGCAATATGCTTGTCTTTCAAACTTGCACCTTGCTCAATATTAACACCCTGATCAAACTTAACATTTGCCTTTGATACTGAGGCGGAAGCTGCAATAAGACCTGTAGCATCACCGTTTGTATCGTTATTTATATCACCAAGGGTTCTAGCAATGATTGTCTGATTGCCATCTGTTGTGAGTGAAGAACCAGCTTTGAAATTGACATCAGAGTTACTTCTTGCTGTTATAGCAGAAGCCAAACCACCAATTCCCAAACCGTATGTAAGAATCAAGCCGGAAGCTGTTTGTTCATAGCCCTTTGCTCTGTTGACGCTGAAAGAGTTTGTGGAAGTAATGTTGGCATTCTTGGCTGTAATGTTGCCGAGAACATTGACACCACTATTTGCACCCTGGTCTGCGTTTATCGTGTTAAAGGCAAACGCACCTGCACCAGCAAACTTTCCTACCGCAAGTGTCCATGCCTTAATGTTAGATGTGTAGAGAGAGGTCTTATCAACATTCAAATTATTATCTACATCTATCTTGCCCTTGAGGTCAATTTCTGTATCACCCTCCAACTTTGCACTTACAAAAGCTGCAAATGGCGAAACTGCAATATAACCGCCTGAATTACCAGATGCATTGATTTTATTTTGTGCATTATTTCCTGCTGCAACTGTAAGGTTTGTTGCACGGGTGGCACCGAGTGGATCACTGCTCTGTTCAGCACTACCATCACCAAGAGAAGCTTTCACTGTACCTGTGTTTCTTGCAATAACAATGTTTGAACCGCTTGCAATTGCACCACCGGTGACAGAGGTAATAGACATGTCTTGCAATGCATAGTTTTGAGCAGATAACGTTACATCTGTATCAACAAGACCTTGATATAATCTAAAGTCTGTATTTCCAAGGTCCACACTTACATTACTCTTTGTGTTTGCCAAGGCAACGTTCACACCAACAGCTATTGCACCACCTGCTGCTGCTACAACAAACACTTTTGATGTGTAGTCATTGCCGGAAGCGTCACCAACTGTTGCATTAACATTGACTTTATTACCAGCAATTGTGTTGTAGTTATCCGCCTTTATTGTTGAACCCAAAGTGTTGAAGTTGAAGGCTGTAACAACAATACCTGCTATTGCACCACCTGCAACAGATATTGCACGAACACTGTTGTGTGGGTTGTTTGAAGCTACGATGTTCAAATTGCCAAGTGCTGTCAAGGCTGTGACACTATTTTCATTAGAATTACCCTTTAAGAATGGTAGCTTTGGATCATTGGCAGCACGCTGATTATTCTGCATGATCTCCACTTCCGTGTTGGAAGTATCTTTTAAGAATGCAAGACCAACGCTTCCTGCAACTGCACCACCTGCACCACCAATAAAGTTGGATTTTGCAGAGCTATTGTTTTCTGCTCTGACATCAATGTCACCATCTGCTGACATTACAGTGTTGCCAGAAATGTTAATACTGCTATTTGAAGCCTTTGTCAAAACTGCGAAGGTAGAACCTATTCCAACAAATCCACCAGCAACTGCGTCAACATTAAGTTCCGCCTTTGTTGTGTCGTTGGAAGCCACAGTGACACTACCACCGGAGTGCTCGAGCTCTCTGTACTTAACTCGTGCAGCAGCTCCCTCTGCTAATATTACTTCGTACTGTGCTACGGTAATAGGTGTAAGAACATTTTTCTTGAGTGTTTCGTCGTAGCTTATTTGGTTGTAGCCCGTTATTTTACCATAATCTTCACTTGTTGCATCGGTGTTATAAACAGGCATATACTTTTCGTATGCCTCTATTGGAGCACCATTCTTATCAACATAGATACCGTTTGCATTTGTGAGGTATGCAACTGTGTTACCATCTGAATCTTTGTCAAACTGATAACCGAATGCACCTGCAACTTCACCAAGGTAATATCTCATGTCGGCAATACCAGAACCCTGACCATCAGCTAATTCAAGTGGTTGAATCTTTTCTTCGCCGTTTGCGTCTATATATCTCTTACCGGCAATGTATTTATCTGAATTGATGATGTTGCCTGCAGCATCTTCTGTGTATGTGGCTGAGTCTGATGCAATATTTATGCGTTTTCCATCACTATCAAGGATATAGTTACCCTCAAAGTCAACTTTGTAACCATTTGCATCAACGAAGCAATCAAAGACATATTCTGTATCTGACTTGACATACTTGGAAGAATCAGTTGTCACATTACCGTCTGCATCAAGATGCTGACCCTGTTCATTTATCATGTAGCCATTCATATCTGTTGAGCGTCTCATTCTTGCATAAACAGTGGCAACTCCAGAATTACCGAGACGTGTAATGTCTTCTGCAGTCAAGGTTTTTGTTGAATAAGCTGGCTTTGATGAAGCTATAGTCGCCTCATGGATGTTTATCATCTGGTTGTTTGCAATGTCAAGCTTGCCAAGTGTTACGCCAACACCAGCGATACCACCAACAGTACCCTGAACATTTCTAAGGTTAATGCCCTTTGAGGATGTGACATTGTTCTTGATATCTACATCGCCAGCAGCAATGACATCCGACTTGTTAATATCAATAATGGAATTGGCTCTTACATCCAAGATGTCTATTGAAATGCCAACGCCAGCAACTCCAGCACCTGCGGCACCACCTGTGTTTGCCTCAACATTTGTATCCGAAGTTGTAGAAACCTTTACGTTCTTTTTGGCTGATGTTACAACTGAACTATTCAATGAGACGGATGTCTGCTGTGCATAGGAGCTAGTTGTTGTGGTAGTTTTAACAGTTTTTGTCGCATCTGTTGAGATAGCTCCTGCAATTGCAGCAGCTTCAGAGCTGCTCATACCAGATTTGGATGAACCATCTTTATTTTGCTGAACAAATCCTGCTGCCTGGAAAGATTTGTTCGTAACTGTATTGGCATTCGCTTGACCTGTCGCTACTCTACTCGCAGTACTATTTTCACCCGAGCCATCAGCTTCTTCTAACTTTGCCAAAGCTGCATTTGCTTGCGCCTGCTGCTTCTTTTCGTCCTCACTGTCAGTGGAAACAACTTGATACTCATCATAAGTTGTCTGGGCAACTTCAGTTGAACCAATTGCTGTGTAGAAGACATTGCAGTTAACGCCCGCTGTACCCGCAATTGCAGCACCGACAACGACACCGTTAAGTGTGCGTGCTTCTGTTGCATCAATGAGAACATCCCCAAGTGTAGAAGTGATTGTTGAATCGTCTGCCGCAACTCTAGTGTTAGCATTGATGTGGTTTACAAATACTGTTGCTCCAACACCAGCAGTAACACCACCGGCAAGCATACCACCATAGGTCTCCATCTTGACATTGTTGCGTGCATTGACATTTACATCATCTTTTGCTTCAAGAACAGAACTTGTTATTTTGACATCAACACTATTAGTAAAGTTATTGACACCAACGACACCAGTTACACCAACTGCGCCTGCAAGCCCTGCACCAACAACTTCTTCAAATATTCTAGTGGTGTTGCTTGCTGCAACCTTGAGTTCACCACCGGAAATAATGTTAGAATCTTTTATTGTAGTATATTGTGTGCCATCTTCTACTATAACGCTTACTGCAGCACCTACACCTACTGAACCACCAGCACCACCAGCGTTTGCACCCTGTCCTATTGCTGTTGTGCGGTTTGAAGTAACCTTCGCATCGCCAGTTGTATTGATATTATAATTTTCAATACCCGTTCCAACATTTGCAGTGAGTTTTGCAACTGAAGCAGCTGCACCAACACCTACTGAACCAGCAACGGCAATTGAAAGACCGAATGAAGAAATGCCAGAATTTACAAGTGAGGCAATTTCAAAGTCTTTTGCATTGACTGTCTTAAGACTTGTGCCAGTGAGATTTGCAGTAACATCTCTTGAAATTGCATGTCCAGAGCCTGCACCTGCTACTGCTGCAGTGGTAGCAGCACCAGCGTTCACAAGGAATGAGTAGCTATTTGTGAAATCTGTGGCTCTAATTGCTACCGCACCTGCCTTTGTTGGATCTGTATTAATGTTGGTATTTTGAACAAGTGTCTTTGTGTAACCTTTCACAAGGTTAACATCTGTACCAAGTTCTACTGCTGCTGAATCTGCACCACCGGCTGTAACCAACACTGCCTGAATTGCATGTGTTGATGAAGAGTCTGCAATAAAGCCTTTGTTTTTAACGTCTCCGCGTTCGAAGTCCTTAATCTGGAATTTCTCAACGGACTGTGCCTTAGAGCTAGACATACCATCATCAGAACGACCTTCTGAAGCATCTAACTCTCCATAGGCAATCTTGCCATGTGTAACGTATTCTTCATCTTCACCTTCTGCGTTAACAACGCTACCGTCTACTTCTGTCCCAGTTTTACCATTAATTTGGTTAACTGCAACATTTGCACCTACTGCTGCTGCGCCAGCTGACAGAGCGATTGCACCAGCAAAGTTTCTGATACGTTCATCGCTTTGTGAAACTGCTGCAACATTACCAAGTGCGTTAATTGTAGAGTTATTGATCTTTGCATATACATTTTCTTCAATCAGGTTTATGCCAAAGGAACCGGCAACTGCTGCACTGCCTCCAGCATACGCAGCACCAATTGCAATATTTAAGATGTCTGCATCGGCAGTTGACTTTGTTTCAAGGTTCTTTGCAGATATTGTGCTACCGATAACCTGTGCTGTTGTATTAGAAATTATGCGGTTTACACCAAGTGCAGCACCACCAGCCACACCACTAAGACCTGTAGCTGCCGCAATAACAACAGCTGCTGTTCTTTCGTCAGAATTGTTTTCTGATACTATATGGAAGTTAGTATCATCATTTTCGTACTCTATATTCTTGACTGTAGATGCAGTGTCTTTGTTCACAAGGGCGACACCAGCTGAACCTTGAGCTGCAACGTTAAGTCCGGAGCTTGTCTCACTAACACCAGCTATAGAAACACCGGCTGCAACTGCCAAAATCTTACCGTCATCCTTTGAAATAACATCAACTGAGCTGTTTTCTACTGGATTTGTAAACTTAACATTGCTAAGGGTTGCAACTGCTTTCTGCTTTGCGTCACCTGTGCCAGAACCACCGATGTCATTATATGCCACACCAGCTCCTGCTGCTACCTTTGATGTACCAACAGCGGCATTACCTGCAATTGCATATTCCTTTGAAGAGTTATCTGCTGTTACCTTAACGTCACCAACATTTGTGATGACAGATTTTTTGTTTTCAGCCTCGCCTTCTAAGGAAGCCTCTGCATCCTGCGTCCCAACGTTAACCGCTACAACACCGGAAACTGATACATTGCCACCTGTCGAACCAGAACCCTGAAGAGCAACAGAGTAGAGACCAGCCATATTTGCTGCCTTTACTGTTAATGAATCAAATGAGCTTGGCAAATTACTCAAACCTGTTGGGTCTGTAAAGGTAATTGTGTTAGCAGATACCTTTGCATTTGCCGCGCTGCTGTTCTGATTATATATGAAGGAAAGTCCTGCGGAGTTTTTGCCAACAGAAACCTGACCTGTGACATTAACGTCAATTGCATCGTTTGTAGCAACGGCTGCAAGTTCACCAGCTTTAATGGTGCTCTTTTCTATTGTGGCGTTTGTCTTGTTGTCCATTGAGTTAACAATGACAGAACCACCAACTGCCGTTGCATTTTCTCCACCAGAAGCCGCAGCTGCACCAGCAGCAACATTGACAACCTTGCTCTTTGTATCAGCCTCTGCCTTCACTTGGCTTGTTGTATTGATTTCTGCACCAGAAATCTTCGCTGTCTGGCTTTGATCCATAACGTTAACTGCAACTGCAACACCACCAGCACCACTATTGTTGTCACCAGAACCTTTGGCAACACTTACAACAACTCCAGCATTTACAGTAAGAGCTGTTCTTGTGGTATCTGCTGCGTCTTTGCGGTAAAGTGCAGATTCATAACCAGTTTCACCAACTTCTTTCTTTGTATTCTCAAGGTTGGCATCGTCACTTGTCTGCTCCTCACCTTTCTGTTGTGATATCAATATATTGCTACCGTCTGCATCAACACCTACTGATTCGAGATAACGGTCGGTCTTCTGTGCTTGAATGGTTGAAGCATTTGTATCTTCATTTGTAATTGAGTCACGTGCGTCAACCTTCACTTTGCCAGAAGCAGTAATCTTTGCCTTTTCTTCATCATCTTCATCTTCATGATAAGCTTCGATTATAGCGTTGCCTTTGTTGTGTGTTGTAGTTACAAGTACAACACCATTTGCGGCGACGGCCTGGCCTTCACCTGATGTGGCAACACCAACTCCAACACCAGCGGCAACCTGCTTTGGTGCCATAGCACTTTTTACGACAAAGTCACCCATGTTAGCATAGTCACCACCAATGACCCTTGCATCCGCATTGTTCTTTAAGAACGTGCCTGTGAATACCACACCAACACCTACGGCTTTTTCCTTGCCACTTGTGACACCAACTGTGATACCACCAGTCACCTGCGTATCAACCGTCTGTGCTATAACATCTAAATTGGTATCTGGACCACTGTAGATATTTATGTTCTGATCATCAAGAACTTTATTAACAGTAAGTCTATCTGCCTTTGCATTAACTGTGGAATCAACCTTGTTGACGTTTGCAGAGATTTCAACTCCAGCAGCAGTACCATCTGCACCCGTGTTTGCAGTAAGAGCAACACCAGCTGTAACAGCTGCACCAGCAGAAAGTGCATTGATGTGCAAATTATTAGCGCCATTTATAGCAGATTGGCTGATAATTGCATCAACAGTTCTATCTATAATATTCAAGGCAACAGCACCAGCAACACCAACATTGTTCTTTGTGTTGCCTGTTACATTGATGGCACCACCACCAGCCCAGGCTCCAATGAAGTTGCTATCAGATGCCTTGACTGTTACATCACCGTTTGTTACTGTGATTTTTGCCTTCTCTATATCTACCTTTGAAGCAGTTGTAAGGAGGTTGATAGATATGCTACCAGCTCCTGCCCAAGCACTAGCTTTCTCCTTTGCACTGTCTGTACCCTGGTTCTGCAAATCACCAGCGCCTTCAAGACCTTCTCCGATATCTGTTGAACTTCCGCTGTTAGCTTCATTGCGCTCTTGAGCAGCAGTCTGACCTTCTCCACTTTTCTTCTTAAGTGCTTTTTCATCAGCTGAAGCAAAGAGGTTATCAAAGGTATCAGTTACCTTCTTTTTCATTGAATCAGTACCACCCTTGAGCTTATCCAACGCACCATTGCCATCTGCATCTGGAGCACCAGCACCCGCAATAGCGATTGTATTCATTGCACCCTGCTGTGAAGTTGTGAAGGAAGTATTACCTTTTGCAGTAACAACTGTGTCTTCTGCAAAATTGACCAAAGACTTAAGGTCGTAATCAATTACTGCTACGCCGGCTCCAATGCTACCACCATCACCCTGTGCTAAAGCACCAGAAGCAGCAGTGATGTAGTCTGTTGAACCAGCGTTCACAGAAACACCAGCTGTCGTTGAAGTTAGCTGTGAGCTCTTCGCAACATTCACCTCTGCATCACGGTTACCGTGCATAACGTTTACCATGCCCTGGATAGAGAGTCCCTGAATTTCAGAAGTGCTCTGCTGACCACCCTGACCACCTTGGTCACCTTGGTTATTATTGTTGTTATTATTATTGTTGTTGTTTGTTGTAGTTTTTGTAGTTGATTTACCAGCACCGAATACTGCACCAACTAACATTTCATTGCCGGTGGCCTCTAACTTCAAGTCTGAAGCTGAATTTATTACAGTGCCTTCGCCAATTTCAACACGACCGACAACATCTGAACCTTGAACATTGACGCTTGCTCCTGCACCAACACCCTGTGATTCATTTGCCTCAAACATACTCTGTCCATTGCCAAGGAAATTGACAGAATTGACAGCGCCGTTTGCTGCGATAGTAGTAGTACCCTTTGTGGATGATATGTTAACCGTGCCTTCTCCGTCGTCTTTGCCTATGTTCACCTTTGCCCTTGCATTATCATTTGACACAACCACACTACCTGTTATATTGACAGAGGCTGCTGCGCCTTCTATCTCTTTGCCATACTGGTTTTTATTGTTTGCCAAACCTGCAACTGTGCGTGCGTTATAGTTTGCATAGTTATTAGGATCTGTCATCTTCAAGGCTTCGTCAACAAGATCCTCTATCGCTTTAACTGTATTGGCGAAGTGGTTGTTTGTAAATGCTTTGAGGGAAGAAAGCTCTAAGTTTATCTCTCTAAATTCAAACCACCAGCTCTTTACGGTCTCCACATCACCGTAGTTCAAGCTTGACAGAGCACCCATCATACCTTTTGATTTGCCCTTTTCTATTAACTTATTTACGCGTGTCATAAGTTTTGCAACAGCTGTCTTGCTAACATCATCCTGGAGTGTACCCCAGAGAATCATGAGCTGATCCTTAATGCCTTGGATTAGGTCCTCAACTCTTGTATATTCCTTGAGTGCATCAGCTTTTATTGCAACATTCTTACCAGAAACTGTGGCACCCTTTTCAATATCAAGGGTTGCATCCTGGGTAACATTACCGACCAAGACTGCTGTTTCTATTGCCACGGTCTTTGGCGTATCATTCTCAGTAGTTGTGACTTGAATCATTGTCCCGGTGGTCTTGAAGTTAGTGTCAGCATTGTCTGTCTTTGCTGAAATGGTAACTCCACCCTTGCTTGAGGTTATCTGCGCATTATTACCTATTGTAATGTGTGATGTGAATTCCTGTGATACAACTCCAACTGCAGCACCAAATGAGAAGTTTTTCTTCATCATATTGCCAAAGTCATCTAGCTTCTCTTCAACAACCTCAAAAAGTTTAGATCCAAATTCACCAATTGTTTCACCAATCTTTTCACCAAGCTTGTATGCAGCACTTGGCTCATTTGTTTTTGACTCTTCTTGTTTAGTTGGGGTGAGATACGGGTCTAACAATTTCTTTGTATAGTATTCATACTGAGCGTCTGAAAGCTTATTGCTTGTGCTGTCACCACTTGACGTTGTGACTTCATTACCCTTGACCTTTGTAGTTGCACCAACAAAAAGATTACCACTTTCAGAACTTATCTTCGCACCATCTGCAACATTGAGATTACTTTGTGAATCATCAAACATGAGGTTTATAGCAGACTCAAGTGCTGTCATTGTGCCAAAGTTTGCAGAAGCAGCGGCCTTGTAATTACCGGTTGCTTTTGCTTCAACTGAAAGACCAGCCTGACCCAGACTGCTAATGTTTGCCTCTCCAATATTGACATCTGCTGTATTGTGACCCGTTGTCATATTGAAGGCTATATCTGCCCAAGCAGTGTCTGTATTCACGTTAACACCGTATGTGAAGAGATAATCAATAATTTTCTTTGGATCCGTTATGGTAAGGGCTGCTGTACGAACACCTACCTTATCAGTATCTTTCGCCTTTTTGTCTTCATTCCAAGCTTCCGTCGCCTTATTTGCAGCAGCCTCAACTGCAGCCTTTAATCCCTCTGATGTATAACCATACTCTTCTGTCTTCCAAAGCGAAGGATGTGTTGACAAATATTTGTCAGAATACTTGTCTTTGTTCTTTGGATCTTTCTTAAATTTATCTAAAGCATCGTTTATATACTTGGTTTGAGCCTTGTTTTTGGCATCCGTGACATACTGCTTCTTCAATTTTTCGGCATATTCGTTGTGGACTTCCTTTGTGCCACCCTTACCGTCATCGACTTCTTGGGTTTTGCTCCAATCAAGCACTAACTGATAAGACTCCTTACCGTCCTTAGTAATTTTCTTGATAGGAATAACCTCACCAGATGCATCAACATAGCAAGCGTAAGCTATTGGCTCATCTCCACTAACTGAAGTAGTTCCATAAATTGGGAAAGCATAGTCTTCAACAAAACCTTCTGGGGCTTCTCCATTTTTCTGCTTTACAAGTGTCTTTAAGGCAATGTTTGGAGAACCTGTCTTTGAAGTGGTCTTTACTGTCTTGGTTGCATTTGCACCAATTGTTGCTTGACCCTTTGTGGTTATCGTTGCGCCATCTTTAATGTTCAAAATAGCTTCGTTTGAAGATGAAGCAATGTTTACAGATGCAGCAGGAAGAGCAGATGTCTTTTCTGTGAGTGGCTCTTTCTTGTCCGCGTCAAAACGTGCTTCTCCTGCATCTGCACCAATTACAATCGTTGTGGTTGCATTTGAAGCAATGTTCACTGTTGCCTTTGCCTCGCGAAGGACAGCTTCTGTATATTCCTTTGAAGAGGTTGTGATTTTACCGCTACTGTTAAGGAAGTTACCATCCACGTCTGTGGTGTAAGCTTTAAAAGTAACCTTCAATGGCTCAAGGCCAGTTGCACTCTTTGAGGTGTCACGGTTATCAATAAATGCTTCAACTTCTTTGTCTCCAACCTTTATGGTTGTTGTTAATGAATTTGAGGCACTTGCAAAATTCGTATTGTCTGTATATTGTTTATCTGTTTTTGCCCATGTCTGGACAGCCCAACCGTTATCAGAGGACAACTTTTTATAGTCAGCCTCATTACACTCGGTCCAAGTAACCTTGGTGCCATTTACTTCCTTCTTATAATAGGTAGTTGTTGGCTTCAAATAGTTACCCTCTGCGTCCATGTAATAGTAGCTTGTTTGTGTTATTGCCTTGCCGTCTGCATCTGTCTTTGCCTTGCCACTTGCATCAAGGACAGGCACTTCTCCTTTTGCAATGTATGGAACAGTAACTTGCATTGTGTAGAGAGCTTCTTTGCCTTCTGAATCCTTTGCAAGCTTTGTGGCACAGCTGACAACGTTGCCTTTAGTGTCAGCAAGATAGTAATCTGTACCAAGTTTCTTTGTATTCTTGGCAACATTGCCAGAAGATGTATAGACCTTGCCAAGTGTCTGGAAACTTGAAGATGTTACAGCAGGGACATCATATGTACCAACAAGGCTATAGTACTTGTCGCCGTTTGCATAGACTGCCTTTCTTTCTGCTTCTGTTTCATAACCCTTTCCTGAAATATCAACAGTTTTCATAACAGGAACATAGACAGGATTTCCTTTTGAATCTTTTGCAGCACCAGTCAATTGGTCAACTGTCCACGCCGTATTATTAGCTGTGGTGCCACTATCCTGATAAACCATGTATTTTGAATTCCAGGTCTTGGCTGGGCTATTAAAGTCTGTGCCTGTTAATCCATTGATGGAAGCAACAAGTTTATCAAGCAAACCAGCAATTGCGTCTATTCCTGCATCAAGAGTGCCCTTTATGTTTGCTAATGGTGTATATGAATCTGCACTACTCTTCATATATTTTACAGCATCGTCACCAGTAGCAGCACCAAGCTGATTCAAGAAGACCAATTTATCGAGGTCTGCCTGTGTCTTGAAGGTAATTTTTTCATCATTAAAGTTACCGGCACCAAGGTTTGAAACATTGGAGTATCTTGCCCAATAAACCTTACCATCATCGTCCATCTTCTGATAGACTTTTTCTGCTAATACACCCTGACCAACAATGTTTGCAAAATTGCCCTTTGCATCTTTTTCATAAACAGGGGAATAGGTAGTCTTTCCATCTTTTGTTTCTGCTTTAAGAGCAACTACCTTATGGTATCCTGTAACCTGCATATCAGCTGTTAATGTATAGCCAGCAACTGAAGCAGCAGAGTCTGACACTTCAACTAGCTTAAAGGTGCCATCGCCATTCGGTTCACCGGCAACATAGTATTTATTCGTTATTGCTGAACCAGCGCTATTAACAAAATTACCATTTTTGTCTGTGGCGTAAGTCAAGCCATTTGACGCCTTCTTAACAGAATTTGTCAAATAGTTTGAAAGAGAGATAAGTCCACCGGAGTAACCAGACTTTAAGTATGCTTCTGCTATGGCTGCCTTGTGACTAACCAACGCTTCTTTTAAGGAGTTTGCAAGGTTTACTGCAGATGAGGTATCAAGCTTTATTCCGTTTGGAGAAGCTGAATCCTTCAACTTGACATTTTTACCATTAACATCCTTTACTAATAGGTAGCCTTCCTCGTCTGTCAAATAGCCAAAGAGTCCTGCTGTTAAATAAACCTGCGTGCCATTTGCAGCAGCAAGCTGAGCAGACAAAAGATCCGCTGCACTTGCACTTGTGTCAAGTTGTTTTTGTGGAACCTTAATCGTGTTATAGACATACTTGCCATCTTTGCCAACCTGGTCAATCAAGTCAAATGCCCAAGAAACTGTCTTGTGCTCGTATTTTAGATCATCAGTTTCTGTGCCCAAATACACTTCTGTATCTTGGACATCTTCGTATTTTGGCTTTTTCGTGGCAGAGATGCTTGCACCTTCACCAACTGTCAAGGTTGACTTATTGTCTATGAAAGCAAAATCAACATCTATATCTAGCCTATCTGCCAACTTCTCAATAGTGTCTTTAGCTACACCATCGATAATGTCATTGGTAGCATTTGCTGCACCAGCAGCCAAGAGGCTACTAGCCATACCAACAAGCTTAGACTCAAATGTTTTTAGATCTTCTAAAAGTGCATCTGTGTCAGTAAATTTTTGACCATCTTTGATAATATTGTTGTAGCTTTTCTTAAATTTATCAAGAGTACCTGTAATCAAATCAATATAATTGCCAGAAACCGGCAAACCTAAAGTTTTTGCTAAGCTGTCATAATTAGTCTGTATAAGGCTAACAAGCTCCGTCTGTGACATCTGATGGTTATTGTATTTTTCAACGTTTTCGTCAACGTAATCTTTAAAATTAAGCATTTTTTGCAGTTGCTCAATCGTGAAGCCATAGGTTGTAAGGGCAGTTTTATCCGGGGAACTGTTGATGAGATCTTTTATCTCCTGTTTCGTCAAATCAACTTCCTGACCAAGATTATTATAGAAGTGGAGAAGATTTGCGGCACCATTCTTTAGGTTAGATATGTCTGACTTGAGCAGATCTTTAAAGTCCTTATATGACTCATAGACATTCTGTACTGCCAAAATGGCATCTGCAACGACAGCCAAGTTATGGAATTCACTTGCAGCGTTATTTATTAATGCCTTAACGTCATTAAATGACCATTTTGCAGGGTTTGCACCCTTTTCCTTTATCAATCTATATGCGGTTGCCACTGTACCAGTAAGAAGAGGACGCTTAATCTTTACCTCAAGCCCTGTTGCCTTTGCGGTAACCTTACCATCAATAGCAAGATCAATAAGCTCTAAGAATGAAAGCTCAGGATTTAAATCATGAAGTTCTATTAACGCTTCAGCTGTTGCTGCTGCGTCAAAATCTGTGTCACTAAGTTGAAGATTACTAAATAATTGTGTAATCTTCTCGGTAGAGAAGCTGTTTATCTTTCCCTTTAAGTATTGCTCAAAGATATAGGCAAACTTGGCAGCACCGGCAAATTTACCATCATCTTCAATTGTTGCTTTTGCATCTGATGTAATATTTACCGTTGCACCTGAAATTGTTGCACCTTTATGTGCTGCTATCTTGCTTGCTGCACTTCCTGGTAAGGTTCCATCTTCGTTGAAGGTAAAATCTTCCGTCGTAACATTTACCCTTTCGCCTGCATCATTTAATTTATAAGAGGTCAGTGTGAGCTTGGTATCATCATAGGTAATTTCATAGGTTCTACCTGCTTCAGCGGTACCAATATATTCGTACTTATCTGCAATTATTAAATCTGCAGAGTTTGTTGCCATGCGAGAATTTGTCTCAGCTGTGGCATTGATGTTAACAGCACCTGTGCCCTTGATAACAGCATCTGCACCAATTTTTAAGGTGGTAGAATTATCTACACTATTATAAAGAGCTGCTGCTGTCTTCTTCTCCCAAGCAAGGTGCTTGTTCTGCCAAGCAACATACTTGTTAGTGTAGCTAACCTTATCCTTTTCATATAGAGTGTTATAATAGTAGCTTATAGCATTATCTGATAATTTGAAATCCTTGCCTGTGCCAGATGCTGCCTTCACAGCACCTTCGCCAGCCTCTTCTGCCGTATTGCAAAGCTTCGTACCATCTTTAGAAACATACATTGAGCCAAGCGTTTTCTGAACCTGGGTTTGTGCATAGGACTTAACTGCATTCAAGGCTATCTCTGCTGCCTGCTCTTTGTCTTTTCTAATCTTGTTTGCTTCCGTAGTGACGTCGTCTTTATAGGTACCGACAGTCATAACAACCCCAACAATCTCATCTCTGGAAAGTTGTATGGCTTCATCTGCCGCTGTGTAATCTTTCATTTTTCTTAAAGATGCATCCGCATCGTCTGGCAAGACTTCACCAGTCTCCTTATGAATAAACTTGCCATCTTCATTTTTTACAGCATACTCTGATTTGCCATTCTTGTCGTAGAATTTACCGCCCTTACTATATACATAGTAGGACTCTGTCTTTGTGTTTTCCTGTAAGGTTACACTGCCGTCTGCACCAACAGTATTGGTGTAAGAAACCGTTTCAGACTTCGTCTTTAATTCTATCTTGTCAGACTGACTACTAACTAGTCCGGCAACCCTTGCTTCAACATAGAGGGTTACATCCTCTGTCAAGTTCGCTTGTGCCTTTTTCGTAAGACCGGCATCAACAAGTTTCTTGTATGCACTCTTGTCAACCGACTCATCCATTGTTAAATCGGTTCTGCTGTTCTGTAAATAATCCACAAGTTGTGTATACTGTCCGGAATAGGTTGTGGTATCTGTTGGGTCACCCTTTACTTTATAAGTGCCATCAGAGTTTTTCTCATATACGTAGTCACCGTTGGCATCTACTACATTCAAGTCCTTGTCATCCACTTTGTGGACTCTGACTTCCTCTTCCACCAACTGGGAAACAAGACCTTCTGTAGCGGTTTTTGTATATTTCTTTTGCTGATCAGCAAGAGCTTTTACCTTTGCATCATACTCTGCCTTCTTTTTAGCATAGTCCTCGTAGTCTTTTTGATATTTTGCTTCAGCCTTTTCTTTTCCGCCATTATTCCACTCATCTAGTGCTTTATAGTAATTTTTCCAATCTTTTACGTAATTTTCTTTATTCTTTTCGTCTTGCTTACTAACTGCTTCATCATAAGCAGCCTTTTGTTCCACCCACTCTGCATGGAGGAAGGCATACATATTGAGAGTAGCTTCGTAGTCCTCTTTGTCTTTCTCGTACTGCTTCAAATCTGCTTCATATTTTGACTTAGCAGAATCATAAGCTATAACAGCTTCATCGTGTGCCTTTTTAGCTGTGTCATAAGCTTGTTTTTCAGACAAATAATCTTTATAAGCTGTTGAGTTCTCATATCTTTCTTTTGCTTCAGAATCATCATAGTGCTGATAATAATAACTATCACTTGGTTTTGTTGGTTCGGTCATGGTGAATGGTTCTGGAGCCTTTCCGGTAAATTCTTTTGGCTTTTGAGGCTCTTCAAGAGTGAACTGTGGCTCCTCTCCTGGGTTTTCCACACCACCAACCATAGGCTGACCATTTGGATCCTCTGGTTTTGTGAGCTCTTCGCCTTCTGAATTTGTTGGCTTTTCTGGGGCAGTTGGCTTTTCTGGCGCTTCTGGAGCATCGCCTATTGTCTTGTCTGATGGTTTTTCAATCAACTTTGCTTCTGCTGGTGCTTCTGGTTCGTCGTAATTCTTTACATTATTTTTTGCATAAGCAGACAAGGTGATATTGCCACTACCCTGTATGCCAGAAAATTTCACCAGCTGTGGCTTGTTGTCACCATCTTTCTTTAATGTACCATCAGAATTTGTCTGGGCTGCGAGAAGCTTCTTTGGAAGATTTGTCCCGAGATTTGTATCTGCTGTCTGGACTAAATCTGAAAAGGTAACATTTTTGCCAGCAAGGTTAATAAGAGCACTTGTGCTGGTTGGCACTGTTGCTGTTTTCTTCTGTCCCAATGAATCAACATACTCGTAGCTTCCTGTCTTTATTTCTTTTCCGTCTGTTGTCTGAACTACAGAAAATTCATTAGTCGTCTTGTTATAATTAAATACTGTGCCGTTAACGTCTGTTACAGAATATATAACATCGTTGATTTTTTCGCTCCAAACACTCTCTTGATTGGTGCGATAGTCGTTTAGCGTCGTAAGTATGTCATTATCTGTGACTTCAGCACCTGTAAGCTCGACCTTCCATTTGCCCTTACTATATATGTAAGCAGTAGGTGCTTCTTCGTCCCCCCAACCAGAAACAAAGGTGTCCACAATGTTATCCAACACTCCAGCACCTGTGTTCTTTGGTTTAACAGTACCACCATCTATTATGACTGCTTCATAGGAATAACTTCTTGTTGTTTTTGTTACAGCTCCCGTATCACCCCAAGTTGTGGTCTCAAGGGAAACCGCGTTGCTAACGTCGTTCTTTTCCGTAACTACAACCTGTGAATACTTGTCATTTCCTTTGCTATCTTTATATATTACTGTTTTTGTTTTCTCAAGGTCAACACCTGTTCCAAAATCAACCCTTGTGGTTTCTTTTTTAGTGTCTAGGGTATAGTTGACTACAGACACATTTTTATACGCGTCATTATCTGTTGTCCATACGTCTTTTATGGTTTGATTCTTTCCGTCAGCAGTTCCTGTTAACTCTTTTTTAATTGTACCAACAAACGTTCCATCTTGCGTGTAATAATTGGTTTGCTTATTGGCAACAGTTACAACAGAATAACCCTGTCTGCCGGTTGGCTCTTCTGCTAATACAGCGCCACTTGGATCATACCAATTAGTACCATCTGTATAATACATTAAGACAGATGTTGATGGAGTAACTGTTGTGAAGTTTGATACTGTCTCGCTCACATAAGACTCTTTATAGTTACTTGCGTTAAAGCCACTTGGCACTGTCCCGCCGTATTTCACATGGCTTTCTTTTGGATTTGGGTTTGAGGTGGTTGCAACAGCAACTTGTGTTTGCTCGGTGAAACTCGCCTTTCCATCTGGTGATGTCCATGTATATGTTCTTGTAATTGTCTTTCCATCTGAGGAAAGCGTACTGGCTGTTAAGGTTCTCTTATAATTTATCTCTGTATTTTCAGATGTTGTCTTAAAGTAGTAGGTTGTTTCTTTGGGCATGCCTGGTATCGCCACTGTCTCGCTAATATAGGCAGAGTCACCGCCTATAACAAACGCACTAGCCTTACCAGAAGTCTGTTGTGTTTTATCAGAAAGGTTTAAATCATCAGGGATATGAACAAGGTTAGAAAAATCAACAATGCTACCAGCGTTAATAAGACCGTTGACTTCTAACTCGTGTCCCGCTCTGGCAAGAACATCAGCAGAGGCATTGATCGTTCCGTTTATTGTAATGG
This sequence comes from uncultured Synergistaceae bacterium, assembly GCA_937902895.1. Lineage (GTDB taxonomy): Bacteria > Synergistota > Synergistia > Synergistales > Synergistaceae > CALELF01. Next base: position 20,164 of record CALELF010000144.1, on the reverse strand, counting down.
TACCAGAACTGTTTAAAGCAATGGTTGTTGGGTTCTTTGTGAAGTTAGCCAACTTGGCCCATTCTAATGCACCTGTCTCTCCAGCTACACCTTCTGAAGTTGTTCCTTTAATGCCGTTTGCACTATAAGAAAAGAATTCATCAAGTGCACTACGCGAAGGCGTCATTACAAAGAGGGAACCAACGTTCATAACACCGCTTTGCTGTAAGACGAAGCCTTTGTCACTAAGAAAGAACATATTGCCGCCAATCTGTCCTTTCTTATATAGAGCATTGATTTCACCAGCGATGTTAAATTTCGCTCCTCTCATGACATTAATGAGCGTGTCGGCTGATTTAACAACACCATCCGACCCCGTTTTCTGGAACAACATATTAACGACATCGCCTTTCTTAACGTCAAATTGCTTAAAGACGTTAACACCGGTTTTGTCCTTAATCTGTTGTGCTTCTATATTAAGCACTTTTCCATTTGGATTATTTTTGGGGGCCATTCCGGTATCCTTTACCGTATTACCACCAAACTTCGTATCCATCTGGATATTCGTTACATCTGGAGCTGCCGGAGTGGCTGCCCATGCACGAACAACAAATGGATCTGGTGAAAGCATCGCAATTAAACAAAGAATGCTTAACACTCTCCTAAACTTTGAAACAATCCGCTGCTGCTTTTTCATAAGCCAACAACACCTTTCTGTAATATATTTATTTGCAATTTAAGTTGCCCCACTTTGTAGGGCATACTACGCATTACAAGTTACGAGAATTATAACAAGACTTTGTCAAATTTCAAGCTTTTTTATTATAAATTTTAATTGCATAAAATTTGTTTTTTGCGGATTTTATTTATTTTTATAAAGTATTTAGCGTATATTCTATCGCATTTTTTTGTTTTTGAATGTGTGGCTTCTTTTCAGTATTGCTTACATAATATATTCACCCTAAACCTGTAAAGTGTTTTACCTTGTCAACTTATATTTATTACAATTGTTCAAGGCGGAGGAGGGTGATTATGTGCGTAATTTTGAGCAGAAAAAGTGCCAAAGGCACAAAACATACGCAAGCAATACATAAAAGACATTTGCGAACAATAAAATGTAATGTTACACAAATTTTTTGATAGGCCTTTGCATAAAAACTAGTCGTAGCAACACAAAAAACGCACACAACGCTCAACGCTCAACGCCTCTATAAGCTTATACTTTTGCCTCATAGGTATATTTGTCCTGTAAAATGTTTTTACCCCTATTAACGAGGGGGGGGGGGGTTTTAACATCTATACATGCATTTTTACACGTTCTTGCAATGGTTTTTGTTAAAATTGGTGCTTGGCGTTATAAGAGGGGGTAAATCGTAGCAATGTGTAAACTAATAATTGGCTATTTTGCTTTCCACTCTAATTGGGACAATTTGAATAGTTTGTTGCTTCTATATATAAGAACCTCGGCTAGAGAAAATGTGCTCTACATAATATAGGTTCAAGTATGAATAATATAAGTAAACCTATGCATATAAAAATGCTTTAATAAAACTCAAAAGGAAAAAGGGGAATTATATATTATGTAATTTTTCCAACACAAAAACTTCCCTGCATTTCTTACGTGCGGTGTAAAATAAAATAACAATTCTTATATAGTAAGAAAGCTAGTAACATCAAGGGTGTTTATGTGCCCGTACCTTGCTAAATTACATAAATGCAGAATAAAAAGCGTTTGACCTATTTTGACCTATAAAATTTATTATTGCCCGACAGAAACAAAATTGTGCTTTTTTTGCAAAAAATTTTGTAAATTTACAAAGTAGTTTTATAATATCGGGGTGCTTGTGCTATGCGCAGACACTAAACTAGATAAATATGCAAAGACTACATAGAGGAAACGGAGACAGTAAAATGCAAAAAAGAACTGGCAAGGAGCTTCGTGAATTATTTTTGAAATTTTTTGAGAGCAAGGGCTGTAAGAGATACAAGAGCTTTTCCCTTGTTCCAGACGACCCAACGCTACTTTTTACAATAGCCGGTATGGTGCCATTCAAGCCATATTTTCTTGGGTTAAAAACACCAGAGGTGACGAGAGCCACCACAGCTCAAAAGTGTGTCCGCACAAACGACATAGAAAACGTTGGACGCACAGCGAGGCACCACACATTCTTTGAGATGCTTGGAAATTTCAGCTTTGGGGACTACTTCAAGAACGAAATTATCCCTTGGGCTTGGGAATTCCTGACTGAATGGGTTGGGCTTGATCCAAATAGGCTGTATGCCACGGTTTATCTTGACGATGACGAGGCATTTAACATTTGGCACGAACTCGTTGGCTTGCCAAAGGAACGCATTTTCCGCCTTGGCGAAGATGACAACTTTTGGGCAGCTGGGCCAGTTGGACCTTGTGGCCCCTGTTCTGAAATAATCTATGACCAGGGAGAGGAATACTCTTGCGGAAAACCAACTTGCACAGTTGGTTGCGATTGTGACAGATACCTTGAAATTTGGAATCTTGTTTTTATGCAATATAATCGTGATAAAGATGGAAACCTTACACCGTTACCCAAGAAAAATATAGACACAGGCATGGGGCTTGAAAGACTTGCTTCCGTCGTCCAAAACGTGCCAAACGATTTTGAGACAGACCTTTTCCGCCCAATTATGGAGGAAGCATGCAAACTGGTTCATGTTAAATATGGCGAGGACAAGAAAAAAGATATGGCTGTCAAGGTCATTGCGGACCATACAAGAGCTGCTGCCTTTATGATAGCGGACGGAATCTTGCCACAAAACGACGGTCAAGGCTATGTGCTTCGCCGTATAATTCGTCGTTCCGTTCGTTTTGGCAGATTATTAGGAATAGAAGAACCTTTCTTGACAAAACTCTTACCCTCTGTTCGTGCTTCTGTTGGAGATATTTATACAGAATTAACTGAACATTCAGCAACAATTGAACAAATCTTGTCGACTGAGGAAGAGCGTTTCGGCAAAACCCTCGCACAGGGCACAGAATTGCTTGATGCAGAGCTCGCAAAACTTGCTAAGGGAGAAGTGCTTAATGGTCGTGTGGCATTTGAACTTTATGACACCTTTGGTTTCCCATACGAATTGACAGAGGAAATCTGCGACGAACATAATGTATCAATAGACAAAGACGCCTTCCTTGCAGCCCTTGAAGAACAGAGAGCAAGGGCTCGTGCTTCAAGCAAGCAGACAAAGGGCGTGATTTCAAAAACAGTTTATACTGAGCTAGCAGACAAAACAAAAGTAACAGACTTTGTGGGTTACACAGAAAATGAATGTGAAACTCGTGTCATCGCTATCATAAAAGATGGACAAACTGTTCAAGAAGCAACGGGAGAATGCGAAATTGTGCTTGACAAGACCCCTTTCTATGCAGAAAAAGGCGGTCAAGTGGGAGACACTGGCGTAATCACCGCAGAAGGATTTGAAATTGAAGTGACAAACACAACCTACCCCGCAGCTGGGCTTTGCGTTCACAAAAGCACAGTTAAAAATGGCACAGTCAAGGTAGGAGAAGTTGTAAAAGCTTCCATATATGTAGAACGTAGGGCGGAAATTCGCCGTCACCACACGGCGACGCACCTTTTGCAAGAAGCATTAAGTCGTGTGCTTGGCCCACACGTTCGTCAAGCTGGCTCGCTTGTTACCCCAACATTCTTACGTTTTGACTTTAACCACTTTGCCCCTCTTACCGCTGAACAGGCTTCAGAGGTTGAGCAGATAGTTTACGAGCATGTGTTAAAGGCTGAGCCAGTTACAACAGAGATTATGAGCCTTGAAGATGCAAAGAAGACAAAGGCACGTGCACTCTTTGACGAAAAATATGGCGATACGGTTCGTGTTGTAACAGCAGGGCTTGACTATTCCTGTGAACTTTGTGGCGGAACCCACGTTACAAGCACTGGCGAAGTTGGACTTGTTTCTATCATAAAAGAAGAGGGAATTGGAAGTGGCGTAAGGCGTATTACGGCAGTTTGTGGCAAGGCTGCACAGCTTCTTGCACAACGCGCAGCTACTATCATGTCCTTTGCCACTTCAATGCTTGGAACAAACACGGACGACCTCTGCAACAGAATAACAGATATGCTTGAAGAAAAACGTCTGCTTGAAAATCACAATAAAGAACTCAAGATAAAGGCAGCGCTTGGCGATATATTGGGCAAGATTAAACCTGTTCAAAGTGCAAAGGGCGTTGACCTCATAACAGAGATGTTTGAAGATATTTCACCGGCTATGTTGCTTGTTATAAGCGATAGAATCCGTCAAAAATTCCCGTCTTCCCTTGTCTTTTTGGCAGGTGTGTCAAAGGCTGAAAACTCGGTGGTGCTTGTCGCTGCAACGTCCGATGAAGTGGCAAAGACAGGGGCTTCCGCCGGACGACTCCTAAAAGAGTCTGCACTTGCTATGGGAGGCAAGGGCGGTGGCAGACCAACTTCTGCACAGGGCGGAGCAAAGGACGCATCAAAACTGGCGGAAGGATTTGCCAAGGCACAAGAAGTGTTTTTAGAAATGATGGGTTAATTTTTAGCATAGAGTAGATGAGGGCTTATTAGCCCCGCACCTCTCATTGCACCGTACGTACCGGTCAGGTATACGGCGCTACATAGCTGTTAGAAATGTAATTACATTTACAAGCTACTTAGATAATACGCTAAAGGGTCAATTAATCCTGGTCGGTTCTTCGTTTTCATTCCTAAAACCTTAGGACCGAGAAGAAAGTTCGTAACGTTGTGGCAACTTCGTTTATACACTCCCCACCTACAACAACTCACCTTGAGTATATCTTCTTGGGTAAAATTGCACTTAAACTTTCTGTTTAATATTGATAGGTTTCTGTGTATCGTCCTGCAATTCTTCCACTGCTTTAGTATTATCATTCGAACCCTATGTCTCATCCATTGACCCAGCTTGTTCATTTTGGACTTCATTACCCCTATACGGAAATAATTTATCCATCCCCGAACTACTTGGTTCAACTTTATGAACGTATAAGCTATTGATTTGGCAGTGGCTCTTTTTCTACACGTTATTTCCTTTACCTTAGAATAAAGCCTTTTTATTCTATCGTCTGCTGGTTTACATTTCCAAGTATCATTTCGTCTCAGAAAGGTAAATCCTAAAAACTGGCTTTCCGTAGGTCTCACTAACTTGCTTTTCTCTGCATTGACCTTGAGAAACAGTTTTCTTTCTATCCAGCTTACTATAGACTTCATCACTCTATTCGCTGCCTTCTCTGATTTGACAAAAATATTACAGTCATCTGCATATCTTACAAATCTTAGTCCTCTTGTTTCCAACTCTTTATCTAGTTTATCTAGATATATGTTGGACAATACTGGTGATAATGGTCCACCTTGGGGAACTCCTTGTTCTGTGGAGCTTACCAAGCCATCCTCCATTACCCCAGCTCTTAAGAATGAACGGATTAGGTGTAGCGTTTCTGCTCCCTTTACCTTTTCTCTAAGTACTGAGATTAACTTGTCGTGATTTACCGTGTCAAAGTATTTTTCTATGTCTAGGTCTATAATCCATTCATAGCCTTCATTAAGATAGCTTAATACCTGATTTATTGCCATTTGTGCGCTACGCTCTGGACGAAAGCCATAGCTGTTAGCACTAAAATATTTGTCATATCCTAGTGTTAATACCTGTGCTACAGCTTGTTGTATTGTCCTATCCACCACTGTTGGTATACCTAACGGTCTTTGTTTTCCGTTAGCTTTGGGTATATACACTCGTCTCACTGGCTGTGGCTTATATTTCTTCTGCATAATCTGCTCGATTATCTCGCTCTTATGCTTACTGAAATATTGGTCAAGTTCATATACTGACATCTTGTCAATACCAGCTGCACCTTTATTCTGCTTGACCGCCTTTATCGCGTTTTGCAAGTTAGCTTCACTTAAAATCACTTCTATTAATCTCACTTGCCACTTCTCCTTCTACTCGTAAATTTATCTGAGAACATCCATCTACTTTCTGCCATCTAGGATTACGTTTCCTAGTTTTAGGCATATCCTCGAATACTAACTCCTCAGATTTTGCTTGTAGCGATTAGTGCTACAGTTACATTAAGTCCTTCAGTATGGGTGCTTTCATACCCACTATGACCTCAGCTGACCCCCAACTATAAGCTTTTTATCGCACGTATTTTCTTTTTTTTCTACGCTAGCTGGGTCTCTCGGGGTAAGACATATTGCTTTCACTCCACAACCTCTTGATTTACGCTCTTGGTTTTACGTTTACCTTTCGGGCTTCGGTTTGTATGGCAACCTTACCCACCATTTCGCCTTATATCAAGTTTCTGTTCGTAGGCTCGAAAGTTTTGCTACACCGCTTACTCCCCCCTTAACATTACTGTTAACGGCTTGCGGTTCACTACACTTGGCGGTAAATACCCGTGGCTGGACTTGCACCAGCTAGAAATATATCATTCCCGACACACCATAAGCGAAACGACAAAGTCGTTTCTTACATAAAAAAAACAAGGCATTGCAAAATTATTGCAATGCCTTGTAAATTTTTATGTAAGGAGCAACTTTGTTGCTCCGCTTATGTTAGCTTGGCATAGCCAAGCGCTCGTATTATAGTGTCATAGTCATAGGTGCATATTTTCAGTTCTTATGCTATGCTGTAAGGAATGCTGTGGATTGGTTGCACAAGCGCTACCGCTAGACGGTTTCCATAAGCGTACAACCACAGCCCTTTACGGTTTTGTTAATCAGTTAGATACCGCATGACGGTTTATGTTGAACGAGCATACAACAGTAAAGTGTTCTGTGGATACAGCATCATAAATCATTCTTTTGGAGGTATCACTATGGTTTGTGTTGGTATCGATGTAGCCAAGGAGAAGCATGACTGCTTCATTCTCAACTCGGAGGGCAATGTCCTCTCCGATGTGTTTACCATTGCCAACAACAGGGAAGGCTTTGAAACTTTGTTACAGAAGATTCAATCCTGTACTTGTCCGTCAGACAAGATAAAAGTAGGACTTGAGGCTACTGGACACTATAGCTACAACATCCTCGGGTTTCTTCTTGAAGAAGGTCTGACCACCTATGTCATTAACCCTCTGCTCACGAATCTGTTTCGGAAATCAACCAGTCTACGCCGGACGAAAACAGATCGTATTGATGCTAGGGTGATTGCATCTATGCTCATGTCTGATGTGGATCTCAAGTCCTACACAGACATATCATATCACAACGAAGAACTAAAGTCACTCACAAGATACAGATTTAACAAAGTTGCTGAAAGAGCCAAGCTCAAGCAGTCTGTTTCTCGTCTTGTCAATATTCTCTTTCCTGAGCTGGAAGCACTGGTGCCTACATTGCATATGGTCTCTGTTTACAACATTCTCAGCGAATTCCCCGGTGCAAAGCAGATTGCCAATTCGCATTTAACACATTTTAAATCCGTTCTTTCAAACGCATCGAGAGGTCGTTATGACGGGGAGAAAGCCATTGAAATCCACGAAGCTGCCAAAAACTCCATTGGCTCCATTACGCCTGCCAAGTCTTTAGAACTCCAACACACGATCCACCTAATTTGCGAGCTAGATACAGAAATTAACGAAATAGAGGCTGCCATTAAATCAATCATGGATGAGATGGCTCCGCCGATTCTCACCATCCCAGGCATTAGCTACCGCATGGGCGCTATGATCATGGCTGAGATTGGGGACTTTTCACGCTTCGACTCCCCGGACAAACTTCTGGCATATGCAGGGCTTTCTCCGTCTACCTATCAATCCGGTAAGCTCAATGCTATAGGTGCATACTCTCGCATGGAAAAACGAGGTTCTCGCTATTTACGTTATGCTCTCTTCAACGCCACAAAATATGTCTGCCTTTGGGAACCATCCTTTGCCGCCTATCTCTCTAAAAAACGAGCCGAAGGCAAGCACTACAATATCGCCATTTCCCATGCAGCCAAAAAACTTGTGCGTTTAATTTTTGCCTTACAAACCTCTGGCAAGGCTTTTCTGCCTACCGTATAACTGCCTTTTGAATCCAAGCACATTACCTACGCCCTGCTTCATTTAGCCAACACAGTATCCCCTCTTGATAAGCAGCAACATCCAAATGCTATACTTAAAAAGAGGGTTTTCTGTGTTTGGAATTGTGCTGCCTTTCTCGCCCTCGCTGCCTATCTCACAACATTTCGGTGCTAATTGCCAAGGACGACAATCAATCTATGCTAAACCCTAAAAAAGGACTTGACTTTTAATAGTTAGTCTTATGTTAGCCAAGCCAACGGCTTGGCGCCTAGGGCAAAAAAATTAATTGAGAATAGTATCAATTACCTATTCTGCACATATCTTTTAATTCTTGTAGTGTGTCCGGTGTCATATTTTTTGATACATAAGCTGTATAAACAGAATTATTTTGCAGAAGTGGTTCAGTTGCAATCTCTGGGTGAGCTTCACAAGCACGAGCAAAATATCGTGTGCCTGGAATTGGTGAAAATTCTGCTAGTTTTGGCTTTCCTCCAGTATCTTTTACAAATTTTATTGTATCTTTCACACTTTCCACTGATTGATTTGGAAGCCCAAGCAGAATATATGTTTCAATGTCGCTTGGTGTGTAGCCTACCTGTGCTAAATTCTTGACTGCTTTTATATAATCTTCACATGCAACTTTACCGCTGCTTGCCTGCTCAATTTCAAAATTTGTGCTTTCAAGTGAAAGGCGCAAGGTGCGAAAGTTGCACTCTGCAAAAACGTTTGCTGTTGCTTGTGTTATTTGGCGGACGTGAAGTCCGTTTGGTGTGTGAAGGCGGAAAATGTCGCCATAAGTATCTTTTAAAGCTCTACATATTTTGAAAATATAGTCTTCTTTTTGCAGGAGTAAAGCGTCATCGTAAAAAGCAAAATCTCTTGCTCCGAGGTTATATTGATATTCAAAATCTGCCAAGACACTTTCAACATCACGGCGACTATAGTTTCCCCAAAGGATGTTTGAGGCACAATATTCACAGTTGAAAGGACATCCGAAGGAAGTCATAAGAACACCATAGGGCAACCTCTGTGGTGTGTTAAAAGGATTATTGTAAAACTCCATAGCGGGATGTGGAGCATTTGGAATAAAGTGGCTAGAAATTTCATCTGCACCAAGTGTCTTTGCGTGATTGTAGCAAAGACTTGCATAAACACCGCCAAGAATTATTTTGCTCTTTGGAAAACACGAACGCAAAATTTGTATTGTTTCTTGAACGCCCAAATACTGATAGGTCATGGTGCTTGTAAGCAGGATATAATCAGGCTCTTCAACTTGCTTTAGGAGCGTCAAAAATTCACCTTTACTAATTCCAAAACGATTGAAGTGTCTTTTTATTTGAAGTTTTTCATAGACAGAGGGCTTTTCCACCTCTTCTTTTCTTATTTTTTTTCTGCCAAATGTCTTATCTCCAACGGCACCGAAGGCTATGCAATCTATAAAGGAAACGAAATTTTTAGCTTTTAAGCCCTCTATTATGTAAAGAAGCCCTAGGGGTTTTGACCAGAGGTCAGCATAGGCAAAATCATAAATTGGCGGTGCAATGGCAAGGATTTTTTTATCAACCGCTGTGTTGATAAAGTTTTGCATATCAAACATTGCTATACTTTATCGTGTGTGTGCTTCATAAGTTCAAAAAGCGGTGCATAAATTTCAAGCAGAGCGTTTATGTTTTCGTCACACGCTTTACCACTTGCATTTTTATTAGCACAAGATCCGTCGCAAGAAAAACCTATGTCTTTTTTTACCTTTTGCAAGGTGTCAGCATCGTTTGTAATAGAGGCAAGCACATTGCGTTTTGTTATATTGTTCTTTGAGCAGACAAGGTCATTTTCCCTTGCATCTTGCCAAAGTGAAAGCAAATCTACCATTTCAGTTCCTTCTATGTTTTAAGATTATGAAAAGAATTATACAAGCTATGTATATTTTTTCAAGCAAAACTTGATAACTTATGCTACAATATGCGATAATTTTTGTGAAAGGGCTTTATTGGATGGGCAATTTGAAATATGCAATAATTTTTCCAGGTCAAGGTGCACAAGAGCCTGGAATGGGAAGAGAAATTTTTGAAAATTATCCTGCAGCTCGTCAGGCTTTTGAAGAAGCTGACGAGGCGCTTGGATTTTCTCTTTCTGACAAAATTTTCAACGGAACGCAGGAGGAGCTGGGGCTTACAGAGATAACGCAACCGGCAATTCTTACTGTGAGCATTGCAGCGTTTCGTGCCCTGTCCTCTGAACTTGGCGAGACTCCTGTTCCTCTTTGTATGGCAGGTCACAGTCTTGGCGAATACACAGCTCTTGTAGCAAGCGGAGTTATTTCTATGGCTGATGGTGTGCGCCTTGTCAGCCGTCGTGGAAATTTGATGCAAAATGCTGTGCCAGTGGGTAAGGGCGCAATGGCAGCTGTGCTTGGGCTCTCTCTTGAAGAGGTTTCCAAGGTTTGTGCGAAGGTTGCAAATGGTCAGGTTGTTGCTCCGGCAAATATAAATTTGCCAACTCAAATAGTTATTTCCGGTCATACGGATGCTGTTATGCGAGCTCTTGACTATATTACGAAAAATTATACAGCACGCACTCGGTTGTTAAAGGTTAGCTGTCCATGCCATTCTGCACTTCTTGAGCTAACAGCTACGGAATTGGAAAAAGAATTTATGAAGGTTACAAGTTGGTCTAATCCGTCTTGTCCAATAATTTCCAATGTATCAGGCACTGCTTTAAGCAATGTAGAAGACATAAAGCGTGCGTTATACAAGCAGATTTACTTCCCTGTTCAGTGGGTTGACAGTGTGCTTGAGATGGAGAAACTTGGAGTTGAAAATTATATAGAGCTTGGTCCAGGAAAGGTTTTGTCAAGCATTGTGAAAAAACTTTGTAGTGACAAAACGCCTATCTATGGTTCAACTGTAGAGAAAATTAAAGAAATAGCAGACCTTATAAGGAGCAAATAAATGACAAAAGATGGCAAAAAAATTGCTCTGGTTACTGGTGGGACAAGAGGCATTGGGCGTGGAATTGCAAAAAAATTTGCATCAGATGGCTACCTTGTCATTGTGAATTTTGCCAGTAGTGAGACAGCGGCAAAGGAACTTTTAGCGGAACTTGAGTCAAATGGTCAAGAGGGACGTGCCTATAAGTGCAATGTGTCACAAGAGGCAGAAGTTGCAAAAATGTTTTCACTCATAGAGCAAGAGTGTGGCACTATTGATATATTGGTCGCGAATGCAGGAATCACCCGTGATACTCTGGTAATGAGAATGAAAGATGAAGCTTGGCATGATGTAATAGAAACGAACTTGTCCTCGCTTTTCTATTTAACAAAAGCAGTGCTTCGTAATATGATGAAAAATCGTTTTGGTCGTGTTATTGCAATTTCTTCCATTGTTGGAATGATGGGCAATGCTGGACAGGCAAATTACGCGGCATCAAAGGCCGGTGTGATAGGTTACATCAAATCTTTGGCAAAAGAAGTTGCAAGTCGTGGCATAACGGCAAATGTTGTTGCTCCTGGATTTATTGCAACAGATATGACAGCCACATTGCCAGATGCCATAAAAGAAGCGAGTATCCAACGTATACCAAATGGCAGAGCCGGCACGCCAGAAGATGTTGCAAATGTTGTTTCTTTCTTGGCAAAAGATGCCTCAAACTACATACAGGGGCAAGTGATTACGGTTGATGGGGGCATGAGCCTCGGTTAACGTAAGTTTTTATAAAAGGAATAAATTTTTTAGCAAGGGGATTGTTAATATGTTTAATAGAGATATTGGAATAGACCTAGGAACTGCTGTGGTTCTTGTTTATATGAAGGGCAAGGGGATTGTTTTGCGTGAGCCTTCAGTTGTTGCCGTTAATCAAAGTAACAAAAAAATTATTGCAGTTGGTGCAGAGGCAAAAATAACGATAGGAAGAACTCCTGGCAGTATTACAGCAGTCAGACCACTTCGTGATGGAGTTATTGCAAACTATACTATGACTAGAGCAATGCTTTCTTATTTTATGAAGAGGGTGCTAAAAGGCTTTGAGAGATTTTCTCGTCACCGCCTTGTAATTGGCGTTCCGTCTGGTGCAACAGATGTTGAGCGCCGTGCTGCGTTAGAAGCAGCTGTTGCTGCTGGTGCAGGAGAAGCTTATTTAATTGAAGAACCGTTAGCAGCAGCAATAGGTGCCGACTTGCCTGTGGCTGAGCCAGTTGGTAGTATGGTAGTTGACATAGGTGGTGGCACGACAGACGTTGCTGTCATTTCTCTTGGTGGCATTGTTGAGGGTACTAGCCTCCGAGTTGCCGGAGATAAGTTTGATTCAGAAATTGCTCGTTATATTAAGAAAAAATATCATACAGAGATTGGTGACCAAACAATCGAGGCAATTAAGAAAGAAATTGCTACAGTTGAAGCTGGAATCAAGCCTGATACGGATAGAAAAGAAGTTCGTGGTAGAGACACGATTTCCGGACTTCCAACAAAACTAGTTATTACGTCTGAAGATGTTCTAGAAGCTCTTGATGATGCAGTTAATCAAATTATACAAGCGATAAAACAGGTGTTTCAAAATACGGCTCCAGAACTTGCATCTGATATTTTGGAGAATGGTATTCTTTTAACTGGTGGCGGTGCATATTTAACTGGTTTGCCAGAGAGAATAAAAAGAGAAACTGGCGTTTTTGCTTATGTTGCAGAGGATGCAATCGATTGTGTTGCAAAGGGAACGGGTAAGGTTCTTGAATCACTCGATTTCTTCTCAAGGTGTGGCACAGTTTTCTCTGGAAATTCTTCAAACTACATGAAGTATTAATGGATAAAAAAGATAACAAAAAAACAAATTGTTTTTGGTGTAATGACGGTGTTTATTTCACCTGTAAAATGTGTGGAAAATGTTGCGGGGGCGAGACTGGTTTCATCTGGCTTTCAGAAGATGAAAAGCTAGCAATGGCAGGTCATCTTGGCATTACAATAGAAGAACTGGAAAAATTATATTTGCGTTATGTCAAGGGAAAGTGGAGCATAAAGGAACTGCCAAGTGAACAAAATTACGATTGCGTCTTTTTGAAAAACGATCGTTGCTCCATTTATCCTGTAAGACCAAGTCAGTGCAGAGAGTTTCCATTTTGGAAATCAATGCTTTATGACGAAGAAGAATGGAATTTTTATGCTTCTCGTTGTCCAGGAATGAACAGTGGCAAACATTACACACTGAAAGATTTGCAAAAAATAATTGAAGGACAGGAAACAAAATAAAAAGTTAGAGGCAAAAGAATGAAACGTTTAATAACAATTCAGGATTTTTCTTGTGTTGGGCGTTGCTCTTTGACTGTTGCATTGCCGATTATTTCTGCTTGTGGTGTGGAGTGTGCAGCGCTCCCCACGGCACTATTGTCAAACCATACCGCCTTTTCAGATTTTACATTTTGTGATTTAACAAGTGAGTATTCTCCAATAGTTAATATGTGGAGCAAGTTGTCACTTGACTTTGATGCAGTCTATACTGGTTACCTAGGTTCACAAAACTTGGTGAAGCAGACTGTGAGCTTTATTGAATCACAGGCAAAGCGTGGCACACAAATTTTTATCGACCCTGCAATGGGTGACTATGGCAAGTTATATACAGGTTTTGATCAAGAGTATGCGGATATGACACGTGAAATGTGTCGTGGTGCCTATATGGTGCTTCCAAATATTACAGAAGCCTGTTTTATGCTCCATGAAGAATACAAAGAGAGTTATAACGAAGATTATATAAAACATCTTCTTATCCGTTTGTCTGAGCTTGGAGTTAAGAAATCTGTCTTGACTGGCATAGGCTTTGCAAAGGACGAAATAGGCTTTTATATGTATGATGCAGAATCAAAAGAATTTTCTAATTACTATGGCTCAAAGCTTCCCTTTGCTTACCACGGCACAGGTGACATATTCAGTTCCGTTGCTGTGGGTGCAGCACTTCGTGGCAAGAGTGATTTTGAGGCTTTAAAGATGGCAACAGACTTTACATATCTATCTATGAAATATACGAGGGATGATGAGGCTCGTCGTGATTATGGCGTCAACTTTGAAGAGGCTCTGCCTTATTTGATAGAAAACCTTAAATAATAAAAAAGCCACAGGCAATAGATGCTTTGTGGCTTTTTGTTTATCCCAGCTATTTTGTTATATAAATTGGAGAAAAAATTGCAAAAGCTCACGTTAAATTTTGTAAAAGAAAATAAGATTGTTTCAGCAGATTATGACACTACCATAAAGAGTGTGGTAGATGAAAATGGAATTTGTCTTGCCAGTCATTGTGGTGGTGCTGGTGTGTGTGGAGCCTGTCGAGTAAAAATATTGCAAGGCTCTGTGTCAGACGTTACACAAACAGAAAAACAATTTTTGAGTGAACAAGAGCTAAAAGCAGGATTTCGCCTAGCATGTATGGCAAGAGCGCAAAGTGATCTTGTGATTGAAAATTCATTCAGTGAAAATAAAATCAAAATACTTGATGATGTTTTGCCGTTTAGAGTCAAAGAAAACAGCAAAAATGCTTTTGGGCTTGGTGTGGTAGTTGATCTTGGAACGACCAGTGTTGTTGCCACTGTTTTTGATATGGCAGATGAAAAACTAATAGGGTGTGTTTCTTTTGCTAATCCACAAGCTTCGTTTGGAAGTGACGTTATGTCACGCATTGCTTCTGTCACAAATGATGTGGCAAGCCTTCGGAAAATGCAACGCCTTTTGCATAATTCACTTTATGAATCTATAACAGGCATTCTGTGTCAAAATGACAAAACAAAAGAGGACATAACAAAAATTGTTGTGAGTGGCAATACCGTCATGCAACACATATTTGTTGGGTGTTCTCCCTCTTCAATGGGAAGCCCCCCCTATAAGCCCTCGTTTTTGTGTCATTCTCCCGTTCATGCGAAAGAAATCGGTTTATTATTTGCCAATGCACTAATTTACCTTGTGCCAAACATATCTGCCTTTGTTGGCGGAGATATTACATCTGGCTTAACTGCACTTGATTTTGATTGCAAAGACAAAAATGAAACTGCTCTCTTTATTGACCTTGGCACAAATAACGAAATGGCATTGTTGGCAGAGGGGCAAATTTTTGCCACTTCAACTGCTGCCGGTCCAGCCTTTGAGGGAGCAGAAATTTCACAGGGTGTGAGGGCTGTTGAAGGTGCAATTTGTTCTGTGTCTTTTGAGAACAATCGCCTTGTTAGCAACACTATTGGTGACAAAAAGGCTATTGGGCTTTGTGGCTCTGGCATGATAGATTGCCTTGCGGTTTTTCTTGAAAATGGTATCATGCTGCTAAATGGCAGTTTGAATGAGGATAACCCCTTGGTTTACCGCAATGAAGATGGAGTTTTGCAAGTCACATTAGCCGAAGAAGAAAAAGTTTGTATTACTCAAAAAGACATTCGCTCCCTTCAACTTGTGATAGCTTCAATAAAGGCGGGGACAAAAATTCTCTTAAAAAGAACAGCCAAAAGGGAAGAGTCATTAAACAAAATTTATTTAGCCGGTGCGTTTGGCAATTTTATAAATATCAAAAACGCAAGAAAAATTGGGCTTTTACCTTCATGCAATTCAGAAGTGATAAGTGCGAAAAACACTTCCTTGTTGGGTGCAATAAAGGCTCTTTTTGAAGATGATTTCTTGGCACGGGCAACGGACCTGTCACAAAAAGTGACAACAATAAATTTGGCAAATGAAGCAGATTTTAAGACTGATTTTATAAATTCTCTTGATTTTTAACTAACAATTGGGATATGAAGGAGCAAATATGGAATTAACCTATTGGACTTTGAAAAACAAAAAGAAAAAAGTCTTACTCCCCTGCGAGGCGAACTTAACTTCGCTTGATGAATTTTATGCAAGTCAAATTTCATCAAGGCAAGGGGATTATTCTGCCTTCAAAAAAAACTGGGAAGCAGGCGGAAAAAATAAATTTTTTGTGCCTCGTGTTGTTGCAAAGCAATTAAGCAAAGCAGAAATTGCGGAGTTTGGTTTTAACCTTAAAGACGAATTATTTTGTGGAGCACAAAAGGTTTATGCCGTAGTTTGGACAATAGGAGACGCACTTGAAAAAAGTGTGGCAAGCCTTATGGAAAGTGGTCAACTTACTGCTGGCCTTATGCTTGATGTAGCAGGCTCCGTTGCCCTACGTAACATAAGACACAATCTTATTGATTGGCTTTCTGCTCATTCTCGTGGGGCGTCTCGTTTTGTTTGTGCAGAATATTACCCTGGGCTTAAGGTTTTCCCCTTGAAATTTGTGCCACGAGTTTTAGAAATTACCGGTGCAGGGGATATATTAGGAGTTTCTGCAAATGAGAGTTGTTTTTTGAACCCTGCAAAGACAAAATGCGCCTTCTTCTTTTTGGGTGAAAAGGCACATAAAACAAAGCCGATTCGCTGTATCCCCTGTGCACATGAAAAATGTTTATATTGGCAAATGGGGGGCTGTCACATGCTCTTCCTTGACGACGCACCAACCCACTAAAATTTTAACAAAACAAAAGGCAAGCAGTGTAAATTTCACTGCTTGCCTTTTACCTTTTTAGCTTTCAATTTTCAATTGGGATAAAGTCACTTGCCGGATGTTTGCACCAAGGGCATATAAAGTCGCTTGGTAAGGTGTCTCCCTCGTATATGTAGCCACAAATTGTGCAGACAAAGCCTTTTTTCTTTTGTGGTGTCGGTGCTGGTTTGATGTGTGATTGGTAAAAGTTGTAGGTTACAGATGGTGTTTCTGTCAAAATTTCGCAGTCTGTCACATCTGCTATGAACATTGTGTGTGTGCCAAGGTCTGTTGAGGATATCACACGAGCAGAAATGTATGAATTGCATCCGTCCAAAATGTAGCAAAGTCCATTTCCCGAGCGTGCAAAGGTGACAGGGATTTGCCCTTCAAATTTTTTGACATCTTTACCGCTTTGGAAGCCAAAATGTTTGAAGGTGTCAAATTTTGAATCCTCTGCCAAAATGGACACGTTAAAGACACCGGTGCGAGAAATCATATCATGTGTATGGTTTTGCTTGTTCACCGTGACAGAAATTCTGTTTGGTGTGTTTGTCACCTGTCCCACAGTATTAACAATGCAGCCGTTATCGATGTTATTTTCCTGTGCTGTCAAGACAAAGAGCCCATAAGAAATTTTAAACATAGCCTTCTCATTCATTTTATAAGTCCTCCTTTAACTATTGTTCCTTTGCAATGTCTGCTTTTTGACCGTTAGTTATGCGCAGTAGCTCGTCTGGCGAAATTGGGAAAAAATCGTGGTCTGTCCCAGCAGCTGCCCAAACTGTGTCGTATTTCCAAAGATCAGAGTCAAGCAGTGCTGTGATTGGCTCGTCATAACCAACTGGTGGCACGCCACCGGGTTTGAAGCCAAACAACGTTTCGCACACTTCCCCACTTTCAAAAGAGGCGTGTTTTGCTCCGAGTGCATGACGCACTTTTTTTGTATCAACCCTGTTTACGCCACTCATGAGGGCAAGTGCATGGCTTGCTCCGTGGTCAATGCGTAGGATTATGCTTTTTAAGATTTCTTCTTCTGGTGCACTTACTGCACGAGATGCGTCTGTAACGGTAAAGATTGTTTCTTCCGTGTGTATAATCTTTGACGAGCAGGAAGTGCTGTTAAGGTGCGTTTGCACCTTCTTAACTGGGTCAGTCATTCAAATTACCTCATGTATCAAAACTTTTCTTGAATAAGTTTAACACAAATATGTATTTTTTTTAAAAATTTGAAAAAAAATGTTTGCATTTTTTTTCATCTATGCTACAATAATTGCCACGCAATTCAGGCGTAATAAATTACTAAATAAGGAGAGTATCACCATGGATCAGCAGGAAACAAACTTTTCACCAGAGCAGCAGTCAGGAGATAAAAAGAGGGGCTTTTTTGGTAAGATCTTCAATGATGAAACAAAACAGAAATTTGAAGATGTAAAGGGAAAAGCAACAGCGGAAGCAAAAAAGACGTTTGAGTTTGTCAAACAGCCAGGTCGTTTTGGCGAAATGCTTCGCGGTGATTTGGATCTTGGCGTTACATTTTGGGTTTATTGGGCACTGATTTCAATAGTTGGCTTCTTCATTGTTGTGCCTATCATTTCAGCAATTTCAACATACCTTGGTCAGCTTTTGAATTTTGTCCTTATCATTTACAATGCAATGTGCCTTTTTGGTGTGTGGCGTTCTGCGACAAAGTATGAAGCTGCGGGTGGTAACGTGGCCTTTGCCTTGGCTGCAAAGTTGTCTGTGTCTGTCTTTATTGGCTTGCAGGCAATCACGTTCCTTGCTACAATCTTGGTGAATTTGCTTAAATAAAATTTGTTAAACAGAAATTAAGTCGTTTTGAATTGTTTTTCAAAACGACTTTTTTGTATCTTGCATTTTTGCGACGGATTTACTTGTCTAAAAAACAAATCAAGGAGGAGTAAAAAATGAAATTTCCAAAGTTTTCAAAAAGCACTGTTTTTGCGATTATCGTTTTCTTAATTGTCTTTTTTGGTCTGCTTTATTTCAATCCCTTTGGGGGTGTATCAAACAGCGTGAAAGACCTTGCCTATATGTCTGCAACAGAGCAGATTGAGAAATTCAAGAGCGGAGAGCTCTCGCCTGTGGACGTGTTAAAAGCACAGCTTGAAATGATAAAAGAGTATAATGGAAAGGTTGCTTCAGGCAAGAAAGAAGCTCCAGATTACCTTAATTTCAATGGCAAGGTAAACGCCATAACCTTTGAAAATTACGAGGAAGCTCTAGAGCAGGCAAAGGAAGCAGAAAAACGCTACAAGGAAGGCACTGCTCGTCCTCTGGAAGGTGTTACTATCGCTGTAAAAGATGACAATGCTGTAAGGGGTTGGGTTGTAGATGCTGGGTCATTAGTTTGTGCTAATGCAGAGCCAGCAAGAATGGACGACCCAATGATAGAAAAACTCCGCGATGCAGGTGCAATATTCGTTTTTCAGACAACAGTTCCAGAATTTTGGGTTAGCATTATGACTTGGTCGCGTCTTTACGGCGTAACGAGAAATCCTTGGAATGAAAATTATGGTGTTGGCGGTTCATCTGGTGGCTCCTGTGCTGCCCTTGCCGGTGGTTTTTGCACCTTGTCAACCGGTAGCGATATGGGTGGTTCCATTCGTATTCCGTCCTCAATGTGTGGTGTCTATGGCTTCCGTTCCCCATTTGGACGTGTGGCACAGGCTGGCTTTACACAGTATTGCACAATAGGCGCACAGGCAAGGACAATAGAGGATTTAATCCTAGTTCAAAATATCATCACCGGTCCATCTACGAGAGACATGGGGGCAATTAGTCCAAAGTTGGAATATCCAAAAGAATATGAAGACTTAAAGGGAGTAAAAATTGCTGTTGATTACTTTGACCACTGGGTTAGCGGTGGAATTGACAAAGAAGAAAGAGAAGCCCTTGATAAGGTTGTAGAAGCTTTGAAGAAAGCAGGAGCAGAGGTTATTGAGGTAAAACTCAGTTGGACATGTGACACATACGAAACCTATGGTAAGGCTCTTTTGGCGAGTGGTATAGGGTCAATGTTTGGGGCTATTGCGGGCAATGAGGACAAGCTGTGTTCCTATGTTACTAATGTCTTAAATGGTTTTTACAAAAACACAGACGAGCCTGGCTCTATTCAGCTTGCAAATGCAGAAGCACTTACCAAAGAGTTGCACAATGAAGTTCAAGAACGTGTTTTTTCAGAAGGCTGTATTGCTCTCATCACGCCAGTTTTTTCAACACCATTTGTGCCAGCAGATTATGAAGCTACTCCCGAAAAGGCAGCTCTCATAAATGGAATTCCTGCATTTGGTGGCCAGGTCTTTATGACCTTCCCTTGGAATTTGCTTTTTGCCTACCCAATAGTGGCAACGCCCGTTTCATTATCTAGCAAGAATATTCCAATAGGAGTTCAGGTCATAGGAAATGTGTATCAAGATCTAGACGCATTCCGTGTCGCAATGGGACTTTCAAAAATTTTGCCACAGCTTTATAAGGACGACCGTTTCCCAACCTTTACACGCAAATAGCAAATAAAATTTTTCTGAAATAAAAGAAAAAGTCGTTTTGAAATTATTTTTCAAAACGGCTTTTTTCTTTCTTTTAATTTCATTCATCATAGTTTCAATCTTAGCTTCAACATCATCTATACTCTCT